>JBFJOC010000037.1:0-24134 GCA_041617855.1 Woeseiaceae bacterium | reverse complement strand
GTCAATCCCTGTCGTGGGAGCGGCTTCCAGCCGCGATCAGTCGTAGGAGCGGCTTAAAGCCGCGAATCGCCAAGGCCGCTCCCGCACATCCCTGTGCTGCGCGGCATAAGGACTTCCTGCCCAAAAAGCCTTTTCCACGGTGTCAATCCCTGTCGTGGGAGCGGCTTCCAGCCGCGATCAGTCGTAGGAGCGGCTTAAAGCCGCGAATCGCCAAGGCCGCTCCCGCACATCCCTGTGCTGCGCGGCATAAGGACTTCCTGTCCAAAATGGCGCTCCTACTTCAGCTCGATCTCCAGGACCCGGCACTGCTCGACGACGCCTGCGGTAGTGCCGCCGTGCGACTCGGCCGGCGTCCATACGGGCTCGCCGAAGCGGAACGACTCCATGCGCGACGAGCCGTCGCTGGCCTTGGTCATCCATGCGCAGGGACTTAGATAGACGGTGACCCGGTCCGGATGCGCATGCAGCGGCGGCGTTTCACCGTTGCGTATCGTCTTCTTCAGAACTCGTACCCGCTCGTTCTCGAATGCGACCTCGTAGATGTGCGGCGCGACGCGCACCGGGTCTAGCGGAGACGTCGCGGCAATCGCGGTCGTGACGATGATGAGCGTCGTTGTGGCTATGAATTTCATTCGTCGCGAAGCGCCCGGCGCAGGATTTTGCCGACGTTCGTCTTCGGCAGTTCGTCACGAAATTCGACGTATTTCGGGCGCTTGTAATTAGTCAGATTTTCAGCACAGTAGTCGAGTACGTCCAGTTCGGTGATGCTCTTGTCCGTTGGGACGACGAATAATTTCACAGCTTCGCCAGATTTCTCGTCCGGCACGCCGATTGCCGCAGCCTCCAGAACGCCGTCCATCTCCACGACTACGTTTTCGATTTCGTTCGGATAGACGTTGAACGCGGATACCAGGATCATATCTTTCTTGCGATCCTCGATATAGACGTAACCGCGCTCATCCATGCGGCCGATGTCGCCGGTGCGCAGCCAGCCGCCGGGGAGCATGACCTCCGCGGTCTCCGCCGGTCGCTGCCAGTAGCCCTCCATGACCTGCGGACCCTTGATGCAGATTTCGCCGATGTCACCAACGGGCAACGGATTCCCGTCGTCGTCGGCAATCATGACGTCCGTCGACGGAACCGGCAGGCCTATGGCGCCGGTGAAATCGCTATCAATGGGATTGACGATCGCCACCGGCGAGGTTTCCGTCAGCCCGTAGCCCTGCAAGATCGTGCAGCCGGTGACCTCCTTCCACTGCCGCGCGATGGCCGGCTGCACGGCCATGCCGCCGCCAATACAGATTCTGAGCGAGCTGAAATCGAGTTCGGCAAAACCGGCCGTGTTCAAAAGTGACGCGAACATCGTGTTTACGCCGGTGAACAGGTGAAATTCGTATTTACCGAGCTCCTTTACGAAGCCGTCCATCTCGCGCGGGTTCGTGATCAGCACGTTGTGGCCACCCTGCGCGGTCATCGTGAGGCAGTTACCTTGCAGCGAGAATATGTGATAGAGGGGCAGCGCGGTAATCGCGACGATGCAATCGACGTCGTCGAGGACGCCCTTCTGCCAGACGATGGACTGCTGGACATTGAACACGAGGTTGCGGTGGCTGAGCATCGCGCCCTTGGATACTCCTGTCGTTCCGCCGGTGTACTGCAGGAACGCGATGTCCGCATAGCCGAGCTCAACCGGCGCGAGCACGCCGCGACGGCCCTCCTCCAGGGCCCGCTTGAAGGTTACCTTCCCCGAAATCCGGTAATGCGGCACGGCCCGCTTGACGTAACGGAGCACGAAATTCGTGATCCATCCCTTCGGCGCAGACAGCAAATCGCCGATCCCGGTCGTGATGACGTATTTGACGTCGGTGTCGTCGATCACGGCCTCGAGCGTATGCGCGAAATTCTCGAGGATGAGAATGCAAGTCGCGCCGGAATCGTTGAGCTGATGCTTGAGCTCGCGGGCCGTGTACAAAGGGTTGACGTTCACGACGACGAGGCCCGCCCGGAAGATGCCGGCGATTGCGACCGGGTATTGAAGTATGTTCGGCAGCATGACGGCGACGCGCTCGCCGCGCATTAGGCCCAGCTTTTGCTGCAGGTAAACGGCAAAATGCCGGGATTTTTGATCGAGCTGCCGATAGGTAAGCGTTGTGCCCATGTTCGAGTAGGCCGGCCTGTCGGGAAACTTCTCGAAGGCCTCCTCGAACATGTCGCGCACGGAGCGATGCGGGGGCGTTTCGATTTCCGCGGGTACGCCTTCCGGATACGATTTGAGCCAAATCTTTTTCAAAATGCGCTTCTACTCGTTGCAATACGCGTGCGCGCGTCCTGATCGCAAACGCGAAACGCATAGCGTATCAGGAATCGCAGGAGCGGCGTCCGGCCGCGCATCATCGCCCGCACGGCGGGCTCCCGCAATATAGCGACACGCTGTCGTGGGAGCGGTTTCCAGCCGCGCATCATCGCCCGCACGGCGGGCTCCCACAATACAGCGACACGCTGTCGTGGGAGCGGCTTCCAGCCGCGCATCATCGCCCGCACGGCGGGCTCCCACAATACAGCGACACGCTGTCGTGGGAGCGGTTTCCGGCCGCGCATCATCGCCCGCACGGCGGGCTCCCGCAATACAGCGACACGCTGTCGTGGGAGCGGTTTCCGGCCGCGCATCATCGCCCGCACGGCGGGCTCCCACAATACAGCGACACGCTGTCGTGGGAGCGGCTTCCAGCCGCGATATCATCCGCGACGAATCGAGCCGGGACGGTACTCCTACTCTGCGCCGCCGGACAATACCTGGCTGATGACCGGCCACGCGTTGTCGAGCAATACGGGCTGCGCTGCGACGTTCGGGTGAATCCCGTCCGGCTGCATCAAGCCTTCGTCGAGCGCCACGCCGTCCATGAAAAATTCGATCCAGGGCACCTCGTACCGTTCCGCGATATCACGATATACGTCATTGAACGCGGACGTATAGCGCGGGCCGTAGTTGGTGGGAATACGTATGCCCAGCATCACGACCGCGGCTCCCGTGGCCATCGTCGTGGTTATGATTTTTTCGAGATTCGCCTTCATACGCGCGGGCGGTATACCTCTCAGGCCGTCATTGCCGCCGAGCTCGAGGATGAGTAGCGCCGGATCGAAAGTCTCCAGGGCCTTCTCGATGCGTGCGGCGCCACCTTCGGTGGTTTCGCCGCTGATGCTGGCGTTGATGACCCGATGTTCGTACCCTTCACCCTCGAGACGAGACTGCAACAAAGCAGCCCAGGATTGGTCAACGTCTATTCCGTAGCCTGCACTGAGGCTGTCGCCGAACACGAGCACGGTCGGCGCGTCGCTTCCCTCTGCGGAAAGGAAAAAAAACGGCAGAATCAAAGGCAACAGTTTTCGCATGTCGACTACAGCAACAGAAAATGGACCGGTCCTGCGGGCGGACGAGCTGACCAAGCAGGTTAACAGCCCGGAAGGTGTTCTGACCATTCTCGCCGACGTCAGTTTCAGCGTTGCTGCGGGGGACTCGATTGCCGTGGTCGGGCCATCGGGGGCCGGCAAGTCGACGCTCCTGGCGCTGCTCGCGGGCCTGGACGTGCCGACGCGCGGCTTCGTGATGCTGAACGGCATCAATCTGTCCGATCTCGATGAGGACGGCCGCGCGCGGTTGCGTGCCGACAACGTGGGTTTCGTGTTCCAGTCGTTTCACCTCGTGCCGTCGCTCAACGCGCTGGAAAACGTCATGCTACCGCTGGAGCTTGCCGGCAACCGCGATGCGCGACGAACGGCGCTCGACATCATCGAAACGGTGGGGCTGAGTGATCGCTGGCGGCACTATCCGGCACAGCTGTCCGGTGGCGAAAAACAGCGCGTTGCGATCGCGCGCGCATTCGCGGCTGAGCCCGCGGTGTTGTTTGCGGACGAACCGACCGGCAATCTCGACACTCGAACCGGCGCAAAGATCATGGAGCTCATGTTCGAGCTCAACCGGAGCTCGTCGACGACGCTGTTGCTCGTCACCCACGACGCGGCACTCGCCGGGCGCTGCGACCGTATGCTGAGCCTCGATGCCGGCAGACTCGTCGGCGACAGCCGGGCGGCAGCATGAAGGCAATCATCTTCGCCGCGCGCGGCTTTCTGCGCGAGTTGCGGTCCGGCGAAGTCCTCGTGCTGCTGGCGGCCGTCGCGCTCGCCGTGGCGGCGATCACCGCGGTCGGGTTTTTGACCGATCGCATCGGCAGGGCGGTGGCGCGGCAGGCGAACGAGGTGCTCGCCGGCGATCTACGATTGCGCTCGCAGACTCCGATCCCCGAGGTCTGGAAGGAAACCGCCGCCGGATTCAGGCTGCGCACCGCCGAGACGCTGCGTTTTCCGAGCGTCGTATTTGCCGGCGATCTGAGCGCGCTGACGAGCGTAAATGCAGTCAGTGACGAATATCCGCTGCGCGGCGCGTTGCGCATCGCCGATGCACTGTTCGGCGAGCAGCGCGAGGTGGGCAGCGTGCCTGGCCCCGGTGAGGCTTGGGCGGACGGCGCGCTGCTCGCGCGTGTCGGCGCGGACGTCGGGGACACGCTCGCGGTCGGCGCCGTCGACCTCGAGGTTACGGCGGTGCTGACCTATCGGCCCGACCAGTCCATCGGCTTTGCGTCGCTGGCGCCTACGCTGTTGATGAACATCGCGGACGTCGGCGCGAGCGGTCTCGCCGGCGAGGGCAGCCGCGTACGTTATGCGCTGCTGGTCGCGGGCGCGCCGGACCAGGTTGCGGCCTTCAACGACGCCATCGAAGACGAGCTGCCCGATTCAGTCCGCATACGCAGCGCAGAAGAAAGCAGCGAGCGCGTCTACAATGCGGCGGACAGGGCGCAGCGATTCCTGTCACTGACCGCAGTGATCAGCCTGCTTCTGAGCGCGGTGGCAATCGCGATGTCCGCGCGCCGATTCGCGCTGCGGCGTATGGATGCCGTTGCGCTCATGAAGAGTCTGGGCGCGACGCAGGGTTTCGTCATCGCAGTCGCGATCGCGCAGCTCGTCATGCTGGGCGTCCTCGGCGTGATCATCGGCAGCGTCACGGGCTACGCCGCGGAGGAACTCCTGTCCTGGCTCCTCGCGGATCTGATCGCCCGGGACCTGCCGGATCCAGGGCTCAAGCCGGTTATTCTGGCCTGCGGGAGCGCGATCGTGCTGCTCGTCGGCTTTGCGCTGCCGTCGCTCCTGCAGCTCAAGAACACGCCGCCACTCAGGGTGCTGCGCCACGATGAAATGCCGCCGGCACCGTCGCGACTGCTCGTCGCCGGACTCGCTTTAGCGGCGGTGGCGGCGCTGCTTTATCGTTCCATTGGCGACGCGCGCATGCTGGCGATCGTGATCGGCGGCATCGTTCTGATCGCCGCATGCCTGTACGCGGTCGGACGAGGGCTCGTCGCAACCATGAGCCGGTTTCGGTCCGGTGTCGGCATTGCCTGGCGTTACGGGCTTGCAAACGTTGCGCGTCGTGGTCGCGCGAGCGCGGTACAGGTCGTGGCGTTCGGGCTCGGGTTGACGGTGCTGCTGCTGCTCACGATCGTTCGCACGGATCTGCTCGAGGGCTGGCAGCGAACGCTCGACGAAGATGCGCCGAACCATTTCATGATCAACGTGCAGCCCGACGAGCGTGACTCCGTGGCCGGCATACTCGAGGACGGCGGTATCGCGGCACCCGCGTTCGTGCCGCTCGTGCGGGCGCGGATGACCGAAATAAACGGCACGTCGGTAAAGGAGCGCAGCTATCCGTCGGATGACGGCCGCTGGTTTGCGAACCGCGAGGCGAATCTTTCCTGGTCGAGGGAGCTCTCGCCGAGCAACGAGCTGATCGACGGCGAGTGGTGGCCCGACGATTACGCGGGCCCCCCACTGGCGTCGATCGAGGAAGAGGTCGCCCTCGAGACCGGTCTGGGCATCGGCGACCGACTGAAGTTCCAGGTCGCAGGACAAGACCTCGACGTCGAGATCAGGAGCCTGCGCAAAGTCAACTGGGATTCGTTCCAGCCGAACTTTTTCGTGGTCCTGTCGCCTGGCGCGATCGACGACATGCCTAAAACCTACATCGCGAGCCTGCGGGTGGAAGCTGCACAGCAGCCCGCGCTGGTCACGCTCGTTCGCCGGCACCCGAGCATATCGGTCATCGACCTCGCGTCTATTCTTACGCAGGTGCGGGAAATCATCGACAAGGCCAGCCTCGCTGTACAGGCGGTGTTCGTGTTCACGCTGGCGGCCGGCATCGCGGTGCTGTTCGCGGCCGTGCAGTCGACGATCGATGAGCGCAGGTTCGAGAGCGCGATGCTCAGGGCACTCGGCGCGCCGAAGCGAACCGTGTTCGCCGGCGTCATGACCGAGTTTGCGGCGCTTGGCGTCGCGGCCGGCGTGCTCGCATCGGCGGGCGCGTCGGCGCTGGCCGGGGTCGTGGCGATACAGCTATTCGATCTGCCGTACCGCTTCGATCCGCTGCTTTGGGCCGCCGGCCTGACAGCGGGCGTCGTCATCGTTTGCGGCAGCGGTTTCGTTGCAGCGCGCGGCTCTGTCGTCGCACCTCCTGTCGACGTGCTGCGCGCGGCATGAGCGCTGCCGATGACAGACTTTCCTGCGGCATCGTGCTTGCGCGCAACTCGAGCGACGGCTGGAAGACGCTGATGCTGCGCGCCTACCACCATTGGGATTTCCCTAAGGGCCTGCGAGAGGCCGACGAGGACACCCTGCAAGCGGCGCTGCGCGAGGTCGGCGAGGAAACCGGAATCACGAGCGTGTCGTTCGACTGGGGTGAGACGTTCATAGAGACCGGGCCATACAGTCGCGGCAAGACGGCCCGTTACTATCTCGCGAGCACGACTGAGCGCGAGGTCGAAATGGGCATCTCGCCCGAGACGGGTGTCCCCGAGCATCACGAGTGGCGCTGGGTCAGCTTCGACGAGGCCTACGACATATCGTCGCCGCGGGTGCGCGGCGTCGTCACGTGGGCCCGCCAGATCATCGGCACCTGATAGGCCGTGTCGTAGGACCGGCTTTTTGGACAGGAAGTCTTTAACCCACAGAGCACAGGGCCGTGGGAGCGGCTTCCAGCCGCGATTCCACGAAACTGTCGGTTGCGCATTTCGCGGCAAGGTCGCTTGCGGACTTCTCTGTGCTTCGCGACATCAGGACCTCCTGTCCAAAATGCCGCTCCCACAAGACCCGGGAGTGGGAGCCCGCCGTGCGGGCGATGATTCGCGGCCATGGGCCGCTCCCACAGATGCAGGCCGTGGGAGCGCCTTCCAGGCGCGATTGATCGCGGCAAGGTCGCTTGCGGACTTCTCTGTGCTTCGCGACATCAGGACCTCCTGTCCGAAATGCCGCTCCCACAAGACCCGGGAGTGGGAGCCCGCCGTGCGGGCGATTGACCACGAGTTGCTTTTCTCTACACGATCCGGTTACGGCGCTCACCGTCGAGGAATGCCCGCACGTTCGCCGCAAGCTCGTTGATCGCGTTCTGCCGCGCGCTGTCGGTGGCCCACGCTATATGCGGCGTCACCAGCAGATTGTCGCCCGCATAGTCGAGCAGCGGATCGCCATCAACGGGCGGCTCTTTCGCAAGCACATCGATCGCGGCGCCTGCGATCTGGCCGTCGGCAAGGGCCGCGGCGAGCGCGTCGGAATCGATCAGCGCTCCCCGAGCGGTATTGATCAGAAACGCCGAAGCTTTCATTTGCCGGAATTCCGCGGCGGCAAATAGCCTGCGGGTCTCGTCCGTCAGCGGGCAGTGCAGCGAGATGACGTCCGACTCGGCCAGGAAATCAGGGAAGACCAAGCGGTCAGAGGGCACGGCTTTCGCACCACGTCGCGCCGCAACGACGACCCGCATCCCGAAATGCCGGGCAGTCTGTGCGACACGGCGACCGAGATCCCCGTAGCCCACGATGCCCAGCGTCATTCGGGAAAGTTCGCGGATCGGGTGTGTCAACATGCAGAAGTCGCCGGCCTTCTGCCATTCACCGGACCGCACCGAGGCGTGATAGCGATGCAGGCTGTGGGTCAGCGTGAGCAGCGAGCCGAAAACGTGTTCGACCACGGACTGCGTGCAGTAGCCGCGGATGTTGCATACGGCGATATCATGGGTCCGGGCGGCCTGGATGTCGACGTTATCGGTACCTGTTGCCGTCAGGCCGATGAACCTGAGCTCCGGGGATGTTTTAATGAGCGCATCGTCCAGGCGCACCTTGTTCGTAAACACGAATTCTGCCGCGTGCACGCGTTCCGGCGTTTGTTCTGTGCTCGACTCCGTATAAATCGCGAGGTCGGGAAACATCTGCAGCAGCGGCGTAAGATCGAGATCGGGACCCATCGTGCCGTAATCCAGAAATACCGCGCGCATTGCGAAATTACCTTCGATGTAACAGAGTGTTCGACGATGAAGGATGAGTTCTGGAAACGCAAATCGCTGGCGGAGATGAGCGCGTCCGAGTGGGAACGGCTCTGCGACGGGTGCGCGTTGTGTTGCATGCATAAGCTAGAGGACGAAGAAACCGGTGAGGTCTATTACACTGACGTTGCGTGCAGGTTGCTCGACCTAAAGACCTGTCGATGTCGGGACTACGCGAATCGCGCAAAGCGCGTTGCCGACTGCCTGGTTCTCGCACCCGACAGGCCCGAACTGTTCGACTGGCTGCCCGACTCTTGTGCGTATCGGCGCCTCTCGCGCGGCCAGCCGCTACCGGACTGGCATCCGCTCGTCACCGGTGATCCGGAAACTGTGCACGCGGCGCGCATCTCGGTGCGCGACTACGCGATCTCAGCGGACGACACCGAGGACTACACGATTCTCAGGAAATTAAACGACCCGAACGAAAACGATGGTGACCTATCCGACGATACCGCTTGATCACTGCGCATATTCCCTCGAAAAAATGCGCGAGAGGATTACTGCGTTTTATGACGATATGCGACGACGCCGAACGGTGCGCGATTTTGCCGATCGACCCGTGCCGCGGGACATCGTAGAGACGGCTCTGCTGACTGCGAACACGGCGCCGAGCGGCGCGAATCTGCAGCCCTGGCATTTCGTCGCGATCAGCAAAGCCGAAACCAAAAAGAAGATCCGTGCGGCGGCCGAGGTCGAGGAACGGGAGTTCTACGCGCATCGCGCATCGCCGGAATGGCTGGCGGCGCTGGAGCCGCTGGGCACCGACGAGCACAAGCCGTTTCTCGAGACCGCGCCTTGGCTCATCGCGGTGTTCTTGCAGAAGTACGGGCGTCTCCCCGACGGCCGCAAGGTCAAACATTATTACCCGGTCGAGTCGACAGGGCTCGCAACCGGTTTTCTAATTGCGGCGCTGCACCGTGCCGGGCTCGCCTGTCTCACGCATACGCCGAGCCCGATGCGCTTCCTGAACGAAATTCTCGACCGGCCGACGAGCGAACGGCCGTTCCTGCTGCTCGTCACGGGTTATCCTGCAGACGGTGCGCGCGTGCCCGACATCAGTCGCAAGTCGCTCGACGAGTTCGCGAGCTTCGTCGCTTAGGCACGTCGTTGCGGCCGCCGTCAGCCGCTGCGATACGGCGCGTGGCCGTAGTATTTCGGACGCGAGTCGAGTCTGACGTGTAGCCAGGCGACACCGCCGCCCGCCGTGCTGACCCATACCGGTCGATCGTCGAGCCGCTCGCGGATCGTCCGTCCGATGACCTGCCACAGTGCATGCTTCTGCACATTCGGCGCGCCGCGCATGAACGCCGCGAAGTCGCTGTAATGCTCGGCGGGCGCCCGGGGAGACGGGACGATCAGAATTGCGTCGCCCCCCAGGTTTGCGAAGCTGACGACGCCGGCATCGCGCTCGTCATCGGTGAAGAAGCGCGCGAACGTGTCCACATCCGGGGGCAGCCGCAGCCACGGACTGTCCAGCAGGACGAATTCGAATCGCCGCGTCGATGTCATTGCCGTGATGGGCGGCGTCTCCCAGCGATAGGCGACGAACGGGGCATCGACGAGAGCCGAAGTGCAGAGCGCTCGAAACGCTTCGTCCTCCTCCCACAGGCGCGTGACGTCCGCGTAGCTGAGCGAAGCGTCGCCGTAAGACGCTGTGTAGCGCCGGGTCCGGCCGCTGTTCGATACGTCGCAGGCCAGGGAGTACAAGGAAAAGCCTCGCATGCTTAAAGTAGCGGGAGCACCGCATGATAACGCCATCGCGGCGAGCCGTGCGGCCCCGGAGCCAGGGCCGAAAAAATGTGACGCACATCACACTTTTCGACGTGAGGAGTTGCGGCGACACGGGCCGGCCTGTGGGTGACAATGGATGCGTACAAAAGCCGGGCTGGAAAGCCGCGGCGAACAAGACCCCTTAGGGGCGACGGTCCGACGAGGCCGGTGTGCTGAGAAGAACAACAAGCGTTCGATCGCCACAGGAAACGCGAGCATGCGCAAGAAGAAAGGATTTACGCTTATCGAGATGATGATTGTCGTGGCAATCATCGGGATTCTCGTGGTGGTCGCGCTGCCGGTCTATCAGCGCTATGCGATACGAACCCAGGTTACCGAAGGGATTCAGCTGTCGACGAGCGCGAAAAACGCTGTCAGCCAGTACTACATGGCTACCGGTTTATGGCCGGCCGACAATCTCACCGCCGGGCTGGCCGATGCGAGCGACATCGCCGGCCATTACACGGCCCAGGTCGACGTCACCGACAACGTCATTGAAATTGAGTACGGCGCCGCCGCTCACGCCGCGATCTCCGGTCAGAAGCTCGTCCTGACAGCAGCAGCCAACGCCGGCAGCGTTAGCTGGAGCTGTGCGAGCGCCGGCGCGATCGCAGATAAGCATTTGCCGGCAGCCTGCCGCTGACCGGCGCTTTGGAGCAAAGCTTTTAGCCCAGCGGCAGGAGCGCTGCGGGCGAGAACAGCACGCCGAACAGCTCGCACCAGATCACGACGCTACGGTACGGCGAAATGTCGATGTTCGCCGGAATCTCGTAGTTCTGGTTCCCGACGTTGCCCTTCAGCTTGCCAATGTTCACAAACCTGTGATCGGTCACGTCGGCGGCCGACGTCGGATTCTCGTGTTCCGCCAGGTACACGACAAGCGCCGGTCCGTTCGTCGCGCGAAAATCCTCGAAGCGCACGACGTGCCGTCCGTCCGGCAGCGCATACAGCAGCGCGGTGCCCGTGCCTTTGTGGATCGCATCCGCGTCGATGAACATCCCGCGTGCAAGCAGCATCGGGGAACCGCCGGGCATCGCCTCGGCGCTGGCGCGATCCGGCGCGTTCGCGGCAGCATCCATGATTTCCTGCTGCATCTCCTCACGCTTTTCGTCAGGCATGCTCATGATCGCGTCGTAGTTGAGCCTGCCGTTCGGCAGAGATAGATCGAAGGGTTCATCGACCGTCCGATCGATAAAAAGTGGCGAGGCGAGAAACCAGGCGAGAGCCAGAATGACGATCGTGACGATGGCTATGGCGACGTGCTTCACGGCATGTCCAATATACGCGAGTCGAACCTTGGTTGCAGCGCCTGGCGCCGATCACAGTGCCGCGCGAAACTCGGCTATGCTTGAAAGGGACGGCCTCGGGGCCGAAAAAAAGAACGAGGGGACTCATAATGAAAAGACTCATTTACCTGCTAATGCTCGTGCTGCCAACAGTCGCACTTGGCGGCCACGCCGATGTCATCGAGGTCGAGCTGCACGAGGACTGCAGCGTCGAGAAATACGTCGCTATCAAGGACGATTTCAACAAGAACTGGGCCAGCAAGTACGGCTACAAGGCGGAGGTGTTCGTGCCGGTGCAGAGCAGCAACCTGACGTCGGTTTTCTGGGTGGGACGTGCATCCAGCACCGAGGCCTTCGGCAAGGCGTGGGATATTTGGCTCAAAGATCTGACGGATCCGAACTCGACCGCGTCGAAGCTCTGGGCAAGATTCCTCGAATGCGGCACGAACGTGCGCCGGGTCGGCTACAACGTATACTGAGCACCGCGCCAAAGCGCGGTTAGGTCACTCCGCCGATGACGGTGTGTCGGCGTAACCCGTGAGCTCTACATAGCCGCGGCCGGTCACGGCAATGTCGCCCAGCCGGCCGCGGACGTCGACCGCTCCCTCCCAGTAGCGGACCAGTGTCCGGAGCTCCTGGTTGTCGATGACCGGGGCGACGGTAACGGCGAGCTCGCGTCCGGGCACTCGGAGCTCCCAGCCCGAGGGATAGCGTCCGCCCGACGGGCTCTCCCAGGTGCCCGTGGCCGCGATGTCGATTTCGCCCGGACGTATCGATGTCGCGGTGCCGTCGGGCCCGATCCACGTGCCGGCGCTGTGAGCGTCCTGGCTACCGTCGGTATTGCGCAGGTTGTAGAACATGATGTCGGTGCCGTCGGAGAGCTGCAGCGCAAACCAGTCCCACCCCACCTGCTCGTCAGCGAGCGCGCTGGTCGACCATTCGCGATCGAGCCAGGAATGGCCGGTTACCGCATACGTCTCGGCGCCGATGGACAGCATGCCGCTGCTTTGCCAGCGGGATATCGAATAATAGTAAGACGCGTTGCCGGGATCGGCGGATTTCCGCGAAAGGCCGTCGCTGCCGTTAAGCGCGGGCGGCTTCAGCGCGGCAAGGTCGAGCTTGAGCGCGATACGGTCGTCGGCGGCGGAAAGCGTCCAGCGTTCGCGTTCGGGACTTGACTCGGCAAAACTCCCCGGCGGCCGCTCCCGGATAGACCAGTTATCGATCCACACCGCAAAAGGGTCCCTTGCAGCGCCCGCGAGGCCGAGCGCGGCGCGCGAGAATCGTTCGGCAACGTAAAAGCGCTCACTGCTTGCGTCAGTCACCGCAAAGTGCGCCATGTACACCTGGTTGCTGCGCCAGGCCGAGTCGCTTCGCGGCGGCTCGGTGCCGAGCGCAACCCGAAAAAAAGTCAGTTCATAACCAAAACGTCGGCCGCTTGCATCTTCCAGGTTGCCGGTGAAGTACCACCACTCGTTGCGATATTCCGGGTGCGGGCCGTGGTCATGAGGAAAATCGAACGCGCGCGGTTCGAGCGCACGCGCAAAGCCGGCGGCGGGATCGCCCGCGAGCAGCTTCGCAAGCCGGGAACCTTCGTTTTGATCGGCGGCAGTGCTCGCCGTTGCGATCAGCGCGATCGAGGCGGCCGCAACAATGTGCGCGAATCCCGGCACGCCGTTACTCCTCACGCATTGCAAGCGCCGGCCGACTGTTGGCTGCTCGCCAGGCGGGGTACAGTCCGGCGACGACCGCGGCCAGGACGGCGAACAGAACGGCCGAAACCAGGACGCCGGCGCCCACGTCCATATCGATTTGCCAACCGAACGCACGCCGATTGATCACGTCGATCAGGATGTATGCCATCGCCACGCCGAGCGGAAGCGCTGCAAGTCCGCTGAACAGGCCGATCGCGCCGGTCTGCAGCGTGATCATGCCGCCAAGCTCGGCGGGCGTCATGCCGAGCGCTCTCAAAACAGCGAGGTCGCGCGCTCGCTCGAGCTGGAGCGCGAGCATCGCGCTCAGTATGCCGATCAGCGCGACGCCCGTTGCAAGCCAATACAGGACGTCGGTGATGATGAACGTGCGATCGAATATCTCGAGCGACAGAACACGAATGTCCGAATTGGAGCGTGCGCGCAGCGCTTGCCGATTGGCCGCAATGGCGGTGGCCATAGCGATGATCGCGTCGGCGTTCGCCCCCTCGTCGAGGTACAGGCCGATCGAATCGATGGCGGTGTCGTCCCAATAGCGATCGTAGGTGTCGCGGCTCATCAGGATCGCGCTCGCGCTGACGTCGTAGCTCTGATAGATCGCGACGATCGGAAAAATCCTGTCGCCTGATGTCGTGGGCAGAGTTATCGTGTCACCCGGCGCCACCTCGTGCTGATACGCATATGGCTCCGACACGAGCACCGCATCGCCGGCGTCGAAGGCGCGCCAGACGTCGACGTCGAGGCTGTCGATAATTTCCGTGCCGGCGTAGCTCCCGGGTGCCATGTCGATTGCGAGCACGTCGGTTTGTCCACCGGTGTACTCGAAGCGCGCACGGCGGCTCGAGCTCACGTGCGCGACACCGGGCAGGGCGGCGAGGTCGGCGATCACTTCGGGATCGAGCGGACCTCCCTGTGCACCGACGTACACATCGGCCTGCAAGCTTCGTTCGAGCCAGGCGCTCACGGAACCGCGAAAACTGTCCACCATGACGCTGACGCCGATCGTCGCGGAAACGGCGACGGCGAGTGCGACGATCGCGACGCCGGTGCGGCTCAGGCTCGTCGCGATGCCGGATATCGCCATCGCGCCCGGCAGCCCTGCCAGGTGCCTTCCCGGGCGCTCGAACAAGATCGCGAGCCCCCGGACCGCGAGCGGGATGCACATCGCGAATCCGAAAATGACGAGGAACACGGCGGCGAGCCCGGCGACGAGGCTGCGAGCGGAGCTCCACAACGTTGCGGCCGCGACGAGCAGCGTGAGTACGCCGAGGCCGGCGATCAGCGGCACGAGGTGGCGAGCGCGATGCTCGACCGTCGACCGCAAAAGCGCGAGCCGCGGCGGGTACGCGGCCGCTTCGAACGCCGGTACGGCAGCCGCGAGTGTCGATGCGGCGATACCTGCCAGCATGCCCTTCGTGATCGACAGGCCGCTCACGTCAACGGCAGTCACGTTGACGCGAAAATAAAGGTCGTTGATCGACTGTGAGACGAGCACCAGGAGCCTCTCGCCGAGCCCGATACCAACGAGGACGCCGATGACCGAGGCGATCAGACCGATGCCGGCGCTTTCGACGACCACCAGCGTAAATGCCTGGCGGCGCGTGATGCCGAGCGCACGGAGCACGCCGATGAGGCCGCGACGCTGCAGCACCGAGAAGCTCACGCTGTTGTAGATGAGAAACAGGCCGACGAGCAGAGCCAGCAGGCTCATCGCCGTCAGGTTTGTCATGAATGCCGTGCTCATTTCGGTCGTCGCGCGCGTGCGCCCGGCGGCGCTGAGCAGCCGCGTGCCTGCCGGCAGGATCTCCTGGAAACGGGCAACCGCATCGGGATGGTCGCCCAGGCGCGCGTCGATACGCGTGAGACGGCCCGGCTGGTTCAGCCAGACCTGGGCCGTTGCGACGTCGGTCAAGAGCACGTCGTCCGCGGCCCCGCCAGTGCTCTCAAAGATTCCGATTATGCGGGCGGCATGAACACGCCCCGCCGTGACCAGTTCGATCATGTCGCCGCGGCGCAAACCGAGCGCCGCCGCGGTGGCTTCCGAGACGAGCGCGGCACCCGGTTCGGTCAGCAGGTCCCCGATCAGCGACGTTGGATCATCGTCGGTCGCGACGCTATCGAGATCGGCGAACCGTTCCATAGCGCGCTCCGCGAAGACGTCGACGCCGAAGATGCGCACCGGGCCGGACGGAGCGTCGCCGTAGCCTTCGACGACCGGCGCGATGTTCGTGAGTCCGCGCGCGACGCGCAGCTCTCTGTACAGCGTCTCGTCCAGGCCGGCGGGCCCGCCAATGACCTGGTGTGTCGCGACCCCCGTTATGGCATCCATCGACAGCAGGAACGCCTTCCTTGCGCTGCTGTTTGCCAGGTCCACGGCAACGATGACCGCGACGCCGATGCAAATACCGACGACGGCCAGCGTCAGCTGCCACGGATGGCGCAGCAGGTAGCTCAAGCTTGCGCGATAGATGACGGGCATCGTCACTCTGCCATCAATTTGCCGGCGGCAAGCGTGAGGCTGCAATCGCAAAAGCGCGCGACGCGCGCGCTGTGAGTCGCGATCAACATCGTGCCGCCGGCTGCACGCACGAGCTGGTCCAGCAGGCGGAGTACGGCGTCCGCCGTGGCGTCGTCGAGATTGCCTGTTGGCTCGTCGGCAAGCAGCACCGCAGGCCCGTGACACAGCGCACGGGCAATCGCGACGCGCTGCTGCTCGCCGCCCGATAATATGTCCGGAAAACTGTCGGCTCGATCGGACAGCTCGACGGCGTCGAGGAGCTCACGAATGCGCGCGTTCGCATCGATACGCGTAACCTCGTTCAATTCCAGTACGAGCCGTATGTTGTCCGCGACCGTCAGCGTCGGCACGAGATTGAATGCCTGGTAGACGAAGCCGACGTGTTTGCGCCGGAACAGCGTCCGGTCGCGTTCCGACAGCTTGGTGATGTCGATGCCGGAGACCTCGATGCTGCCGGCGTCCGGCACGTCGATACCGGCGATCAGATTCAGGAGCGTCGATTTGCCGGAGCCGCTGCGGCCGCGGATCGCTATCGTTTCGCCGCGCGCAAAATCCGCATCGATGCCGTGGAGCACCTGGTGCACGTGCTTGCCTTCGGAAAAGGCACGGCTGAGCTTGCGCAGCCGAATCTCGATGTCCGTGGTATCGGCCATGAGCGTAATAGGCACTGGTTTCCTGAATTCCAGTCGTGAGTGTCGGGAAAACGAGCAGTTCCTGCAAATGCGGATTGCTCTGCTACGCTGAAGCTTATGAACGTTTGCATCCGGCACCGGGATATGTGGGTCCTGGCCATTCTAAAAAACAGCAAATAACGAGGAGCAGAGTCATGGGTATCAGAATCAGGCTGACACTGGCCGGAGCAACGGCCATCGCGACACTGGTTGCGGCCGGCATGGCGTCCGCAGAGCCGCTGGAAGCCGTCTACAGTTTCGACGTTAGGAATTCCGCCGTCATGATCAAGGCGCTGGATTCGATCATGGCATCGCCGGATACGAAGGGCCGCAAGGCGGCACTGTGGGCGGTCGAATTCGATGGCAACAACCCGCGCAGCCACGTACTGGTAACCGAGTACGACGGCTACGAGGCTTATGAGAGCATGTCCGCTAAGCGGCGCGGCAGCCCGGACTGGCTACGCTACCTGTTGACGACGCGGGACGCGGCCGACCTGACCGCAAACATTTTCCTGATTCAGCGCTACGTGCGCGGCGGCGGCTGGCGCAATCATGGGGCACTGGCCGCGTACATCATGACAATAACGGATCCCGTCAGCTACCGGGCCGAGTTCGCAAAGCTCTTCGACTCGGTAGACAACCCGGGCTCGGTCCGGCTGATGGAAGTCCGTGCCGGCGGTGGCGGGGTCACGCACGTCGCTCTGATAACGGCGCCGAGCTTCGCGGGCCTGAACAACTATTTCGACAAGTTGCTGGCGAGCGACGCGTATCTGGCGTTCGCGAGGACCGTGCGCCCGTATCGGAGCATCCTGACGGTGGAGATGTACCGCCGCATAAAAACGTGGGAGGACTAGCTCTAGCGCACCACAGGGATTACTTCGGGCGAGGGCGGGCGACGTTGTGTCCGTCCGAGTTATACGGTTTAGCCGGTGTTTTGCAGACCCTGCGCGATGCCGTTGACGCTGGCCAGAAGCGCCTGGAACATGTCGTCGTCCTCGTAGTTCGAGTCGCGCCAACGCTTGAGCAGATCGACCTGCATGAAGCTCATCGGGTCGACGTATGGGTTGCGCAGCATAATCGCGCGCTGCAGCGTGATGTCGCCCTCGAGCAGCGAGTCGTGCTCTGAGTACTCGAGGATGAACTCGCGGGTCAGGTTGTATTCGCGCTCGATAACGGGAAAGAATTCCTGGTGCAGCTCGCCCGCCAGCTCGGAATACAAACTCGCAATCGTCAGATCCGATTTCGCGAGCACCATTTCCGCGTCGGCGGTTAGCGCACGCAGGAAGTGCCACTCCGCGAACATGTCGCGGACCGCGTCGTTGCCGAAGTTATCGGCTGCCGCGGCAAGGCCTGACCCGAAGCCATACCAGCCAGGCAGCATGCTGCGGGCCTGGGTCCACGCGAACACCCAGGGTATCGCCCGCAGGTCTTCGATTCCCTGCTGTTTTCGCCGTGAGGACGGACGTGAACCGATACGCATACGTTCGATCAGGTCGATCGGCGTTGCTTTTCGAAAGTAGTCATAAAATCCTGTCGTGTCGTAGACCAGCGTGCGATACGCGCGCCGACTCTCGGTCGCGACGATTTCCATCATGTCGTGCCACTCGGGCATGTCGTTGCCGCGATGTCGCGGCAGCGCCGTCGCAAGCGCAACCGATCCGGTTACCTGTTCGAGCGTCCGCAACGCGATGCCTCTGAGGCCATACTTCTCATTGATGATTTCGCCCTGCTCGGTTACCCGGAGCCGGCCGTTTACGGTGCCGGGTGGTGCCCCGAGCACGGCGACGTGCGTCTTGCTGCCTCCGCGGCTGATCGTCCCACCGCGGCCGTGAAACAGCGTCAGCTCGATGTCGTCGTGCTGCATTGCCTGAACGAGCGACACCTGGGCGTTTTGCAGCGCCCAGCGTGCGGATGCGAGGCCGCCGTCCTTGTTGCTGTCGGAGTAGCCGATCATGATCGTCTGACGCTGCTTACGCTGCTTGAGGTGCTTGCGGTACATGTCCGTGTCGAGCAGTGCCCTGACGATTTCCGGGCCCTTTTTCAGGTCGTCGACGGTCTCCAACAGCGGCGCGATATCGAGCGGCACGTCGCCGCGCCGATTGTGGAGTTCGGTCCACTGGGCGAGCAGCAGGATCGAGAGGATATCGTCCGCGCCCTGAGTCATGCTGATGATGAACGGCCCAATAGCCCGCGCACCGTACTTGCGCCGGCAGAAGCCGATCGCCTCGAAGACTGCAAGCGTCTTGCGTACCTGTGTGCTGAGCGTCTGCGGCGGGCTTTCGCGGTTTTCAATCGCCTCGATGATGCGCGCCGCGCGCTCCTCGGCGGACCGCTCGAGCCAGTCTTCTTCGCCGAGACACTCCGCTATCACCTCCCGGTGCACACGGGCGTCCTGGCGCACGTCCAGCGTCACGAGGTGGAAACCGAAGGTGTCGATTCGCCTGAGCAGCCGCCGCACGGCGAAAAGCCCGGCGTGTTCACCCTTGTTAGCGCTCAGGCTGTCGGCAATGAGTTTGACGTCGGCGCGAAACTGCTTTACGTCCTCGTAAGGGAATACGTCGTCGTCGTAAGTCGACTGCAGCCGCTGCTGAATGAGGCGCAGGAACACCCGGTACGGCATATCTCGGTGCCGTATGGGTACCGCGTGATAGGCGTTCTGAAATACGCCACGATACTCCTTGATTTTCTCCAGTAACTTTTCGCTGAAACCGACGCGCCCGATGGACTGGCTGAGCTTCGCGGACAGTGATGCGCATTCGTTGAAGTAGAGGTCCAGCACGAGCGCGCGCTGCCGCGCCAGCGTTTCGCGTATGGTCTTCGCATTGACATTCGGATTGCCGTCCATGTCGCCGCCGACCCACGACCCGAAGTGGACGATATCGGGTACCTTGACGCGCTTGCTTTCCTCGCCGTAAATCCGCTCGAGCGCAGCCTCGATGTCTTCGTAGAAGGGCGGCATGGCGCGGTACAACACGTCGGTCACGAAGAACAGTACGTGCTCGAGCTCGTCGGCGACCGTCATCTGCTCGGTCGGATGCTCGTGTGTCTGCCAGCCAGTCGTGACGAGCAGCCGGATATTCGCAAGCGACGCATCGACCTCCTGCGCTGTCATGGTCGGGTTCAGGAGGTCCACGAGGTGCCGTACGATCTGCTGCTCCTTGCGCAGGATCGTGCGGCGCGTCGGCTCCGTGGGATGTGCCGTGAATACCGGCTCGATGCGCAGCCTGTTGATCAGTGCCTGCACGGCGTCGATATTCATGCCGGCCGCCTTCAGCTTGATCAGCGAGTCTTCGAGACCACCCGGCTGGAAATGTCCCACGTCGCGGAGGTACTCGCGCCGCCGCCGTATCCGATGCACCTTCTCCGCCGTATTCACCATCTGGAAATACGTCGAAAAAGCCCGGATTAGCTGCAGAGCAACATCGGGCGCCAGGTTTTGCACCAGCGCCGGCAACTCGTCGCCGGGCATCTCGTTGCCTTCACGACGCCGGATCGCCCGAATGCGGGAATTCTCGACGAGATCGAACAGTTCCTGGCCACCCTGCTCGCGTACCAGGTCGCCGACCATCGCGCCTAACGTGCGCACATCGTCGCGCAGGGCCTGTTCCTTGTCCGCGAACTTGATGTCCTGGCGGCTCAGGATTTTGTCAGTGCTGGCGGCCATTGCTGATCGTCAGTCGCGGAAGTTCTCGTATTGCAACGGCAGGTCGACGTCCGCGTCTTTGAGCATCCGGATGACTGCCTGCAGGTCGTCGCGTTTCTTCCCGCTGACCCTCAGTTTGTCGCCCTGGATCGCAGCCTGTACCTTGAGCTTCGAGCCCTTGACCATCTTGACGAGCCTGCGTGCAAGATCAGCGTCGATGCCGCGTCTCAGCGTAACGCGTTGGCGAGCCTCCTTCCCGGTGATTTCGGGCTCGTGCTCCTCGAGGCAGGCAATGTCGATGCCGCGTTTCGAAAGCTTCTGGCGGAGAATTTCCAGCATCTGTTTGAGCTGAAAGTCGGATTGCGAGACGAGCGTAATCGTCTGGCCATCGAGATCGAACTTGGAGCCCGTGCCCTTGAAGTCGAAGCGGGTAGTTACTTCCCGATTGGCTTGATCGACAGCATTCGTTGCCTCGTGGCTGTCGAAATCGCTGACGACGTCGAATGATGGCATTGGCTATGACTCTGGGATTACATGATGCCGGAGCGATCGATGCATCCATAGTATGGGTCTTGTTTTAACTCAAGTGTAGACCAAGCCCCGGGCTTCACGGGTCAGTCGGTGGTCTCCAGCGTTTTCTGGTATTTGCGTACGAGTGACAGAAATTTCGGCGTCAGTCCAATGTCTTCGTAAATCGGGTCGCCCTGATCGTCCTCGCGAATGACCGTTTTTCCCGGTACGTACGGGAATGCAGCCTCGACCTGACCCAGCGCTGTCGACAACAGGTCGGTAATGATGCGTTCGGCGTCGATGCCGGAATACATTTCCGCGAGGGCGTGAACGCGTGCCGCGTCTTTCGCGGACAGCCGCACCGTGTAATGGGCCTTCGTTTTCGCCGTCTTTTTCTGCTGCGCCCACTCGTCGAGCAGCGTCTTGAACGTCATGAGTTTCTCTTAAGCTTGCGCGTGGCCTGGTTGGGCGAGGCGACAATAGCAAAATCTCGGCAGGGTGGACAATTTCACCTTGAGCAGGCGCAGCCTGGGCGCGGCACACTGCGGAGACGACCACGTCCAGGGAAGGACCGTGACGCTGAAACCGATTCTCACGCGGCCGCGTTTGGCGGCGGCCGCTCAAGGCACGTTATCGCCCGAGACCAGGCCGGAAGCCACTACGGGCGATCTTTGTCGATTGCTGGTGAGCGCCGGCGCGACGTGCGAGGCTTTGGCGTCGACTGCGGCCGTGAGTGTCAGTACGTGCACCGCAACGGTGCTCGAATCGTCCCGGTCGCTGGATCGGTTCCGGACGCGTATCGGCGCGGCGCGGGCGCGCCGGCGGCTCGTCTCGGTGGCGATTCGGTCAGGGGACCAGGGGCACGGCTCCGCGGAACTGGCAGCGCTTTTTACTGCGCTTGCTGAGTCAGCTGCCGCTGCGAAAACCGGACCCGCCCTCATCGACGTCGTCGTCGACGCGCGCATGGCGTCGCCGCGCATTGTCTGGCAGCTGCGGCAAGCGCAGCTTCCGGGCGCCAGTCTCTACTTTCGGGCTCATGGCGGCTGGCTCAATCGGCGTCGTAACGCAGGTCGTCATCGTTCGGAGTTCTGGACCGAGCTCTGGCGCCTTCGCAACGAGCCTGCCGTCCGGCTCGCGCCGGCAGCGCAGGTAACATCGCCATGTCCGCTGCTCGCACCGGAATCGGCGGAGTGCGTGCTCCCGGTCTGCGGCATCCAGGCACCGGCCGGATCCGCCTGGGTGCCCGTCGTGATCGACCTGCTCCGTTTTGCGGACTCCCGCGGCGAGCTCGATTGGCCGAGGCTCGAATTTGCGTTGACCGCGGCCGTCGAACTCGGCGACAGCCTGCACGACGTACTGAGCTGGGAGCGTTCCGACCTCCACCGCGACGCTAGACTGAATCGCAGGTTAGGCATTTGCATTACCGGCATCGGAGATCTCGTCAGACTGCGCGGCCAGGATCCTGCCCTGTTCGTTACGCTCAAGGACATGGATCAGCTGCTCGGTGCGATGAAAGACCTGCTGGTCGCGCGCTCGCATGCGCTTGCAAAATCGCGCGCCACGCTGCCCGCCATCCGGACATCGGAACCGGGATCACGGTTACCTGCGGGCAGCATTGCGCATGGCTGGCACGCACGCTGGCGCGACGCTGTTAGCGATACGGCACTCGCGCACCGCAATCTTTTCGTTCTGAGTCCATGGTCGCTGTTCCCCGCCGGGCAATTCGCGGCGAATGAATTCGCAAATCTCGTACCGGTGCTCACACTGGCCGACGCCTGCGCGCTGCGTGAGCCGCGCTCGCTTGCGAACTGGACGCTCGAGCAATATCGTTGTTTTTACCAGCACTTATGGGCGGTGCTCCGGCAAAAAGACAACGGAAAACAGATTGCGGAGCAGGTATGAACTGAGATACCGTGATTCTGCTCGCACCGAGCCGATCCGCAAGTAACGCCAGGAACGAGGGGAGGCTTTGCAACCGATAACTCCTGACGCGCACGGAATCGCGGTACTGCTGCTCACGGCGCTCGCCCTGTTCCTGTTTACCCGGGATCGCATACCGCTCGAGTCATCGTCGCTCGCAATCCTGATCGTTCTTGTCGTTGGCTTCGAGCTCATACCTTATGTAAAAGACGGCGAGCGAGCGCTTGGCCCGGTCGACTTTTTCGCCGGCTTCGGCAACGAGGCGCTCGTCGCTATCTGTGCGCTCATGATGGTCGGTAAGGCACTGGAGACGACCGGTGCGCTGCAGCCGCTCGCAACAGTCGTCGCGCGCGCCTGGTCGACCCGACCCCTGCTCGCTTTGCTGGTGACGTTGGTTGCAGGCGCCATTCTAAGCGCGTTCATGAACAACACGCCGATCGTCGTGCTGCTGATGCCCATCCTCGTCGGCGCGTCGCTGCGGGTGAAGTTTCCGGTGTCGGAAGTGATGATGCCGATGGGGCTTGCGACGATCATCGGCGGCATGTCGACGACGATCGGCACCTCGACGAACCTGCTCGTGGTCGGCATATCGCAGGACATGGGCCTGCACACGTTCACAATGTTCGAATGGGTCTTTCCCGTCGCCATCGTCGGCGGCATCGGCATCCTGTTCCTGTGGCTCATCTCGCCGAAGCTGCTGCCGGACCGCACGCCACCAATGGCCGACACGTCGCCGCGAATCTTCAGCGCACAGCTGAACATCAAGGAAGGCGGCTTCGCCGATGGCAAGACGCTGTCCGAAGTCCTGGCCAAAGCCGACGGCCAGCTGCGCATCGACAAGATTCAGCGCAGCGAGTCGCTGTTTCTCGCGAAGCTGCCGTCCGTGACGCTGCAGCCTGGCGACCGCCTGTTTGTCAAGGACACGCCGGAGAACCTGAAATACTACGAGCAGCTCCTGGGGGTGACGCTCTTCAACGTGAGTGACAGCGAACATCCGGTCGATGACACGACGCCGCTGCTCGCCGAAGGCCAGCAGCTCGCGGAGGTCGTCGTGACGCGCGGCTCGCCGCTGCATTTGCGCACGCTCGCCGCGACCAGCTTCAGCAGCAGCTACGGCCTGATGCCGCTGGCTCTGCACCGGGCGCGGGCACCAAGCTCGCAGATTACCGGTGATCTGAACCTCATTCGGTTGCGCGCGGGTGACGTGCTGCTGGTGCAGGGAACGCGCGACGCAATCCAGACGCTGAAGGACAGCGGTACGATGCTGGTCCTCGACGGTACGACCGACCTGCCACAAACGCACAACGCGCGGCGCGCGCTGGCGATCATGGCCTTAGTCGTGCTCGCTGCGGCGCTCGGCATCATGCCGATATCGGTGAGCGCTGTGACGGGTCTCGGCCTCATGATCGTTACGGGCTGCCTGAGCTGGCGGGACGCTGCGACCGCGCTGTCGATTCCCGTCGTCATGATCATCGTCACCGCACTCGCCCTGGGTAAGGCGCTCATGGGCACCGGCATGGCGGACTGGCTTGCGCTCAGTTTCGTCACGGCCGCGTCGGGCCTGCCGACACCGATGATCCTGAGCGCGTTCCTGCTGCTGATGTCGATCCTGACGAATATCGTGTCCAACAACGCCGCCGCCGTCATTGGCACGCCGATTGCCGTCAGCATCGCCCAGCAGCTCGGCG
>JBFJOC010000036.1:0-25220 GCA_041617855.1 Woeseiaceae bacterium | reverse complement strand
GCATGGAACAGACAATCTTCATCATTTGCATGTTTTTCGGCGTCATGTCGGTCGCGCTGATTGCGCTGCTCCTGGTTGCGATTGCCCTGGGCAAGGTCAAAGTCTGAGCGGGTCACCCGGCAGCGCTGTCGCCGCACCAAAGTAGTAATCTTTTACCGATTATCGGAAAAACATGCGTTCTTAACAGTTTTTTTATCTAAAACTTATAATATAATACCTGTTATTGCGTTAATCTCGCTTTTAATAGTATAAATATACTAATTATGAAATTTTCTGATATGCCAAGCGAGCGAATCCTCACGGAGCTGGGCCGACGGCTGCGACGTGCCCGCCTGGATGCAAATCTGACACAGCGCGCCCTGGCCAAAGGGGTCGGGGTGTCCCTCAAGACGGTGTGTAACGCGGAGGATGGTCACAACATCTCGCTCGGGACCTTGATTCGTTTGCTGAGGGGCGTGGGGGCTTTGGCCACACTCGAGCCGCTGCTTGCGGACCAGGGTCCCAGCCCGATCGCGCTAGCCGAGCGGGGCGGCCGCATCCGGCAGCGAGCGAGCGGTGCGCGCCGCGGCGGTCGCGCCTGGCGGTGGTAGCAAACGCGGTCGATGCCGCCGAAGTCATGCTGTGGGGGCGGCGCATCGGCGCCGTTTGCTGGGACGCACAGGCCGGCGTCGCCTCGTTCGAATTCGATCCCGCGTTTCAGCAGAGCGGCATACAGCTGGCACCGCTTCAGATGCCACTCGGCCCGCGTGTCTATCGCTTTCCGTCCCTGACTGACACCTCGTTTCTGGGTTTGCCGGGGCTCCTGGCCGACAGCCTGCTCGGCGATTTCGGTAACGCCGTCATGGGCCAGTGGCGGCTGCGTGAGGGTCTGAAGCGGCGGGATCTCAGCCCGGTCGGGCGACTTCGCTACCTGGGACGACGCGGTATGGGCGCGCTCGAATTCCGGCCCGCCTTGCGCAACACCACGCGCGGCTGCGTTGCGGTCGACGTCGCATCGCTCGTTCGGCTGGCGAGACAGGTGCTCGATCTCCACGACGGTATCAAGATCCGGCTGCGGGCAGATGCTGGCGGGTACGCGAGGCAGCTGGACGAAATCCTCCGCGTCGGAACTTCGGCCGGGGGAGTGACCGCAAAGGCCGTAGTTGCGCGACATCCAGATACCGGCGAGCTGCGCTCGGGGCAGTTGCGAGCACCGGCCGGATTTCAGTACTGGATCCTGAAGCTCGACGGTGTCAGGCGCAGCGCTACCGGCCTCGAGGATCAGGGCCGCGTCGAGTTTGCCTATGCCCGGATGGCCGCGCTGGCGGGCATTCGGATGCCCGACTGTCGGCTGCTCGAGGAAGGAGGGCGCAGCCATTTCATGGCGCGCCGTTTCGACCGCAGTGAGGACGGCGACAAAAAGCACGTGCAGTCGCTGTACGCCATCGCCCATGCGGACGACCGACCCGGTTGCGTCTACAGTTACGAACAGGCATTTGCGGTGATGCGGCGACTCGATGTACCGGACAATGACGTCGTCGAGCTGTTTCGGCGGATGGTCTTCAACGTCGTGGCGCGAAATCAGGACGACAGCACGAAACACATAGCGTTTCTCATGGACAAAGCCGGGCGCTGGTCGCTGGCACCCGCGTTCGACGTCGTTTTTGCCTACAATCCCGGGAATAAATCGGGATGCTGCCACCGAATGTCGATCAACGGGCGCTGTGACAGTATCTCCAGGAATGACCTGATCACCGTTGCGAGCGCGATCGGGCTTGCAAACGGCGGTGACGCCGTCGATGAGGTCGTCGCCGTCGTGCGGCGCTGGCCGGATTTCGCCGCAACAGCGGGCGTAACGGCGACCAGCGCGAACAGGATCGGTGCCACGCATCGGCTGTTGGAGTAATGCGAATGGACATGCGCATCGCGAGCGTGAACGTCGGATCGGTCGAGCGGCTGTCCCGCGGCCAGGACGTCATGAAGACCGGCATACGGAAACATCCGATGCCCGGAGCGGTCGCTGTAAGCCAGCTTGCCGTCGGTACCGATACGATCGTGGATCTCGAGCATCACGGCGGGCCGGATCAGGCGGTTTACGCCTACAGCGAAGACGACTACGCATGGTGGTCCCGGCAGCTCGGCAGGCGTCTGGAGCCTGGCTGCTTCGGGGACAATCTCACGATTTCGGGCCTGCCGAGCGACCTGTTCATCGGCGACCGATTGCTGATCGGCGCTACCGTCCTCGAAGCGACGGCACCCCGCATTCCCTGCGCGACGCTCGCTGCGTGCATGCAGGACCGGGAATTCGGCCTCAAGTTTCGGCGCGCGGAACGACCCGGCATCTATTTTCGCGTCCTGAACGAGGGCGAGATTCGCCGCGGGGACTTCGTCACGCTGGTCGAAAACCCGGCGCGGCAGGTCACGGTATTGGAGCTTTTCCGCTTTGCGTACGATCCAACGCCCGCCGCTGAGGATCTCGAGCGCTTTCTTTCAGCCCCGGTCGCAGCGCGGCTGCGCAGCAACATAGAGAAGAAACTCGCCGCGCTGAAGCCGTGATGCGCAACGGTCTCGCCCGCGGTCGGGGGGCGTGCAGACAAAAAAATCCCCGCGCGAGGCAGGGATGAAGCAAAGGTGGGTGCGCCCGTGTCCGCCGCGGTAGCCCTCAGGGCGAAACGAAATCGTCCGCGAGAATCAGGCCCAGCTCGGCCTGCATTGGCAGCGGGTCACGCGCGATTGCAGTGTAGACGCCGCCGTCGGCGATACTGATCGTCGCAAAGATGGCGATGTCCTTGGTACCTGCCGGCGTCACCGACACGTCGTAGTCGCCGGCCGGAAGGGTCAGGAACCCGGTATTGTCGAGGAACGCAAAATCGCTGACCGCGGGCCCCTCGTTGTTGATGTCGGCACCGACGGCGGTTACATAGACGTCCACGAGCGGTGCGGCCTCCGCGGCATGAATGATGCGGACTTTTGCATAGGCCGAGACCGGACGCGGATCGTCGGCGGCGACGCGGGCGTCGAGGGTGCCGTTGCCGAGCGTGCCTACCGCCAGCGCGGTGTATTTCGTGCCGGCTTCCAGCGTCAGGTTGGCGGTAATGACCGGATCGACCGGCACGGGCGATGTCGGCTCGACCTCGACGAGGTAGGTTGCTGCGGGCACTTCGAGAAACGGCGTGACGTTGGGGAATTCCAGACCGGTAACAAGGATATTACCGTCGGCGAGCACATCCACTGCCGGCGCGTCAGATGCCGCGTGCACGACGCGTAAGGCTGCGGGCCTCGCAATGTCCGCGATCTCCACCGAGCCGCTGCCGGTCAGCGCAACGAGGCTAATCGGGGACGCGCCCGTCGTAGTATTCTCAACGGCCGCAACGAAAAGATCGTCCCCATCGTTCAGCGTTACCGTGCCCGAGTCGTAGACGACCGTCATCGGATCGCCGGCCAGCGTCACGCGTATCTGGTAATCGCCGGCGGTAACTTCGGTTGGCCCGAGCGTCCCTTTATACTCGAACGATCCGACCGGCGCGCTTGCCGCGAGGTCAGCGTCCGGAGCCGTGACGTAAACGTCGACGGCTGGGGCAAGCGGTGCAGCATGCATGACGGCAAGGCGCGCGCTGGATGCGGAAACGGCTTCGCGCGGCTGATTGAACACGAACCCCTCGAGCGGGGCGTTCGAACCGGCAGCCACCTGCCCGATAGCAACCACCGTGTAGATCTTGTCAGCGTCAAACGTCAGGTCGATCGGGCCGATCACCGCCGCGTCTCCGCCAGGTAGTATGCCGTCCACCTGGATCGATACGACGCCTGCCTCGAGTTCGGTGCGCCCCGACCCGACCTTGTAATCGATGTCGGCAAGCGCTTCTGCGCCGTTGACGAGCACATTCACAGGCGGAGCGTCAGGCGATCCGTGCAATACCTGCAGCGCGAAAGTCCCGGGCGGTGCCGGCTCCTCGACGATCACAGGATCGTCGTCGTCGTGAAAGCAGGCCGACAGCGTGGCGGTTGCCAACAGCATCGGCAGAAGTCTCGAAATTTTCATGAATTACCCCTGTCTGTAAGTGTCATAGCTGGATGGCTGGAAGTCTCGCTACTGAAGTGCTCGAAAGGATGTCGACAGCGTTTCGGATTGTTTCGGGATGTTTCTCGGCGCACCGAAAACGGGACGCCCGCCAGCCACGGCAGTATGATTCGATAAGAAGGCTCGCGCTTTGGAGAATTCATCGTGACCAAGGTTCTGTTGATCGACGACGACAAGAAACACTCGGATCTGCTCAAAGCGTATTTCGATCGCTTCGGGATCGACTTGCTGTGCGCGGCGGATGCGAAGGAGGGCTTCAAGCGCCTGACCCGCGAGGATCCCGATCTGCTGCTGCTGGACGTCATGCTGCCCGGTAAAGACGGCTTTGAAATCTGCCGCGAGGTTCGTAAGACCAGCAACATCCCGATCATCATGCTCACGGCGCGGGGCGACGTCATCGACAGGGTGTCCGGCCTCGAGCTCGGAGCCGACGATTACGTCGGCAAGCCGTTTGAACCGCGCGAGCTGGTCGCGCGGGTCCAGGCGACGCTGCGGCGCAGCGAGATCGCCGGGCCCGAGGCCGGCAAGCTGAGCTTCGAGGGACTGGCGATCGATACCGAAACGCGCTCTGTACAGGTCGACGGCAACGACGTGGATCTCACGTCAATGGAGTACGAGCTGCTGCTGCTGCTCGCGCGCCGCCACGGACGCAAGCTCTCGCGCGACGAGATTCTGAGTGAGCTGCGCGGCATCGATGCGGCGATACTCACACGCTCCGTGGACATCATGATCAGCCGGCTGCGTCAGAAGCTCGGCGATTCCGTGAAACCGCCGCGCTTCATCCAGACCGTCTGGGGCCGAGGCTACTCGTTCATCGGCGTTCCGGTAATGGATGCTTAGATACCTCGCACGATCGCTGTCGTTTCGGCTGCTGGCGATCTTCCTGGTCCTGGGTGGCCTGTTTGTTCTCGGCGCGCTGAAAACCATACAGTGGGTCTACAACAGCGACGACATCCGCGGGCTGATCAGCGGTCACCTGTCCCTGCACGTGCACTACGTGCGCGAGGACCTGGGGACGCCGCCACGCATAGACCGCGCGCTCGCGATCACCGAAGCGGTGCCGGTCGACATCCGGATATTCGGGCCCGAGATCGACTGGGCATCGGATCCGAATTTCCCGAAGATCTCGGAGCTGACGTTCGCCCCGAGTCCCAGGTTCCGCGATGACCCGGACGCGTGGGTCGACGAGCTGATGGGGGTCGAATTTGCCGCCGACGGTTTCCACCGCTTTCTGAAACTGCGCAACGGCGAGTACGATATCGTCGTATCCACTCCACGCATCGGCGACCAGCGAACCGGGCCGGATCTCATCTCGATGATCATCGCGCTCGGGCTGTCGTTTCTGCTGCTGGGCTATGCCGCGGTGCAGTGGCTGTTTCGTCCGATTCGAGCGATCCGCAAGGGTGCCGCCAGAATCGGTCGCGGCGATTTTGAAAACCGCATCGAGAACATACGCAGTGATCAGCTCGGCGATCTGGCGACCGACATCAACAAGCTCGCTGGAGACGTAGAGAGCATGCTCGACGCGAAGCGTGCACTGCTCCTCGGGATCAGTCACGAGCTGCGTACGCCGCTGTCGCGCATGCGCCTGCAGCTCGAGTTTCTCGATAGCGAATCCGAAAGGGAGTCGATACGAGCCGAGGTCGTCGAAATGGAAAAGATCGTCGACGCGCTGCTGGAGGCCGAGCGACTGAATACGCGACACGCGGAGCTCGTGCGCGCCGAGGTCGATGTCAACGACCTCATTGCAGCGCTCATCGACGATTTTTTCGCCCGCGACGGGAATCGCATTGTGGTTTCGCTGCCGCCGGGACCCGTGATCGCCAACGTCGATGCGGCCAGGCTCGTTTTGCTGCTCAAGAACCTGCTGAGTAACGCGCTGCGATACGCGGACCCGGCGGACGGCGACGTCGAGCTGACGCTCGAGGAGGATGGAGATGATCTCGTCTTTCGAGTTCGCGACCGGGGCCCCGGCATGACGCCGGAACAGGTCAAGCACGTCGGTGAGCCGTTCTACCGTGGCGACCCGTCCCGCACCCGGGCCTCCGGCGGCACCGGGCTCGGCCTGTACCTGGCCAAGCTCGTCGCGAGCGCCCACGGAGGTACCCTAGAATTCCTCCCGACCGGCGGACGCGGCGCCTGTTTCGAGGCGCGCCTGCCGCGCGGCCCGCGTCCCGACCTCACATAAGACCGGTCGTCGCTGCGCTGCGGCGCCAGAAAATCAACGTCTTATGACGAATCCGAACCATGCGCACTTGACGCCGTTTCCGGATTGATATCAAATTGATATCAATATGATTTCTCCCGGAGAGAGACCCATGATTCGTGAACAGGTTAGAAGCGTGTCATACGGTTACGTCATGCTCGCCGTGCTCGCAGTCCTGCAGCTCGGTTTTGCCTACGGCATCTACAGGATGGCCATGCAGCAGGCTATCGGGGGCATCATCGCTTTTGCACTGGCGTCCGTCGTCGTAGCGGTTCTCTGGGCGGGCATGTTCCTGGTGCATCCGAACGAGGCCAAGGTGTTGCAGCTTTTCGGGAAATACGTCGGCACCGTGCACGATCCGGGGCTCAAGTGGGCCAATCCGTTTTATTTCAAGACTGCCGTCTCGACGCGGGTTCGCAATTTCGAAAGCGGCAAACTCAAGGTCAATGACTCTCGCGGCAGTCCGATCGAGATTGCGGCGGTCGTGGTCTGGAAAGTGTTCGATACGGCAGAGGCAATCTTCGAAGTCGACGACTACGAGGAGTTCGTGCAGATTCAAAGCGAGTCGGCGCTCAGAAACCTGTCGACTGCTTACCCGTACGAACCGCATGAGGACGACAGCGTCGCGCTGCGCAGCCACCCGGCCGAAATTGCGCGAGCGCTCCGCGAAGAGATCCAGGATCGCCTGGAGCAGGCCGGCGTCACGGTCATCGAGGCCCGCATCAGCCATCTCGCCTACGCTCCGGAGATCGCGCACGCGATGCTGCGGCGCCAGCAGGCGTCGGCGATCATCGCCGCGCGAACGCAGCTGGTCGCCGGCGCGGTCGGCATGGTCGAGATGGCACTGCAACAGCTCAAGGCCAAGGATGTCGTCGAGCTGGACGAGGAGCGCAAGGCCGCTATGGTGAGCAACCTGCTCGTCGTTCTTTGCGGTGAGGAGGGTGCACAGCCGGTCGTGAATGCGGGCTCGCTGTACGCCTGAGCGAGCCCCGGGCGAGCAACCAGAGCGAACGAGCGAATGGCGGCACGCAAGGCATTTGCGCTGCGCATTGACGAGAAAACGCTTTCGGCCATGCAGCGCTGGGCGAACGACGAATTGCGGAGTCTCAATGCGCAAATCGAGTATGTCCTGCGCGAGGCGCTGCGCAAGGCCGGCCGTCTGCCGAAGAACAAAAGCGCGAGGGATTGAGGCGCGGCGGAGCCACACGGTGTTAGCATGACGGACATGCGCGCCTGGCTGCCCGTCATCCTCGTTTTGCTCGGTGTGTTCACTGCGGGCTGTATTGCCTACGTGGCCTGGGAACTGACGGCCGAGGATTCGAAGCGGCCGGAATCCGACACCTCGCCTGATTCAGATGCGGCCCCACCTGAGCAATAGTCTGTCAGGGCGGCGCCCCGTTGTCGGCCGCACGGCTCAGCGGCGTCGGGCGTTCGCGGCCAGGCGTCCGCGCGTACGCGGGCGTTCCTGCCGCCGCTCCGAGCTGGCGCCCTCCTTGGCGCTCCGTCTCTCGGGCTTCGCCGCGCCGCGGCTCGTGTTTCTCGCATTGACTGCCGGCGGCCGCGGAGTCGAACGCGGCGCCGCGCGCACGGTCCGGGGCTGCGGTTGCGCACGCTGCGTGGTTACGGGCGCCGAAGAGAGTTTCGGCGGACTCGACCGCACCTGATTTTTCGTTACCCGCTCCGCCGCGCGTTGCGAGCGGCGGGGCGGCGGCGCGGATGTCCTGGCCGCGTCGTTACGCGCACCCGCGATATGGCGGATCGTATCCGACGCAGACTGGCGCTGACTGCGAACGTCGCGATTCCGCGTTCGTAAGGTCTCGACTTCGCGGGGCGGCGGACGGACCTGATGCCGCGTCGTAGCCGTATCCTGCGATGTGGACCTGCGCTGCCGGCGATCGCTATCAGCGCGCGACGGACGCTCGCGAAAACGAATGGTGCTTGCGGCATCGCGTGGGCGAACACGCTGCTGGGCCGACGATGGTGTTTCGCTTCGATTTCGATCGGCATGTCGCTCGGTCCGGGCAAAGCCGGAACTCCGGCGCGTGCGGTCACCGGCCTCTCGCAAGCGCGTGGCGTGCCGACCGCTCGTAGCCGGGCGTAGCGTCGAATTGGCGGTTCGGGGCTCCTCCATCGAAGCATCACGTCGCGAGCGAGGGACATCCCTACTGGGGTAGTACCGTGTTCGGGTTATCCGGCGATCGGAGTAGCGGACGGTCCGACGGTGCTGCGGCCGCCAGTAGTCGCCCGACGCGTAACGATTGATCGAGATGTTGACGGTCGTGTTCGGATAATAATGGTTGTGCACATGGAGCGACGGCCGCCGGTACCACCAGCGGTCCCGATATATCCGTCCGAAGTACGGGTGCCCGTGGTAGCTGTGGTGGAAAACGTGCAGCCTATCGGTGTACCAGCCGATGCTGAAGGCTGTGGTTACGCCCCAGAAAAACCCTCGATCGAACGCATACGAGGATGCATAAGGGTAATAATAAACTGGGCAGGGACGCGGATAGTAGAAATACACCGGTCGTGGCTGATGTACGACGACGTGCTCGGGCTCGTAATAGGGCACGTAAATCGTGTTATCACTGACGGGGGTGATTTCAACGACGCCGCCGTTTCGCGCAACCGTCTGATGCGCGTCGCTCTTCAAGTTACCTGCAGCATAGGCGCGGTCCCTGAACGTTTCTATTGCAGAAATGACGTCGCCTTGCTGGGCAACGACGGCTTCGCCGAGTCGCCAGGTCCAGTCGAGATCATCGTTGAGCAGTTCGACGACCTCCGGATAGTTCGTCAGCGCGACGATAGAGTCGTCCCAGTCGGCATCCGGCTCGAGCGACGGATCCTCTTCGAGCTGCTCGAGAAACCGACCAGCCTGGACGATCTGCAGAGGGAACGTCGATGCGGGCAGCACGATCGCCAGCAGGTCGTCGGGATACAGCGCAATTGGACCGACGAGTTCTTCGAGCTCCGCCGAATCGAGCAGCGGGATGTTTTCGGCGCCGGTAGCTGCTTCTGCCGCCGGGGCCTGAGCAGTCGTCCCGATCGGGTTGCCGTCGGCATCGACCGGAACCTGTGCGAGCAGCAGCGCGGGCCAGGCCGCGGCCGCCACGAGCGCGGTACCGAGGTTTCGGGTGAGCTTCGCTGCCGCATTCATAATGCCTCCCGTTCCGTCGCAAGACGGAAACGTCCATTCGAGCGCCAGCATAGCCCCGCGTAGCTGAACACCGCCTTAATTTCGGCGCTTCCGGGGGGCTGCCCGGCGGATCGCTGGCAGCCCCACCCCAGCGGTTTGCTAGCTGTCGTCACCGCCGTGCCAGGCGAGAAACTTCCACCCGTCATCGGTGCGCACGAGAATGTCGGTGTAGCGGCCATTGTCGATTTCCGTGTTGCCCTCCTTATCCTCCACGGCGCGCGTGAACAAGTAATGGGCGACGGCAACATCGTCGCGCACGACGATGGCCAGGGGGTAGAGCTCGTGCGCGACGGTTCTGCTCAACTCTCTGTTGAGTCGGTCCCACATTTTCATCGAGGACTTCGTTCGCGGTGCCGGCGACGACTTCTCCCAGGCCTGGAAGTCGTCGGTGAGCATCGGCTCAATCCATTTACCGTCATTTTTCTCGTTTGCAGTCCATTGGGCCTCGATCGCCGACCAGACGTCTGCCTGGTCAGATACCTCGTTCTGAGCGAAGCCGGTTAACGTCACCAGCATCACCGGGAGCATTGCGGCAATAGAGAGCATCGATCGCGTCGTCATGAGTAAGCCTCCGCAGACTTTTTTGTTATGCGATGACTGCAGTTTAGACACCCGATGCGAGCGAAACCAGCCGTCGTCGGACCAATCGGGCGCCGCCGCCTATCGTCGATTCGCGTCGGCGTTGCCAGTGCTGATCCAGAACGCGGTGGACGAGCTCTTCGATTGCCATGCGATCGAGTGCCAGGTTGCGACTTACCCTGTACAGCGAACGCAGTTTTTCGACGTCCAGGTAGTCAGGATGGTGCACTTCGGTGATCGTTGCGTATTCCCAGGAACGCCCGTCCCGTTCCAGGTCCAGGCGATACACGTGCATCGCCAGAGTTTGCGATTGCCCGAGCTGCATCAGGCGAGCGATCGGGTGGGAAGGGGGCAACTTTATGCAGCCGATATGGCGCGAGATTTTGCGTACCGAGAAACCCGCCGAGCGGAACGCGGCGCCGAGCGACGCGCCGTCGATAACGTTCCCATGCTGCTCGCGAAGTTCCGGCGCCGAACTGTCGGCGAACTGAACGAGCGCGAATGTTCTGGTGACGCGGCCAACGGGCTCGCGGCTGAACAGGCTCGAGCGCCGCTCCCGGTCGTCCTGCGCCAGTATCTCGACGCCGTAACTTCCGAATCGGGCTTCGATACGCTCACTGTTGAGGAGCTCGGGTCGACCAGCGCACGCGGCAGTTAATGTCACCAGTGCAACGAGCCATGCGCGGCGATACGTGCGGGCGATTCGTGACATTTCATTGGTCCTGGGTGGCTTTGTGGTCAGGCGGTTGAAGTGCAAAAGCCATACCGATTCGGAATGTGCCGGGTATTTCGCGAATGGTCTTATACTTGCACGAGCGAGGCCTCAAGGGAGGGGATCGCGGCATGCGCGCCATGGTATTGCGTAAGCTCGCGGATCTGGCGACCCGGCCCGATCCGCTGTCACTGGAGGACTGGCCGAAGCCAAGGCCGGGGCCGGCGGAACTGCTCGTGGCCGTGTCGGCATGCGGCGTGTGTCATACGGAGCTCGACGAAATCGAGGGCAGGGCGCCGCCGCCTACGCTGCCCGTGATACCGGGTCACGAGATCGTCGGCCGGGTCGTCGAAGTGGGTGCCGGCTGCGATAGGCGAGCTGTGGGCGAACGCGTCGGCATCGGCTGGATTTACTCATCGGACGGCTCGACGACGGAAAACCTGAGCCCTGCGTTCCGCGCGACGGGGCGGGACGTGAACGGTGGCTACGCGGAGTACATGACCGTACGCGAAACCTATGCGTACCCGATTCCCGACATATTCGACGACACCGAGGCGGCGCCGCTGCTGTGCGCCGGCGGCGTAGGCTTCCGCGCGCTAAAACTCACGGGCATCCAAAACGGTGACGTACTCGGGCTCACGGGATTCGGCGGCTCTGGTCACCTGGCGCTGCAGCTGGCGAAGCACCTGTATCCCGATTCCCCGGTGTTCGTGTTCGCCCGCAGCGCCACAGAACGTGAATTTGCAGCCGAACTCGGCGCCGACTGGGTCGGCGACACCGACGCAGCCCCGCCCGATTTGGCCCGCGCCATCATTGACACGACGCCGGCGTGGCGGCCGGTGCTGGCTGCGCTCGAACGGCTGCGGCCGGGCGGACGGCTCGTGATCAATGCGATCCGCAAGGAAAGCGGCGATGCCGAAGTACTGGCGACGCTGAGCTACGAACGCCATCTGTGGCAGGAGAAGGAGGTGAAGACTGTCGCGAACATCACGCACGCCGACATCGCCGAGTTTCTGCCGATCGCCGCGGGCGTGCCGCTACGCGTCAGCGTGGAGTCGTATCCGCTCGACGCTGCGAACGCCGCACTCCGGGCGCTCAAGAGCGGCCATATTCGGGGGGCAAAAGTCCTACTAATCAACAAATAAAACAATAAATTAAGAGATTTTCTTAATTTTATTTATTATAAAACTTCCGGCCGCGGCAGTCGCTACGGGCGCCGCGGCTGGCGGGCAAGCGGCTATACTCGGCGCGACGTCATTCGATCGGATGTTTCTGGATGTCAAATGCCCTTCGCTGCTACCGCTGCGGGGCCTCGCTCGAGTCGCTGCCGCTGCCGCTGTCGCGCCGCGACGAGTGTCCGTCTTGCGAAAACTACCTGCACGCATGTCTTATGTGCGAACACTTTGATGCGCGCGTGCCCAAACAGTGTCGGGAGGACGACGCCGAGGAAGTGATCGACAAACGCGCCGCGAATTTTTGCGATTATTTCCGACCGGGGGCCGGCACGTTCGATGCGCAACGCCTGGCCAAGGAACAGGCGGCACGGGGCCGGCTCGATGCGCTTTTCGGGGACGGCGACGCGGCGAGCGAGAGCGTGGACGGCGCGCTCTCCGAAGCCGAGAAACTGTTCAAGTAAGGATCGCCGCCATCCCTGGCCGCCCATGCACTTCGATCGTAGAAAATTTCTGGCTGGTTCCGGCGCCGCGGTCGCGCTGCCGCTCGTCGGGGCTTGTGCAGGCCCGCGGAGGATCCCCGACACTGACGTTCCCCAGAGCGCATTTGGCCCGGAATCGACCGCCGAAGACGTAACGGCGGGCCTGGATCTCAGCGGTAAGCTCGCGGTCGTCACCGGCTGCACGTCAGGCATTGGTTTCGAGACGCTGCGCGTTCTCGCGAACCGCGGCGCCTATGTCGTTGGGACCGGACGAACGCTCGAGAAGGCCGAGGCGGCGTGTTCGCGCGTCACTGGCAAGACGACGCCCGTGGCCCTCGAGCTGTCGGACTTCGGCTCGGTCGTGGGTTGCGCCGCTACGCTCAACTCCCTGAATGCTCCGGTCGATATTCTGGTGTGCAATGCAGGGATGCGCGGCGGGGGCAACACGCGCGAGTTCGTCGATGGCCTCGAAAAGCACTTCGTCGTCAACCATCTCGGCCACTTCGTGCTCGTCAACCGGCTTCTGGAGAACATGTACTGTGCGTGGCAGGGGCGCATAGTAGTGGTCGCGAGCCGCTCGGCCTATCGGTCGGCGCCGGCGGCTGGCATCGAATTCGATAACCTGGACGCCCGGCGTGCGTACAGCGATGCTCGTGCCTACGGCCAGTCCAAGCTCGCGAACGTGCTGTTCGCCCTGCATCTGGCCAAGCTGCTGCGCGGCACGCGGATTACGGCGAATGCTCTGCATCCGGGGGTCATCAACACCGAGATTGACAGGAATCTCAGCCGTTTCGCGCAGTGGGGATTTGCGGCGGTAACCTCACTCGGGGCGGGTAAGACGATCGCTCAGGGTGCCGCGACGAGCTGCTACGTCGCGACAAGTCCGCTCCTCGGTTCGACCAGCGGCAAATACTTCGAGGACTGCAATGCTGTAACGGTGCTTGGCGACCACCATCTTTACGACAGCGCTATGGCCGAGCGCCTTTGGGACGTCTCGACCGAGCTGACGCGGGATTACCTGGTGGCTCACGGGCAGCCGGATTGCAGCCGGTACCGCCGGCGGATTCGGGACGGTGAACGAGCCCCGGCGTCATGAGCGATTCGACGACACGCGCGCTGGTCGTGTTGTCGGGCGGCCAGGATTCAACGACCTGCCTCTACTGGTCGCTGGATCGCTTCGGACCCGCGCAGGTTTCGGCGCTGACCTTCGACTACGGACAGCGTCATCGCATAGAACTGGACTGTGCGGCGGCCGTTGCGACCGACGCGGGCGTGCCGCACGCTGTGTTGCCGATCGATACGTTCGCGGCGCTGGGCGGCAATGCGCTGACGGATGCGAACGTCGACGTGGTCGATGCCAAGGATGCCGAAACGGGTCTGCCGAACACGTTTGTGGCCGGTCGCAATCTGATCTTTCTGACGTTTGCGGCGGCGTACGCCTACCCGAGGCGTATTCGTCACGTCGTGACTGGCGTCGCGCAGACGGATTACAGCGGGTATCCGGACTGCCGCGAGGAAACGCTGCGCTCGCTCGAGACAACGATTCGTCTGGGCATGGAATTCGAGATCCATATCCATGCGCCGCTGATGTACCGCTCCAAGAAAGAGACTGTCGAACTCGCGCGCGACCTCGGCGCGCTGCCGGCCATGGCGCTGACGCACACTTGTTATAATGGGCAGCGCCCGCCGTGCGGAGATTGTCCCGCGTGTCGCCTGCGGGCCAAGGGCTTCGCCGAGGCCGGCGTCGCCGACCCGCTGCTGGCCCCGCAGTGACGTATTCCCTCAAGGAAATCTATTACACGCTGCAGGGCGAGGGGGCGCGCACCGGCCGCCCGGCCGTGTTCGTGCGCTTTGCGGGCTGCAACCTCTGGTCAGGTCGCGAGCAGCATCGCAGCGAGGCGGTCTGTCGATTTTGCGATACCGACTTCGTCGGCACCGACGGGCCTGGCGGCGGCAAGTTCCGGAGCGCCGAAGCCCTCGCTGCCGCGGTCAGCGCCAGCTGGCCACCCGGACCACAAACGGGGTCGCCTTATGCCGTCTGCACCGGCGGCGAGCCGCTGCTGCAGCTGGATACGGCCGCTATCGACGCGCTGCACGCCGCAGGCTTCGAAATCGGCGTCGAGAGCAATGGCACGATTGCGGCACCGGCCGGTATCGACTGGCTTTGCGTCAGCCCCAAAGGTCGGGCCCCGCTGCAGCAAACCTCGGGCGACGAGCTTAAGCTCGTCTATCCGCAGGAGGAGCCCGAGGCGGCGCCGGAGCGGTTCGAGCACCTGGATTTCAAGCACTTCTACCTGCAGCCGCTCGACGACCGGAATCGGGCAGCCCACACACGCGCGGCGTTCGATTACTGCCTGCGCCATCCGCGCTGGCAGCTGAGCCTCCAAACGCACAAGATCATCGGTATCGACTGAGGGGTGCTCATGAACCGCAGAGCGGGACAGTGGATTTTCGCGCTCGTGGTCGGGCTCATGACGGCGGTCATCGCGTATCGCTGGATCACGGATCCGGGACCGCGCATCGAGCGGGCGGCGGAAGAGGCCGCTGTCCAGGCTGCGCGGACGTCGCTCGCAGACACGTTGGGCATACCGGCACTCGAGATCGTCGACCCGCTGGCTCCGGATCGCAAAGTGGGTAAGGCGTATGTATTTCGCAGCAACGACGGCTGGGAAGTGTCGGGCCACTATCGTCGCGGCGAGAGCGACAGTTGGCATCCGTTCCTCATGGCGCTGGATGGCGAACTGATGATGACCGGGCTCAAGGTCAAGGATGCCGACGCGGCACTCGCGGAACGGGAGAAGGACGATGCGCGTCTCGACATCGTCGAATAAGGCGTCCGCGGGTTATACGCGCAGTCGGTGGCACTGTATCTTGGTCGGGTCGCCTCTATGGGGAGAACGATGCCCCCGACGACGCTGCGCCGCTTGTCTCCTGGCGCCACTCGAATACGTTGAGTTCGATGAACACGAATGCAACGAGCCAGAGAAACGCGTCCCAGAAATCCACGAAGTCGCCCTTGATGCCCCAGTATACGGCAGCCAGCAGCAGCGTCGTGTAGAGGACCAACTTCACGGCGTTGCTTGCTTTCAGCGGCAGACCGCGAAGCCTGTTCCGTTCCTGTAGCTGCACGTCCAGTTCGAGCACGATCACAACCAGCAACCAAACGCCCGCGTTGATGACGTCGACCCACGCGAGGTTGCGAATATCCCGCAGCCGCTCCGGGTCGACCGCGGCGGGCAGGTTCGCAAGCTGCAGGAAGCTCTGACCGCCCGACAATGTCGTGCAGTTATCTCGCGTAATGGTAACGAACTCGTCGAGTCCGGTTGCATAGGTCCACTGCCCATCAGCCAGATCGCAGAGCGATTCGACGAATTCCAGCGGCGTTGTCGATTCGAGCGCGGTCAGGTTCACGATGTAGCCGTAAAAAGCGTACACGATGAACGCATAACACACGGCTCGCAGGCCCTGCAACGAAAGGTCCAGCGCACTGTTCGTTCGCTGGTCCTCGAGCACGTAAGTCTCGAGTTCGAACATCAGCAACAGGACGACCCAAGCCGCAGTGTCGATTGTTGCAGCGTACGCTTCGATCAGATCAGCCGGCGCCACGCCGTCTGCAAACTGCAGCGCCGCGGCGGCATGCTCGTCGACGAAGAACCAGTAGATGTTCATCATCAGCAGCAAGTAGACCGTGTACTTGAAAACTTGGAAAAGCTTGGAGCCTGCCAGCGTCAAGTGAAATCTCCGCGTCACGGTTCGGCGATTCTATGCGTGGCCCCTGATTTTTCGCAATCTACGCTCTACACTTCTCATGTGAGCGGCAAATCTCGATTTCTGGCACTGGCTCGAGAGCGCGACTGGCGCATCTGGTTAGGGCTGATCGTTACTGTGGTCTGGATTTCGGGAGGCATCTGGTTCGTTCAGGCCGCAGTGCGCCAAAACCCGCAGCAGATATTGGGCCTGGATACCATCGGTGGATTTCTCGAGGGGGCGTTTGCGCCACTCGCATTCCTGTGGCTCGTGATCGGCCTGTTCATTCAGCAGCGGGAGCTCGCTCGGCACGCCGAGGCGCTCAGGCAGACATCGGAGCAGTCGGCAAAACAGACTCAGGCGATTGCCGCCACCGAAATGAACGCGCGCCAGGAAACGTTTTTCAAGATCGCCGAGAACGTGAAACATCAGCTTGCCGGCATCTCGGGAATGCTGTTCATGTCGGGCCTCGGTCCGGTCGGCAGCGGCCGATACAATCGCGAACAGATGGACGAGATGTTTCGGCAGGCTGCGAACGGCGATAGCGAAACTTTTGCGCGCCAGTTCCTGACCATGGACTTCCTGCAGGAGGGAGGACTACCCGAGCTGCTCTATGGTACCGAGATCCGCCGCCGGCATACGCGCAATTACCGGCGTACGTTCGAGCGTCTGTTGACCCTGGCTGAGGGCTGCGATGTCGACGGCATCATCAAAGACGCGATGCTGCAGAATGCATTCGGACTGCTGTACCAACGTATGGGCCTGCACCGGCCGCCGGACATGGTCAACGCGCCGAAGCCTTCCGCCGCTGGGGCGACCTGAAGTCCTGCCGCGTTTCCCGCTGCCGACAGATCGAGCGGGTCGCCCGTAGACATACGAACGGCGCGGCGATCGCGTAAGTCCTTGGTATTCGCCGCAACTTTCCGTCTACAATCCGGCGCATTCGCGCATCACGGGAGCCCCGAACAATGGCTGTCAAATCCGATATTGAGATCGCCCAGGCAGCTTCGCTCTCGCCGATCACGGCGGTCGGCGAAAAGCTCGGCATTCCCGCAGAGGCGCTGATCCCCTACGGCCGCGACAAGGCAAAGATCAGTGCGGACTTCATCACGGCAAACGGTGCCAAGGCAGACGGCAAGCTGATCCTCGTGACGGCTGTATCACCGACGCCAGCCGGCGAAGGCAAGACGACGACAACGGTCGGCCTGGGAGACGCGCTGAACCGAATCGGAAAGCGGGCTGCAATCTGCCTGCGAGAACCCAGTCTCGGTCCCTGTTTCGGTATGAAGGGCGGTGCCGCCGGGGGCGGGTACGCGCAGGTCGTGCCGATGACGGATATCAATCTGCATTTCACGGGCGACTTTCACGCGATCGGCGCGGCCCACAATCTCCTCGCCGCACTGATCGACAATCATATGCATTGGGAAAACGAGCTCAACGTCGACCCGCGTCGCGTAACCTGGAAACGTGTCGTCGACATGAACGATCGGGCGTTGAGATTCGTAGCGTCCGGTCTCGGGGGCTATCACAACGGCGTGGTTCGGGAGGCCGGATTCGACATTACCGTGGCGTCCGAGGTCATGGCGATTTTCTGTCTGGCGAGCGATCTCGGGGATCTCGAAAACCGGCTCGGCAACATTGTGTTCGGTCACACCCGGGATGATCGGCCGGTCACGGTTCGCGAGCTCAATGCGCACGGAGCGATGACGGCGCTGCTGCGCGACGCATTTCAGCCAAATCTCGTGCAAACGATCGAGAATAATCCGGCACTGATGCACGGAGGGCCGTTTGCCAACATCGCTCACGGCTGCAATTCGGTCATCGCGACCCGAACGGCGCTGAAGCTCGCCGATTACGTGGTCACCGAGGCGGGATTCGGCGCCGACCTTGGAGCGGAGAAGTTCTTCAATATCAAATGCCGCAAGGCGGGGCTCCACCCGGACGCCGCGGTGTTAGTCGCGACTGTCAAGGCGCTGAAGATGCACGGCGGCGTCGGCAAAGAAAGCCTCGGCGAGGAAAACGTCGATGCGCTGGTTAAGGGCTGCCGCAATCTCGGCAAGCACATTCGCAACCTCGGCCACTTCGGTGTACCCGTCGTGGTCGCGATCAATCGGTTCTCGGCCGATACGGATGCCGAGATCGCCGCGGTCCGCAGCTACTGTGAGGAACATGGCGTGCATGCGATCACGGCAATGCACTGGGCGGAAGGCGGCGCCGGCGCACAGGAGCTCGCGGAGGAAGTCGTGAAGCTTTGCGACAGCAGCATCTCGCAGTTTCGGACGCTGTATGATGACGATGATACGCTCTGGAACAAAACGCGGGAAATTGCGCGCGAAATTTACGGTGCCGATGACATTATCGCGGACAAGAAGGTTCGGGCTGAGTTCGCGAAGCTCGAGGAAGACGGCTACGGTCACTATCCGATTTGCGTGGCCAAGACGCAGTATAGTTTTTCGACCGACCCGCATCTCCTCGGCGCGCCTACCGGACACGTCGTCCCGATTCGCGAGCTGCGGCTCGCGGCCGGGGCGGAATTCCTCGTCGTCGTCTGTGGCGCCATCATGACAATGCCCGGGCTGCCGCGGCGGCCCGCAGCCTATAACATTCGCGTAAACGAGAAGGGCCGAATCGAGGGCTTGTTTTAGAGGCCGGGTGACAAAGACCCGGCTGTGGCGCGCGCCTTGGTTGCGGTGGGTCTCGAATTGCGGCAGCTCTGGCCGCAGACGCTGCGCAGCCGTAGCTGATCACGTCGCCTGTCACATTCCCGCTGATTCTTGTCGGCATGCTACGCGGCGGGGAATAGCGGCGCTTCCGGTCCGTTTCGCGTACCATGAACGAGTATTTCGCGACCGCGCGCGCGTCCATACACTGTTCCTATGCCGACCGAAGAAGAACTCAAGAAAGGGTTTGTGCTCGGGGATTGGGAGGTCCTGCCCGCGAGGGGCGTGCTGCGGTCTGGTGATCAGGAGGAACACCCCGAGCCGAAGGTTTTCGGCGTGCTCATGGCGCTGGCCCGGCGCGACGGCGATCTCGTGACGCGCGACGAGCTTATCGACGAACTGTGGGACGGCCGCCCGACCAGCGATGAACCGATCAATCGCTGCTTGTCGCAGCTTCGGCGCCATCTCGGCGACCGGAAAAAGCCGTATCGCTATATCGAAACGCTGACCCGGCGCGGTTACCGACTGCGCGAAAAGGTCAGATTACGAGCGGCCCCGGAATCGCGCGAGGTCGCGTCGCACCGGGGCAGCCGGACAAGGCTGTGGCTACTCGCGGGGGCCAGCGCCGTGCTTCTGCTGCTCGTCGCCGTGACGCTCCGTGAGCCACCTTGGGTCAGTCATGAGCCGATCCGCTCGATCGGCGTGCTGCCGTTCGAAAACCTGAGTGACGACTCGGGAGACCTGTACCTCGTGTCCGGCTTCAAGGAGGAGCTCGTGCACACGCTCCATAACATCCCCGATTTCGCCGTCAAGGGTGCCCGGGTCAATTATCCGGACCGTGAGGTAACCGAGATTGCCGCGATGCTGGACGTCGACGCCGTTCTCTTCGGCGGCGTGCAGCGCAATCGCGACGTGCTGAAGATCAACTACGAAATCGCCGATGGCCGCAGCGGCATCAGTGTGTCGACGGGAAGCATAACGGGGCGTTTGGAGGATATCTTCGCGTTGCAGGAACGGCTGGCTGCAATGGTCCGCAACGAGATGTTAGGCGAATCGCCGCGGCAGCTGGTTTCGACGAGTCGCCCCACAAATTTCCAGGCTTACGATCGTTACATGCGTGGCCTGTACGCGTTCGAACGACGCGGCCGGCCGGGTAACCTCGAGGAGGCAATGCGCCTGTTTCAAGAGACGATCGAACTGGATCCGAATTTCGGTCCGGCCTATCTGCAGCTCGCAACCGCCTACGCGCTGCTGCCCGATCATCGGAGTGCGCCACTCGAGGAAGCGCATGCAAAGGCAATCGACACCGTGGAGCAGGGTATCGCGCTGGACCCAAGCATCATCGATGCTGCCGGGTCGGTATTTGGTTTCGTCTACCACAAGCGCAAGGAATGGGCGAGGTCGGAGGAAGCGTATCGGCGAGCGACCCGCGCCAGAGTCGTGGACTCGAATGCGTTCAATTGGTATTCGCGGATGCTGGCCAGCGTCGGCAGGCTCGAGGAGGCGCTCGGTATGGCGCTCGAAGCGCTGAGCATCGATCCGACGTCCGCCGTCATCAACAGCCGCGTTGCGATTGCGTACACCTGGCTCGGCAATTCGGCTCGTGCGACGGAGTTCTTCGAGCGTGTCGACAGGCTGGATGCGGTAGGCACGACACATCTGCTCGCGCATGCGCTGCTTTTGGTACGCGACGGCCAGCTCGAACAGGCGCGCAGCATTGCCCGCGACGCCGTCGAGCTGCAGGGCGTGCCGTCAGACTGGATCGATCCGGTTTTCGCCGCGTTTCAGCGCCCTGAAAACAGCGCTGTCGCGCTTGCGGCGATCGAGCGCGGGGCCGCGAACAGGCACATTGGGCCTCTCGTCGAGGTCACGGCGCGAACGATTCTAGGGGACGTCGATGGCGCGATGCGTATCGCCTGGCAGCTCACAGCGCCCGGCGAGGTCTTCGAAATGGACCTCCTGTTTATCCCGGAATTTCGGCCGCTCAGGCAGCACCCCGAATTCCCGGCGCTGCTCGACGCGCTGGGCATATCGCACTACTGGGCCAATAACGGCTGCGTTTGGCGCGACGACCGGGTGAACTGCTCGGCCAGCGCCGCCTAATCGTCGTCCACGCGAGCGCGATCCCGTTTCAGCCGGCCGCGCCGACGTTTGTCGGCAAGCCGCTTGCGTCTTGCCGCCGGGGCGGCGCGCGTCGGTACCCTCGGTGTGCTCTCGACGAGCGCCTCTGCAATAAGGTTCCGAAGCCGTTCGAGCGCCGCGTGCCTGTTACGCGCCTGGCTCCGATATTCCTGGGCCTTGACGGTGAAGACACCATCCGCGGAGATGCGGCTGTCGGCAAGCTCAAGCAGACGTTGTTTGACGGCTACCGGCAGTGCCGCACTGTTCGCGATGTCGAAGCGCAGCTGCACGGCGGTTGCGACCTTGTTCACGTTCTGGCCGCCAGGGCCGCTCGCGCGCATCGCCGTGTACTCGATCTCGGCCAATGGGATAGCCAGATCCTCCGAGACTTCGAGCATGTCGGGCATCGAAATCGCCTCCGAGATACGCAGCGCCCTCCGCGCGAACGTTGCAAAATTATACGCTGCCGGCGTGACCCGGTGCCTGAGAATACGCCGGCCGTCGACTATGTGAGAATGCGGGTCGGACCGCGATGCCAAACAGCATGAACAAGAGCAATCTGGCCATCCTCGTCGTCTGTCAGCTGATTTCGGCGACCGGCTCGATCATATTCGTAACGCTGGGGGGCATCATCGGCGCGGCGTTCGTGGCCAATCCGGCATGGGCAACGCTGCCCATATCCCTCATGGTCGTCGCCACCGCGGCATCGACCGTGCCGGCGACGCTGATTATGCGGAGGCTTGGGCGGTCACGGGGGTTTGCGCTGGCGTCGTGCTCCGCCGTCGTTGGTGTGCTGATGGCAGCATGGGCGCTCAAATTCGAAAGCTTCTGGTTATTCGGCTTTGCGGCGGTAGTGTTTGGTATCAACATGGCTTTCACGCAGCAGTATCGGTACGCGGCAGCCGAGAGCGTCGCCGGGCAGTACATTCCCCGGGCGGTATCGTTCGTGTTACTCGGATCTATCGGCGGTGCGCTGCTCGGCCCGGAGCTGACGGCGCGAGGCGAAACCTGGTTTCCCGACGTGCCCTATGCGGGCACCATGATCGTGCTGGCAGGTCTCTACCTGCTGCAGGCGATTCTGTTTCTGCGCCTTGAAGCGGCCCGCGCGAGCAGCGATCGTCACTCGGAGCAGTCAGGCCGTGCCTTGCGCGCTATCGTCACGCAGCCCGTGTTCATCGTGGCCGTGCTCGGCGGCACGGCCGCGTACGGACTGATGTCCCTGATCATGACGGCGACGCCGCTCAGCATGCACGTCCGCGACGGCTATTCGGTGGCCGAGACTGCAGCCGTGATTCGGGCACACGTGCTCGGGATGTACGCACCGTCGCTCGTCTCCGGAATTCTGATCGAGAAGCTCGGTCTCGTGCGTCTGATGTCGGTTGGGATCGTGCTGCTGTTCGTTACATCGGCGGTCGGGCTTTTGGGACAGTCGGTCATGCACTATTCGTGGGCGCTTATTCTGCTGGGCGTCGGCTGGAACCTCCTTTACGTCGGCGGCACCACGATGCTCACGTACACGTACACGCTTGAAGAGCGTTTTCGAGCGCAGGCGGTGAACGAATTCCTCGTCTTCGGTACCGCCGCCGCGACCTCGCTGCTGGCCGGTACCGTGATCCATTATTTTGGCTGGTTTCGCCTGATGCTCGTTCCGCTGCCGGTGCTCCTTGCAATCGGCTTCGCGCTGTATTTTGTTCGCGACAACGCGCTCATCAGACCCCGAGAAGCGGCTGCAGGAACCTAGGACGCCGTGCGCAGACTCTTCGACGCCAACCTGTACCGATTCAGTGAGCCTCAGCCCAGCTATTGGGAGGCTACGGCGTGCAGGTCCGCGCCGATCGGCGCCCGCCTCGAGGGCGACGTCACCTGCGACGTTGCTGTCATCGGTGGCGGCTACACCGGGCTGTCGACGGCGCTGCACCTGGCGAGGGATTATCCGGCCGATGTGCGGGTGCTGGACGCGGGCCACATCGGCTGGGGAGCCTCGGGGCGCAACGGCGGATTTTGTACGATCGGCGGAACCGGATTCAGTCGCGCTGCGCTGATTCGGCGTTACGGGCTCGAGGCCGCGCGGGCGTATTACCGCGCCCAGGTCGCGGCCGTTGAGCTCGTCCGTCGCATCATCGCCGACGAAGGGATCGACGCCCGGGCGGTCGGCACCGCCGAGATTGAAGTCGCACATTCCACGCATGCGTTCCGCTCCCTGCGGCAAGATGCCGCGATACTCGCGGATTCGCTCGGCATGGATGTCGAACTATGGTCGGCCGCAGAATGTCGCGAGCGGGTCTACAGGTCAACCGAATCCCACGGTGCGCTGGTTCTGCGGCCGGCGTTCGGCCTGCATCCGCTCAACTACTGTCAGGGGCTTGCAAGTGCCGCAGAACGGTACGGAGCGGTTCTGCATCCGCAGAGCGAGGTCACGGGGTGGACTGAGGAAAAGAGCGGCAGACAGCGCCTGGTTACGGAAGTGGGGTCCGTTGTTGCGCGCAAGGTCGTATTCGCGACGAACGGTTTTATGCCGGACGAGCTGCACGCGGCATTTCGCGGGCGAACGATGCCGCTGATCAGTGCGATCGTCGTTACGCGACCGCTGAGCGCGACAGAGCTCGCAGCGCAAACATGGGAACCGCGCGACGTGATCATCAATTCTCGCCGCGTGTTCAATTACTATCGGCTACTGCCGGACGGGCGGCTGCTGTTTGGCGGCCGCGGTCATACGCGCGGCACGCCCGACGGCGAGCAGCGTACCTATCGGATGCTCGCACGGACGCTGGGACGAATATGGCCGGCATGGCGTGACGTTCAGATCGACTACCGGTGGCACGGGCTGATCTGCGCGACGGGCTCATTGACGCCGGCCGTGGGGCAACTGACTGCGGACGCAAACGTCTTTTTCGGTTACGGGTACCACGGCAACGGGGTCAACACGGCGACCTGGGTCGGCAAGCAGCTTGCCGAGTGGATTGGTACCGGGCATGTGCCGGCGACGCTGCCCGCCATCATGCGCGGTATTGGCCCGCGCATCGCAATGCTCCCGTTGCAGCGTCAGGCATTGCGCGCCGCAATAGTGGGCGCGCGCATGCTCGACGCGCTGTTTTGACGCGCAAGCGGCGCGCCGGAAGGCAAGCCGATCGCCGGCGGCTCGCAGGAACCGGTTAGAAGTTGACGACGAAACCGAGCGATACGACGGGCCAGGCGCGAAAGTCTTTCATCTCGTCGACGAGTTCGACGCGCTCGGCCTCCAGTGCGGCCTGGAAGCCGGGATCGTTGGCGAGCAGCCCGTCTGCCTGCAACGTGACGCTCGGGTCACCCTGCCAAAGCACGCCGAGGTCGAAATTCAGGCCGACTTTGCCGAGCATCGAGAAGTCGTAGCCGACACCGACGTAGGGAGACGTAGACTTGAATGACGTGGTGCTGGTCAGGTTACCGACGTCGGCAGCCGTGTAGACGGTTCCGCCGAGATCGACGGTAGCGGCGTCAGTCGATGCCATCGTCAGCTCATTGCCGTTGGAGACGAGTCCGGCCGTAACACGAAACGGGCTCAGCGGAAAGCGAAGATTCGCCGTTGCATACACGGTATCGAGCTCGAGCGTTGCGTCGTAGTTGATGCCGGCCTGGGAACCGTCATCGTCGTAGTCGTAGCCGTTCGCGCCGACGCGCAGGTCGAAATAGGGTAACGGCCGCCAGGTTCCCTCGAGGCCGATGCCGAGCGTGTCGGCCTTGATACCGACTCCGAAATCGTTGTCCGCGACCGCGGGTCCGGCGGCGAATGCAGCGAGCAGCGCAATACAGGTGGTGAAGCGTAAGCTGTTCATGAGTAAGTCCGTTTACGAGAGCATCCGATGTCTGCGCAGGGTAAACGGCCGCTGGCGCGCATTCTGTGCGGTGCGTCACAGGCTAAAAACCACCGAAAACACGCGTTTTTGGCGCCGATCAGGGTGATTGTCGGCGTACCGCGCGAAAACAGCGCGGGCAGCGGCCGCGTTGCGCGGCTATCGTGTGCCGGTGCGCAGAACGCGCGTTACCGATCTACAAGGAGGTTGAGGATCATGCGGGAACTGACGATCGAGGAATGGGATGCGGTCACGGGCGGAGAGAATTCGTGCTCCGGCGCGAGCAGTGGCAACCAGTACGGCGGCATCAACGATACGACCACTATCGGCGGCGAACTGATCAAACGCAATATCGGCGGTTATTTTATTGACTGGATAGCCGGTTACCAGGATTATCGCAATGCGTTTACCAGCGACCGCAACCAGGAAACCATTGTTTACTCCCGGTTGGAGAAACCCCT
>JBFJOC010000035.1:0-25308 GCA_041617855.1 Woeseiaceae bacterium | reverse complement strand
TGATGGAACAGCTCGGCGTGCTGCCCGAGTAGTTCCCCAAAAAAACCAGACTGAGGGGCACCGGGCGGGGCTCGTCGGCAACAGGCCCAGTGTCTTTTTTAAATATTCTTCAGTTAAGAGCCGCCAGCGTTGTATCCCCATCCGCTGCCGGCTCGAGCACCGTGACTTCGACGTTTATCATCACCTCGAATTCAGCGGCGCTGATCATCGGTGGATTTACCTCGTAATCCTGCCGCTCGGTCGCGTTTGTCGCGCAACCGCTGAGGATAAGGATTGCGATAAGCCCCAGAACTGTCGTCACGATCCTTGTGTGCATCCTCGACCTCCCTGGTCGTCGCTACAATCCGGGCGTTCTCGCTCAATGCGGCCTGGCTCAAAGGGACGACATTCTAATTGACGCCGGCGTTCCACCGAAGTGCGTGCGTCGCAGCCAAAACCGGAACTGGTTAACGGTTTTTTTTCAAGCAGTTACCCGTCTGCCCGCGCAGCGACCGCAGAGGCCCGCCGTCTTGCGGAGTCACGATCGTCTTGACCGGAATCCGAAGCCGGACATTTGTATTACAATAAGCTGCAGCCGGCACCAGAAACCGGCCCCGAATAAGCCAAGAAAAACAATAAGGTATTGAGAGGAAAGCGATGAGTGTCGACACCCGGCAACGCGTTGCGAACGGCACATTCGACGAATACCTGGTCCGGCGGATAATCGAATACGTTGGCAATCCCCGAATCTCGATCCGCCTCTGGAACGGCAAGGAATTCTCCGTCACCGACAAACGTCCTGTCGCCTGCCTGGAGTTTTGCGAACGCCGCACCGTTTGGAAGCTCCTGCGATCGCCATCGGTCGGCTTCGGTGAGTGCTACAGCGAGGGACTGCTCGAGGTGCATGGCGATTTCCTGGCATTCATCAACGAAACTACGGCGGCAGTAACGCGCAAGTATCGCTCGAGGTACTGGCTGCCGAAGCTCCGGTCGAAGCTGCGCGCTGTGCGTGCGAACTCGCTAACGCGATCCCGGCACAACGTTCATCATCATTACGACCTCGGCAACGACTTTTACAAGCTGTGGCTCGACGAACGCCTGGTCTATACCTGCGCGTACTACGCTACACCGGGCGCGACGCTCGCCGAGGCCCAGGTAGCAAAGCTCGACCACGTGTGCCGCAAACTCGATCTCAAACCCGGCCAGAAAGTGATCGAAGCCGGCTGCGGGTGGGGCGCGCTCGCGCTGCATATGGCCGAACGTTACGGCGTCAACATTACCGCCTACAATATTTCCAGCGAGCAGATCGCTTTTGCCCGGGAACAGGCTGCCGCGCAGGGTCTCGAGAAGCGCGTGTCGTTCGTCCAGGACGACTACCGGAATATCGACCAGCGCTGCGACGTGTTCGTCTCCGTCGGCATGCTCGAGCACGTCGGCGTCCGCAACTTCCGCACGCTGGGCGACGTTATAAAACGCAGCCTGAAACCCGACGGCATCGGCCTCGTGCACTCCATCGGTCGCAGCCACCCCGAGCCTGCCGATCCCTGGATCCGCAAGCACATATTCCCGGGTGGCCACATTCCGAGCCTGAGCGAAGTGATGACGGTCTTCGAGCCACACAGGTTTTCGGTGCTCGATGTCGAAAACCTGCGTCTGCATTACGCCCGCACCTGCGCGGCCTGGCTCAAAAACTTCGAGGCCGTCGCCGACCAGGTGGCGGACATGTACAGCGAGGAGTTCGTGCGCACCTGGCGGCTGTACCTGGCCGGCTCGTCGGCGGGCTTCGAGTCCGGATCGCTGCAGCTCTACCAGGTGTTGTTCGCGCCGCCCGGCAGCAACCGGGTACCCTGGACGCGCGACTACCAGTATCGCGAGCAGCCGGGAATTCACTGACGTGCAGTCCGCCGACGTGATCGTCGTTGGCGGCGGGCCAGCCGGGTCGACCTGTGCCTGGAAGCTGCGGGAAGCAGGCATGGACGTCCTGGTGCTCGACCGCGCCGCGTTCCCGCGCCTTAAGCTGTGCGCCGGCTGGGTAACGCCCGAGGCGATCCGGGATCTCGAGCTCGACCCGGACGATTACCCGCTCGGTTTCATGACCTTCGACAAACTGCATCTGCACTGGAAGGTTCTGACGGCTAGGATGAATACGGTGCAGCACTCGATTCGCCGCTTCGAATTCGACGATTACCTGCTGCGCCGTTCGGGCGCTGCGGTCATTCAGCACAAGGCTCGGGATATCCGGTGCGACGGGCCCGATTACGTCGTCGACGGCAAGTATCGATCCAGGTACCTGATCGGCGCCGCCGGCACGGCGTGTCCGGTCTTCAAAACGTTTTTCAGTGGTCAGAATCCACGGAGCGCGGCCCTTCAAACCGCAACCTACGAGCACGAATTTGCCTATGACTGGAACAACCCGGAGTGCCATCTTTGGTTCTTCGACGACGGCCTGCCGGGCTACGCCTGGTACGTGCCGAAAGCGAACGGGTATATCAACGTCGGACTCGGCGGCATGGCCGATCAGCTCAAGCGCCAGGGCGGGCATTTGCGGGACTTCTGGAAGAAGTTCGCCGCGAAGCTCAAAAAACTTGGCCTCGTCAGTTACGAACATTACGATCCGAAAGGCTACAGCTACTACCTGCGCGGCAATGTCGACGTCGTCCGGGACGGCAACGCGTTTATCGTCGGCGACGCCGTGGGCCTCGCAACCCGCGACATGTGCGAAGGTATCGGCCCGGCCGTGAGGAGCGGCCTGCTCGCCGCCGGCGCGATCACGAGCGATACCGAATACTCGTTGCAGGATATCGCCCGGTACAGCGGCGGCGGCCTGGGCAGCAAATGGTTGGAGCGCAAATTTGCCGGCGGCGGGCGTGCCGACCATCCTGGCCTGTCCGCAGCGCTGGGGCGACATTGACGAAGCGTCTGCCCAGCGGTCAGCGCCGTACGCTGCGCGCTTCGACTATTATCTATTGAAAAGGCGACTTTCGATGAGGATGACGATATGCCGGTGAAAAAGCTCAAAAGTTATCTCGACAGCAACAATATCGAGTACGTCACGATCAGCCACTCGCCGGCTTACACGGCGCAGCGGATCGCGGAACTTACGCATATTCCGGGTAAGGACCTTGCGAAAACCGTCATCGTGAAACTGGACGACACGTTCGCGATGGCGGTCGTGCCGGCGTCTCACCGGGTGGATATCGACTATCTCAAACGCGGCGTCGGAGCGGAGCAGGTCGACCTGGCGACCGAAGCGGAGTTCGCGGACCTGTTTCCGGACTGCGAGCTGGGCGCAATGCCGCCGTTCGGCAATCTTTACGATATGGACGTGTACGTGGCGGAAAAGCTCGCCGAGGACGAGGAAATCGCGTTCAATGCCGGATCACATACGGAGCTCGTCCGCATGTCCTATGAGGACTTCGCGAAGCTCGTGAAGCCCAAGGTCATCCCGCTGACCTAAGCGCCAGCGGCCGTCAGCATGCGGTAGCCGCGCAGCTGCCGGGCGAATTCGTTCAGGGCCTCGATACCGGTCGCCTCGGCATTCGCACACCAGGCCTGCAGCCGGGTCAGGCGCGCGGACTCCTGCAGTGCCGGCTGCATCAGCGACTTGAGCTGTTCCTTGAACTCGACGACGGTGCGCAGCGTCGCGCTGTTCTGCAACGCCTGCTCCAGCGTGCGGCGCTCCGCCGCATTCAGATCGATATCCTCCCGCGTCATCCATTTCCGGAATCGCCGGAGCTGCTTGCGCGCGTACGCACCGCTCAGCTCGACTTTGACCACCGGCCGGATCACCTGGGTTCCGTACACCTTGAGTACGTGGAAGCGATTGCGCAGCACGGCTTTCACCGTCTCCAGATCGACCGCATCTTTGGTCGCCCGGAATTCCGTCGTCGGGGCGGCCCGCGTCACGCTCGCGAGACCGACAGTCTCGAGAAGGCGGATGTAGAGCCAGCCGATGTCGAACTCCCACCGCTTGTTCGAGAACCTGGCCGACTGTCGGTAAGCATGATGGTTGTTGTGCAGCTCCTCGCCGCCGATCAGCACGCCAACGGGCACGATGTTGCGTGACGCGTCCTGCGTCTCGAAATTCCGGTAACCCCAGTAATGGCCGATGCCGTTGATGACGCCCGCAGCCCAAAAAGGAATCCACAGCATCTGCACGGCGAAAATGATCATACCCACCCATCCGAAGAGCAGCGCATCGATGGCAAACATCAGCGCGATCCCGTGCGCCGGCAGGCGCGCATAGACGTTGCGCTCGAGCCAGTCGTCCGGGGTGCCCTTGCCGTAGTCCTCGAGCGTCTCGGGCTTGCTCGCCTCTGCCTGATACAGACCGACGCCTGCGAACAGAACTCTGGCAATTCCGCGAACCTGCGGGCTGTGCGGATCTTCGTCGGTCTCGCATTTCGCGTGGTGCTTGCGGTGGACCGCCACCCACTCGCGGGTGACCATCCCGGTCGTGAGCCACAGCCAGATGCGGAAGAAATGGCTGACGGCGGGATGTAGCGTCAGCGCGCGATGCGCCTGATGACGGTGCAGGAAGATGGTCACGGCGGCCACCGTAATGTGCGTCAAGAGCAGCGCGGCGGCAACGTAACCCCATGGCGACAAATGCAATATTCCATCGAAGAGCATAATTTACTCGTGCAATACCCGAAAAGGAGTTACGCCGATCGGCGCGGCTGCACTATACCCTTCCCGGTGCCCGTGCGGCCACATACGTGACAAATCGGCCCGTCATCAACATAGCAGGCTTCGGTGTCGATGCTGCGAAACACCTCACGTTTTAGGCACCTGCCAGACGTGAAGTTCCGGCCCCGGCAATGAGCGTGAGATCAAATTAGAATAATCGGTGCACCCTGACGCGAGACACCGGATGTGCCCAACGGCGACAACCCAGGCGGTACGTGACCTATCGGCGGCCACGCAGCTGCTGGTCACCGACGGGTTCGTTCTGGTACCGGGGCTCTGTGGCACAGAGCTCGTGAAGCACATTCTGGCGGTGGCCGAACACCGGGCTTCGGAGGTCCGGCGGGCGCTCGGGGACAAGGAGATCGGCATCGGCAGCGCGGCAGGCTACATCGAGATCGTGCAGCGCTCTCCGGGCCGCTGGGACGTGCCCATCTCGCCGGCGGAATTCGGCGTCGAGGACCAGGAGATGCCCTGGTGGCCGCTCGTCGCGGCGATTTTAGGCGAGGATGCCGAGCACTCGTTCAGCGGCGTGGTGTTCTCAGAGCCCGGCAGCACCGCGCAGTGCTGGCACACGGACTCGCCGCATCTGGACCGTGAACATCTGCCCGCACACGCGCTAAACGTGATGCTGGCGCTGCACGACATTTCGATGGACATGGGCCCCACCGAAATCGCCCGCGGCTCGCATGTCCTCACGAATCACCTGCGCAACACGTCACTCATCCGGGACGAGCTCATCTATCAGCACGAAGGCACGACGCCGGAGCGCCTCGTGCTGGGCACTCAAAATCCGGTTCCCGAGGGCATTGCGCGAGCGATGACCGCAGGCTCGTGCCTCGTTTTCGACGATCGGATATTGCATCGCGGCCTTGCAAACATATCCAACCGGGCGCGCCGCGTCGCCTACTTCTCGTATCGAAAGAAAGGGTATTCCGAGAACACGCACTTCGAGTCACGTCGTTCTGTGTACGACACGACCCGCTGACGCGTGTGAGGAATTATCAGCTTCAGTTAATCCAATAAATCTGACGCGTTTATCGGGTTGCGGGCCTGCGAGCTGTCCGCGCAGGTTGCGGGCAAAGGCTTCCAGGCGCTCGGGACCGGATTATTCAGACAGATGAGCCGCAAGACTTCTTGCCGCTCTATGTCGAGTTTCGCGTTCACCTCTGCCTGCAGCGCCTGGAAATCTGGTTCCTTCCGCACGGCTTCGAACACCGGCTCTTGAAAGAAGAACGGATTGCGCAGTCCTCCATCGATCGCAGCCCTGACGCGACGGAAAACAACGGCACGATCCCCGTCCAACGCCGCGAGCATAGCCAGTCCCCGATGGACAAATTGATCGACCACTCCAGCAGCATCGCGCGCAGCAGCGTCATCGGTAACCAGGCGCATCGCCGCTGCCGCACCCGCCTGGTCGCCCGTCTGGCGCCGGACGAATGCCAGGCGCGCCGTGGCCTCGGGGGAGCCGTCCAGAACGTCCTTGATCGGCCTTCCGGGCAGCTTGGCCAGCAAATTCTCGTATCGTTCGAGAGCCTCCACATAATCGCCGGCCAGGTACAGCGCGTCGGCGTACTCCAGCATCGCCGTCGGGTTTTCGGGGTCCGCCCGCCACTGGCGCCGGGTTTTTTCGACCGCGGCACCTATCCTGCCCGTCGCCAGATCTGCCTTGAACGTAAGGTTATCCTCCACCCGCCGAGCCTCGTCGGGCATCCCTGTGAACAGAAACACACGGACCAGATAGCGGTTCGAAAAACTATCGCTTGGATCGGCGGCGAACGCGCGCAGCAGCCAGTACAACCCACCCGACAGATCGCCCTCGAAGCCGACCGAGAGGTTGGCGTGCGACGTATAGCCGGCCCACGGATACGCCGCGATCAAATCGTCGGCCATATCGTGACCTTCCTTGAGGCGCCCTTTATAGCCGTAATAGTTGATGTAGTTAAGGCGGCCGATGATGCTCAGCGGGTCAATTTCGAGCAGCTGCTCGATCGTCTTGATCATCTCCGCATACCGCCCCAATGCCGACAGGGCCAGGTAACGCCAGTTCAACGCATCGATATAGCTGGGGTTCAGCTTCAGCGCCCTGTCGGCGTGCTCCAGCGCCGCCGCGTAATTCAGCCGATTCAGCGCAAGGATTGCTTTGGCCGCGTGCACGTCGGCCAGGTCCGGCGCCAGAGCCGTCGCCTTTTCGATATGCGGCGTGGCACGGTCGATGACTTCGACAAGCGTAAGATCACCATAGCTCGACGGGTTGTTCATCAGCAGCGCCGTGGCGATCGCCAGCTGAGCGTGAGCCGGCGCGAACTCGCTGTCGAGCCGCAGCGCCTTTTGCAGGGCCCGCACGGCTTCCTCGATGGATTCACGACCGCGCCGATTGATCAGCTGACGCCCACGCAAATACGCCTCGTAGGCCTCCGGGTTGGCGGCACTAACGACCGTGGGCCGCTCGCCGGAACCGCCTGCGCCGCCCAGGGACAGCTCCAGCTTCAGCGCATTTCCAATCGCTCCGGAGATCTCGTCCTGAATCGCGAAGATATCCGTCAGCTCCCGATCGTAGCTGTTCGACCACAGATGAAAGCCGTCCTCCGCTTTTATCAGCTGCGCCGTTACGCGCACCTTGTTGCCGGATTTGCGCACGCTCCCTTCCAGCACGTGCGCGACATTCAGCGTTTCCGCAATCTCCGAGATATTGCGATTCTGTCCTTTGAACTGAAATGATGAGGTACGCGCCGCGACCCTCAAGTCGGGGAATTGGGCAAGCACATTCAACAATTCTTCCGATATGCCGTCCGAGAAATATTCCTGCTCCGGGTCGGACGACAGATTGATGAAGGGCAGCACCGCAATTGACTTTTCGCCCGGACCAATCGAAGTCTCCGCTTCCGACGTAGAGTCGGCATCTGAATTTTCTAGCACGACCGCCTCACGCGTCGGCGAGAGCACGAACTTGTCGTAGGCGAAATAGCCCAGCGCGACGACCAGTACGCCAATGATGATGAAATCGAGCTTGCGTCCCGTTTGGTGCGTAATTGATTTCGCACGATCGACTTCAGCCTCTCGCTTCAAGCCTTCGGGCGTCAGTTCGTAGGCCCAGGCAAAAATCAGGGAAAACGGCAGGCCGATGGCGAGCAAGAGCAGAATGACGTGAAAAATCCAGCCCGGCGCCTCGACATTGTTCAGCACGACATCGGCCACCTGCAGCACCAGCCACGCGGCAACGATATAGGCGACCGCAACCTTGAATACGTTGCGACGCTTGAGCTCTCGGTACAGGCTCGTCATCTGCAATCCAACCTGTTTCTTACCATTTTAGCTCACATCAATCCTAAGCCGGCCAACAACTTGCGGCTGCCGGCTAGCTCCGCGAAATGATCGAGAAGAAAATGATGCATGCATGCGCGTTTGCGGTCGTACGTGTCGAATTGCCGCGCATCCTACGCCGCTCCCGCCACGGTGTTGCGGATGAAGGACAGTGCATTCGCTCAGGTACAATTGGCCACGACGCCAGTCCCATGAATCCAGTAGTTTAGTTGCTGTTAGTGCCGGAGCGTCTGGGGTGAATACCCTATTTCGACGCATGAGGCGTTTGCCGACGTTCCGCCATCGGCAAGCGTGCTATTCGCGAAATCCCGGTGATTGCGCATCGGCCAGCCGCAGTAACGCGGGCCACTCGTGCTTGCCGTAGCGGTACTGCTCGTACTGCCGGGCAGCTTTTTCGAGAACGGCATCATCCAGCAATCTGTGGGATCGACCGCTGGACAGAACCTGCATCTGTACGCGACATGCTCGATCCAGGTAGTACATGCCCATGAACGCCTCAGCAACGGTCTCGCCGCAGGTCAGCAGGCCATGATTGCGCAGGATCATCGCCTTATTGTCGCCGAGGTTGGCAGCCAGGCGCGCACACTCGTCCGTATCGACGGAGAGCCCCTCGTAATCGTGATAGGAAACGCGGCCGTACAATGGCATCGCATCCTGAATCATCGGCAGCAGCCCTTTCTCGAGAACCGACACGGCCATGCCCGCCTCGGTATGGCTGTGCATGGCACAGTGGATGTCCGGTCGAGCCGCATGAATCGCGCTGTGGATGACGTAGCCCGTGTAATTGACGTCCTCGGCGCTGGTGCCGGATCCCGGATCAACGACATTGCCGTCCAGATCCAGCTTGATCAGATTCGACGCGGTGACCTCGTCGAATCGCAGGCCGAAACGGTTGATCAGGAAGTAATCCGTGTCGGGCACTCTCGCCGTTATGTGATTCCAGATGACGTCGGAAAAGCCGAACAGGTCCGCGAGCCGGTAACAGGCTGCAAGATCGATCCGCATTTGCCATTCAGGCTCGGGATAACTCAAGCCTGTATGATCACTGGCAAAGCTCATCGGGGATACTCACGGTCTGGCCGACAGACATCGTACAGCAATCCCTCGAAGGCAGCGCAGCGTCGCTTTACGTTCGATCGGAACGGTGCCTGTCCCACACTGGTGTTCCCGCAAAATACTCGGCCAGGAAGTCGATAAACGCCCGCACGCGGTACGACAGGTGCCGCGTCGGCGGATAAATGGCATACGCAGGCGTCACAGGCCAGTCATAATCGGTCAGTATCGGAACGAGGTCACCGCGGCCGATCGCTTCGCCGGCGATGAACGTCGGCTGCATTGCGATTCCCAGACCTTCGGCAGCGGCGGCGCAGAGAAAATCGCCGCTCGACGCCGACATGGCCGGCGTAACGTCGATACGATGAGCAACTCCGTCCTTGTCACGGCAGACCCACTTCGTCGGCTCGGACAGGTTCGCATAGACGAGGCAGTGGCGCGCCTCGAGATCCTGGATGGTTCGGGGCATGCCGTGCTTTTCGAAGTAAGCGGGTGCGCCGCAGACGACCGTGCGCGCGTCGAACAGCCGTTTCGCGATCAGTGACGAATCAGCGAGGCGGCCGATGCGAACGGCCAGATCCGCGCCCTCCTCGAGCAGATCGATCCGCCGATCGTTCAGGTCCAGATCGAACGTCACGTGGGGGTGCTGACGACTGAATTCTGCGATCGGCCGAACCATGTGACGAATACCGAAAGACAGCGGCAGCGCAACGCGGAGCGTGCCCCGCAGCTCGCCGTGCTGCTGCGCGACGGCCGATTCGGCCTCGTCGAGATCGGCCAGGATGCGGGCGCTGCGCGCGTAAAAGCTGCGGCCGCTTTCGGTCAGGTTGAGCCGCCGCGTCGTGCGCCGCAGAAGCTGCACACCGAGCCGGTCCTCGAGCGTAGACACCCGGCGCGACACGGCGGATTTGGCCAGGCCTAGACGCTCGGCTGCCGCCGTGAAGCTGCCCGCCTCTACCACGGCCACGAAGGCCTGCAGATCCTCGAATCGATCCATATTGTTGCTCTATCAAGAACAATGTTGTCTCGATAGTACTGTTTATCACGTTTACATCAATAGTCAGACTGAAACTTGAAAATTCGGACGCCCGACTTGACGGCACAGACTTGCGGACGGCGGGCGGCGCAGAGGTAACCAGGGAGATGAACGATGAATAACCAATCTGATTATGCCGCGCTCGTTCTGCGTATCGGCCTCGGCACGATGTTTCTCGCACACGGGCTTCTCAAGGTAATGGTATTCACATTGCCCGGCACGGCCAGCTTTTTCGAGTCCGTCGGCTTCCCGGGATTCATGGCGTACATCGTGACGTTCGGCGAGATCGGCGGTGGCGCGCTGCTCCTTGCAGGCGTGGCGGTGCGGGCCATCTCTGTCGCGCTGATACCGGTGCTGCTCGGCGCTGTCTACGTACACTCCGACGCAGGCTGGCTGTTCAGCAATCAGAACGGCGGCTGGGAGTATCCTGCGTTCCTGACGATTGCTGCGATGACACAGGCGCTGCTCGGCGCCGGGAAGTTTCGTCTGCGACTTCCGGAGAAATCGCCCAAGACGGGCGCTGTTACGGCTTGAGTTCATCAATCCCGGTTGAGAAAAGGTAGGGGAAACTGGCTGCCACCGCAAGCAGCGGTGGCCGCCGTCCGTTCATCTACCTAGCATCAGCCTGCATGAGTTCGGCATGGGATGCGCGTCGTTGGGTTTACGATCTTCTGACACGGTTAGCGCCTACCGTAATGTCAGGCAGGCATCTTCACTCTACTTCTGCAAAAGACGATTTGGGTGCAGGTACCTGCACAACTACCGGTGACTAAAGGGCAGGTGCTTTTCGAATTTGAGTAAAGCGTGCCTGTTTCACCGCTGCCGGTTCTTTGGTGCTTAAACCGTCGTGATCCGGACGCTACGGCGGCCACTGCCGCCTCGTCTCTATTTGGTATCCATCTTGAAGGTACGAGCGACCAGGTATTTTGTCAGCAGCTATTAAGACTTAAACATCAGCTGCCGCGCTGAATCAGCTCCGTCCTGATTCGCGCGGACTTCGGCGTTTCGCCGTCAAGTATTCGCATCAGTTTGGCAACAAGAACACGACCCGCCTGGTGTGTATCCTGTCGAATCGTCGTGATTGGCGGGCTGAAGTATTCGGCCGACGGTATGTCATTGTAACCGACTACCGATACGTCTCCGGGTACATCTATGCCTGCGTCGCGGAACACGGATATAAAAGCCATCGCCGCCGTATCGTTCGACGCGAAAACGGCATCCGGCTGTTTCTCTATGACATCCAGGTAGCGGGTTGCCGCGTCATGAGCAGAGCTGTAGCTGAAGCCGCGCAATTCGATGTCATCGATAATAATCGATTCGTTGCTCTCATCGGCGACGCTCTGCAAACCGACCCGGCGCTGATGCATTTCTCGGAATGACGTATCGCCGACGAACAGAAAATGCCGTCGTCCGCTCTCGAGGAAATACCGACCAGCCAGCTGGCCGCCGAGAAAATTATCGCTACCCACGACGCAGTAACTGGCAGTGTCGGCGGCGGCGCCCCATACGACGAGTGGCGCACCCGACGCGGCGAATTCGTCGAGCATCGCTTCCCGGTGCCCCTGCCCGAGTATGATGAACCCGTCGGCGCCGCGCTCCGCCAGGATTTGGCGAAACGCGGCACCGTCGTTGTGATTCGGCGCGCACAACAACAGGTCCTGATTCCGGTCGCCCAGTGCCTCGGACACGCCCGCCAGCAGATCGAACATGAATGGGTCTTCAATATGATTCTGCCGGTGTGAGCGGAAATCCATGGAAACCGCAATCGTGTTCGTGCGCTTTTGTCTGAGTTTCTGGGCGACCCGATTTACGGCGTAGCCGTGCTCGGCCGCGACCGCCAGGACGCGACTGCGAGTCGCCTCTTTCACGAGCGGGCTGTTGCTTAGCGCTCGGGAGACGGTCGGTTTCGAGACCTTGGCCAGTCTTGCCACGTCGGCCATGGTTTTCGCGCGCTTGGTGTCTTCGGGCATCCGTTCTCCTCATCCGGTGGTCGAACATAGCTTAATGAAATCGATATCAAAAATCTTGAAATCGGTTTCAGCGAGGAGTACGGTAAGCGGGCTAAATCAAGCTCCAGGGGGATAACAATGACTACTAAGCTACTGATTGCGCGCCGGTTTAGCCTGACGTCGGCATTTCTCGCCGCGATCGCTGTCGCGGCCCCGGCCGAAGCCCAGCAATACGACGATTCCGACACGCACGGCACTATCGAGGAGATCATTACCACCGGTACCGCAGGCGGCGCGGAGATACGCAAGTTCGACGCGAGCTTTGCGATCACGACGGTGAACGACCAGGACATCAACGAGTACGCCCCGAAAAGTACTGCGGACCTCCTGAAGCTCGTGCCCGGCGTCTGGTCCGAGAGCTCTGGCGGCGTCTCAGGCGCGAACGTGTTCGTGCGCGGCTTTCCCGGCGGCGGCGACGCGCCGTTTTACACGCTACAGGTAAACGGAGCGCCGGTCTTCCCACCGCCGACGCTGTCGTTTCTCGAAAACACGACGCTGTTTCGGATCGATGAGACGGTGCAGCGCGTCGAGGCGCTGCGCGGCGGCCCTAATCCCGTGTTTTCCAACGGTCAACCGGGTCTCACGACCAACTTCATACTGCGCGAAGGCAGCGAAGACACGGAGGGAATGGTCAAGTACACGACATCGGACTACGACCTCAGGCGCTTCGACGGATACATCAGCGGTGAGCTCGCCGACCAGTTCTATTACATGATCGGCGGCTACATCTCGAGCTCGCCCGGCATCCGCGACGCGGGTTTCAATTCCGACGAGGGCAACCAGATCACCGTCAATCTGACCAAGGATCTCGACAACGGCACGGTTAACATCTTCCATCGGCAGACTGACGATCATGGCCAGTGGTACCTGCCGGTCGCGCTCAACGTGCCTGGCGTTGACGCCGAGTACAGTCAGCTCGGAGCGCTGAATCGGCAGCGCCGCATCCTGTTCGCTAACAACTTCGGCGATCCGACGTTCGTCGACCCGGGCGAAAAAACCGTGAACCTGGGTGACGGTCGCGGCTGGGACGGTTCGATGACAGGCGGGTCCATCGTGCTCGACATTACCGACGAGTGGGAGCTCACCGACCGCTTCAGCTACACGAGCGGCGATGCGGACACTCTGGGTCTGGTTCCACAGGGCGGTGCCGTTCAGATCGGTGCGCTGCGCGCAGATCAGAGCGTGGACCCGGCGGCAGTCATCGTCGGCCCGATAACCGGTTCCGTGACGGGTCGCGCGATAGCGGACTCCGAATTTATTCAGCAATTTGGCGCCTGGGAAGTCCGCAAGGATATCGAGGCGTTCAGCAACGACATCAGCATTGCTCGCAACTGGGATCGCGGTAAGGCGACGTTCGGTTTCTACACCGCAAATTCCTCGACCGAAGAGTTCTGGTCGCTCGGCAATCATAAGTACGAAGTCGTGCAGGTCGGCGGCGAGGTCGTCACAGGCATTGAGTGTAACGACGATCCGACGATCGACAGCTGTACGTGGAATTACGACATCGACGCGACGGGTGATGCCACGACGACGGCCCTTTATGCCGCCACGACTTTCGATGTCAGCGATCAACTCACGTTCGACGTCGGTGTTCGCTTCGAGAATCACGAGGTGAACTACTCGGTCGACGAAGGCCTCGACGGAGCTGTCGACCTGGCCGTCGACTTCGACGAGTCGGAGTTTTCGTGGACGGCAGCCGCGAACTACCTCATCAACGATTCGATGGGCGTGTTCGGCCGCATCAACTCGGGCAGCAAGATGCCGTATTTCGACGATTTCCGGGATAACCGCGATGCGTTTCGAAGCGGTAACGATCTGATCCAAGAGGTCGATCAATACGAGCTCGGCTTCAAATGGGTAACCGATTATCTCAGCCTTTATGCGACCGGTTTCTTTACGGAGGTCGATCCCACGTTCTTCGTCGCACTGACCGGCCAGCAGGCTGTGATCCAGACGCAGGAATCGAGAGGCGTCGAAGTCGATGCGATCTGGGAGACTGACGCCGGCTTCTCGGTATCGCTAAACGCCACGATCCAGGACACCGAAATCGTGAGCGGGCCGAGCGACGGCAACGAGACGCAGCGGCAGCCGGGCTGGCAGCTGCGTTTGACTCCGCGTTATGCGTTCGAGGCCGGCGACATTACCGGTACCGTTTACGGCACTCTCAGCGCCGTCGACGATCGCTGGGGCGAGCCGGAAAACGTCAACAGACTGGATGGATACGAGAAGCTCGATCTCGGCGTCATCCTGCGAATCAATGAGGCCTTCGTCGTCCAGCTGTCGGCAGACAACATCACTGACGAAGACGCTCTCACGGAAAGTGATCCGCGCACGATCACGGCTCCGAACGGTCGCTACATCATGCCGCGAACATTCAAGTTCAGCGTCGGTTACGAGTTCTGACATTCTCGATGCCGGATGCCGGGGCGCGCCTCACCGCCGCCCCGGCCTTCCGCCGATCAGACAGGGGGATATCCGCCTGCCCTGAATCAGAATCGCCCCGTGTGCGCCGCGTGGAGCAAGAATGAACCGATGGCTCGTCAAGATCTCGCTGTTCGCGAACTACTTCGTGTTCGCGATTCTCCTGAACAGCGTCGGTACCGTGATTCTGCAGGTGCAAAATACTTACGGTGTCTCGGAATCCGCAGCGAGCGTGCTCGAAGCTTTCAAGGATCTGCCGATCGCGATCACGTCCTTTCTTGTCGCATCTTTCATAGCAAGAATCGGCTACCGGCGCGCAATGCTGGCTGCGCTGGGATTCATCACAGCCATGGCGCTGCTCATGCCACAGTTGCCCACATTCTGGATGGCAAAAGCGGTGTTCGCAGCCACCGGAGTCGGCTTCGCGCTGGTGAAAGTGTCGGTTTTCGCAACGCTCGCGCTGATAACCGACTCGCGTAAAGAGCACGTCAGCCTGATGAATTTTCTTGAATCGTTCTTTATGGTCGGCGTCCTCTCCGGCTATTTCATCTTCAGCGCCTTTGTCGATGACGCCGACCCTTCATCCTATGCCTGGCTGAACGTCTACTACACGCTTGCGGCGATGGCCGTCTTCGCGTTCGCTTTGCTGCTCATTGCGAGAATCGACGAGAGCTCGATTCAGGCTGACGAATCGAAATCTTTAGCATCCGAATTCGTCGATATGCTGCAGCTTTGCGTGCGGCCCCTGGTACTCGTTTTCGTCGTCAGCGCCTTTCTCTACGTGCTGATCGAGCAGAGCATCATGTCCTGGCTGCCGACGTTCAACAGCCGCATCCTGAACCTATCTGCATCGCTAAGCATCCAGATGGCGAGTATTCTCGCGGCATCGACGGCGTTGGGCCGATTCGCTGCCGGGTTGCTGCTGCGGCATTTCGACTGGCTGCGCGTGCTCGTCACAGGCTTGGCCGCGGCTGCGGCGCTGGTGCTGATTGCGCTACCGCTTGCGGGTCATTCGGGCGGCCCTGTCGTCGCTTCCTGGGGCAGCGCTCCGCTGGCCGCATTTATTTTCCCCATGATCGGGTTCCTTATCGCGCCCGTGTATCCGGCGATCAATTCCGTCATTCTGTCGGCACTCCCTGCTCGCCAGCACGGGCCGATGGCAGGCCTGATCGTAGTCTTCTCGGCGCTTGGCGGTACGTCCGGTTCGATTATCACCGGTACATTGTTCGAGCTATTCGGCGGCCGCACGGCATTTTACTTTTCTCTACTGCCGATATCGCTCATCGTAATCTCACTGGTGTTTTTCAAACGGCTGAGTGATCGGCACCTCGCCACGGACGTGCCCGCATGAAGATCAGGGAGGCACCCGATCGGATCTTTGCCGAGCTCTTCGAGGACGTTCAATCGCGACACTTATTCGGCGATTCCAAGACTTTTGTCGATGCAACCGCAAAATCGCCGCCCCAAGAAATCCTGAGTGCATACAGGAAATGTCGCGAGCAACCGAACTTCGACCTCCGAGACTTCGTCGCACACCATTTTGTAATGCCGGCAACTAAAATCGATGCGGCATCCGACCCGATCAACTTGCCGGTCGAGGAACGTATCGAGCAGCTATGGGACATCCTTACCCGGGCTGCCGACGAAAAAGTGGAACACTCGTCGCTGATACCCCTCCCAAACTCCTACGTCGTCCCGGGCGGCCGTTTTCGCGAAGTATATTATTGGGATAGCTACTTCACGATGCTCGGGCTTGCGGATTCGGGGCGTATCGACCTGATTCGCAACATGGTCGAGAACTTCGCCTACCTGATCGACGAAATCGGGTTCGTACCGAACGGCAACCGCACGTATTTTTGCTCGCGCTCGCAGCCGCCGTTTTTCGCTCTCATGGTCGAATTGCTGGCTGAAATCAGCGCTGACGAAACCGTTCATGAGCAATTCTTTCCGCACATGAAACGGGAATACGAATTCTGGATGGCCGGAGCCGATACGCTGACTCTCGAGAATCCGACGCACCGGCGTGTCGTTCTGACGCGCAACGGCGTCCTGAATCGATACTGGGATGACCTGGCGATTCCAAGGCAGGAAAGTTATGCCGAGGATGTAGAGCTCGCGGCGAGCGTATTCCGTGATTCGGAGCAGCTATACCGTGACGTTCGAGCCGGTGCAGAATCCGGCTGGGACTACAGCTCGCGCTGGTTTGAGGATCGACAGACGATGGCGACGATCCGCACGACCCAGACGATCCCAGTTGACCTCAATGCTTTGTTGTACAACCTCGAGGCAACGCTCGCCGGAGTGTGCAGAGCAAGGGGAGACGCGGTCGATTCCGCGATTTACCAGGCGCGTGCTGACGGGCGTAAGGTCTTGCTCCAGGAGCTGTTTTTCGACAATTCCACAGGCATGTTCATGGACCTGGTGCTACCAGATCTGGCCGTGACGGGGACGTTGTCGATCGCAGCAACATATCCACTGTTTTTCGGCGTTGCGACGCAGAAGCAGGGCGAGCGAGTCGCACGATGCATCCACAATGACTTCTTGAAGGCCGGTGGCTGGCTGACGACTCTGTACGACACCGGCCAGCAGTGGGATCGCCCGAACGGCTGGGCGCCGATGCAATGGATTACCTACTGCGGTTTGGAGCGCTACGGCTTTCATGAAGAGGCCCGTGCCGGAGCCAGGCGCTGGGTCGATGACAATATTGCCGTTTATCGACAGCATGGGCGGCTTCTCGAAAAATACAATGTCGAATCGAGCGGCCTTGCCGGCGGCGGTGGAGAATACGCGGTGCAGGACGGATTCGGCTGGACCAACGCCGTGCTGCTGCGCCTGCTACACAAGCTGGATCAAAATTGACAGCGCGTGCTCATTTACCGCGGCGAGTTTTCGCCGTTGGCATGCTGTTGATAATCGTGGTTGCATGCACCGGACAGGACCGCGAAGCGCCGGATTCACGGTCAAGCAACCTTCGCTTCACCGTTCCCGAAGGTCGATCGATCAATCATTTTCTCCGTGAAGACGGCGTATCCGCGCATCTCAATTTGCGCACGAGTCCACAGCCTAGGCTCGTCATCGCCTTCCCCGCGGGGAACAGCGGCGCGATTCTGCTATTCGCAAATACAGAAAGCGAGACCGTTTGGGGGCCTGTCATCGATTTACAGGTCGTCGAGAGCAGCGACGACTCCGGGCGAACGCTGCACGGCATAATTGCCGAAATCGATATTGCGACCGACGGCCTGGAGCTCATGGAAGCCGATGTAGGAAGCCTGCGTTTCCTGCGCCGTGCGGTCGATTACTCGGCGCTGCCGCAACGAAATGCGCCTGTTCGATGGCTCGACGGCCATCGGATTCGCTTCGAGCGCGAGCGTCCGGACGGCCAATCGAGTTATTTCCTCGAAGTCGAAGCACTTACGGGTCGGCTGCATTCCGGTGACGGCATTCGATTTTCCGCCGACGAAAACGGCGCGCTGAGGATCCGAGTTGCGGCCGCCAGCGGCGATCCGTTGGAAAATCCCGTGCCGGCCGAACGGCTTGTGACGGGTAACGCCGCCGATAACGGCCTGTTGCGACAATCGCTCGCGTTCCTGTCTTACGAGAACAAGCTGCTTGCCGGCTCATGGCGGTTTCTTACCTATTTCGGACGCGACACGCTTTTGTCCCTGCGCCTGCTGATGCCCGTTCTCACGGCCGAGGCTGTCGAGATCGGGCTTGGCTCCGTTTTCGCACGCGTAAACGATCTGGGTGAGGTCGCTCACGAGGAAGAAATTGGGGAACTCGCCGTATATCGCAACATCGCGGAGCGCGGCGAAGCTACCGCTGAGCCAGTCTATGACTACAACATGGTCGACGACAATCTGATGCTCGCGCCGGTCCTGCTGGCTTATGTCGAGACTTTCGGCCGCAACCGCGCAAACGGTTTCCTGTCAGGTGACGCGGGTGCGGGTATATCCCGGCAATCTCGGCTGCTAAGAAATCTCCAGCTCGTCGCGCGCCAGGCGCAGGCCTTTGCGGATGATCCGGTGCCCGAAAATCTGATTTCGATCAAGGATGAGCTGAACCACGGCAACTGGCGTGACAGCCAGGAAGGCCTGGCTGGCGGCCGCTATCCCTACGACGTCAACGCGGTTCTGATGCCAGCTGCCTTGCAGGCCGCCGCCGCAATTCTCGACCAGCGATTGCTGGACGACCTGGCCGAAGAGTTGCCGCTCCCGGCCAGGTTCCGGTGGATGGCGGACAGCTGGAAAAATCACGCGCCCGACTATTTCGAGGTATCCGTAACTACCATAGACGCACGCGCCCGTATTGCGGCATACGCGGAGAAACACGGTTACCCGCCCGTCGAATTTCCCGCAAAAGACGTTCGCTTTCGCGCGCTCGCATTGGACTCCGAATTTCGCCCACTTCCGATCATGCATTCGGACGTCGCTGCCGATTTGTTATTCCTGCAGCGGCCGGAGCAATATCTATCAGAAATCGTCCAGGTGCTCGTCCGAGAGTTTCCGGCCGGCCTCGCCACACCGGCGGGTATTCTGTCGGCAAATCCTGCCTACGCGGATCCCGGCCTTCAGACGTTGGTCACACGCAACCATTATCACGGAACCGTCATTTGGTCGTGGCAGCAGGCGATGATCATCGCGGGCATCGACATTCAGCTCGATCGTATAGATCTGTCCGGACAGCTTCGGCGCGATCTCGAGACAGCCCGCAGCATGATCTGGCGCAACATTTCCGCCAACAGAAACATGGTTAGTTCGGAGCTATGGTCCATCGCAGTGGAAGATGAGGAATTTGTAATTGCCCCGTTTGGACAAGCGACAGGTCATCTCACCGAGTCCAACGCCGTGCAGCTCTGGAGCACCGTGTTTCTGGCGTTCAAAGAGTGACTTCGCTGACGGTTTGCTGCTTGCCGGCTATTGAACGCGCCGCTCGACCGGCGGCGCTGGGGAAAGTCAAAGCGTGCCCGTGAGGTTCAGGAACACGCCGCTGTGATCGAAGCTCAGATCCGTCAGGTCATCGGAGAAGTCGGTGAAGTTGTAGCCGAGTCCGACTTTCAGGTGGTCCCCGACGTAGCGTGAAATTGCCGCCAACGCGCCGCTGCGACGCTCGCCGAGATCCGTCATGTCGAGCAGGCGGCCTTCGAGGAGCAGCTCCCAGTCCTTGCGGAAGCGCAGGTCGCCGCGGAGGACGTAAAGACTCGCGTTGTTGTCGAAGAACTCGGGGCTCTCTCGATCGAGACTGACCTGGCCCACGCGATACGCGTATTTGCCGCCCAGCGTGAATCCCGGCGTAGTGTCGTAGGTGACGTCGACCGCTGCGATGTGACTCTTCTGGACAAACTCCGCGGCTACGTTTTGCAGCGTAACCTGGTCGGTGGTCGGCATGTTGTAGAAATACGTGTACTTCACCAGCGCATTGAGGCGGTCGTGCACGACAGGCCGGTAGGCGTACCCGACGACCGCCTCGGTGAAGCCGCCGTCGTAAAACGTGCCGAGCGAGCTCTCGCTCTCCGAATGGTTGAACTTGCCGAGGAAGCGGGCCGCCGGCGTGATCTGATACTTGAAGCTGTTCCGGAACAGCCAGGTTTCGCGCTCGGTTCTGCCGAGATCGAGCTGCTCGGTATCGTCGCTGCGGTACTCGATGCCGCTGGATATCTGCAGGTTCTGCAGCGCATAACCGATCTGGAGGCCGCCGGCCAGCCGCTCAGTCTCAGCCCCGGTCTGCACGTCCTGCAGCGTGCCGATGTCCGACGTGATGCCGAAATTCCACTTTTGCGTCGGCGCGAAGCTGATACCGGTGCCGTGCGTCAGTCCGGTCATCGTTCGACTGTGCTGGTAGCGCTCTTCCAGGAAGACGCTGGTGCTGTCCGCAATTCGGGACTTGATGCCGGCGACGAGATTTCCTTCCCGGCCGCGCCCGCTTGCCAGCCCGTTGTCGGTGCGCTCGTTCTCCAGCGCGTAGTTCAGGTACGTGCTCGTATGCTCCGAATGCACGTAATTCGTGCCGAGCCGACCACCGGCACCGAGATCGCCGTCCGACACCTCGGCATCAACGCGCAGCTTTTCGGAGATCCTGTACGAGCCACCCACGCCGGTGCGGGCGTTTTCGCGCCGGTTTCCGGAAACCGACAGCGTATCCTGCGTGAACATGTAGGCGCTCCACGTGGACCTGGAGTTGTAGCCAATCTGCAGGACCGCGTCTGCGCGCTCACCCTGCTCCTGCGTGAGCGGCACGATGATCGAACCGTCGACGCGCTCGTCGCGCCGGTACCCGGCCCGGATGTCCCAGCTGTCGTTGAGCTGGTAACCGACGTTGAATTCCTGGGCCCGCGTTTCTATGCCCTGATCCTGAATCCGGTTGTCGACCTTTGCGGCGACCGAGAAGCGGTCCGCAACCGGCAGCGTAAACGTGCCGCCGTAATTGCGCGTGTCGGTCAGCACGGTCAGGCCCGGCCCGGAAAATCCCGCCTCGAGCTCCTGCACGTACGCCGTCAGCTTGCCCTCCGTGAAGCTGACGAAGTCGTCGAAACCCAGGCTAACGTCGACGCGATCCGCGTCCGCGTCCGCATCCACGAACGATCCGGCGTCGAACGCGCTGAAGCCGAAGCCGCCGTCATCCGAGAATTGCGGCAGTGACACGAGTCCTTCGCTGCTGGCGCGCTGCACCTTTAGCCAGGAGTCTGCTGCCCAGCGCAGGATCAGGTCCGCGCCGTTCAGGCTGCTCTCGGCGCCGTCCTGCTCGTTCACGTTGGTCGTCACGCCGACCTTTACGTGATTCCCGATCCAGACATGCGCCTGCCCGCCCGTCGCCAGCGCGTCGATATTGTCGAAGCCCGGAGTGTATTCGTAGCGCACGACCAGGTACGCCTCGTCGCCGGATACCGAATCGCTGCGGACGAGGAGGTTGTCGTTGACCGTCGACGACAGCGCTTCCGTCAGCAGGATGCGCCCCTGCAGGTAGTCGATGTCGTAATCCATCGCGGGCATGAGGTTGATAACACCCGTAACGACGCCGGATGCCTTGTCCCGCAGCTCGATGCGCACCCGCTCGGAGCCGGCGAGAATGTCCTGGCGCTGCAGGAAATACAGCGAGCCGCCGGTGCCGCGGAATTCCTCACGGCTGGCCACAGTGCCCGGCTCGGCGGCGAACGCATCGAGGGTCACGCGCCGCTCGCCGAACTCCGTAGTGCTTCCCGACTGGTAGTGCAGGTTCGCACCGTATAGACCCCGATCGACCTGCGCCAGCTCGTTGTTCATATAGCCTATCTTGAAGTTACCCCACTGCGCGTAGTCGTCGTCTCTGCCCATGCGCACATAGAACTTACCCATGCTGGGTGCCATCTCCTGAACCGTGGCGTCGTCACCGAACGTCGGATAGTAGTAGTCCGGATCGATTCGCCTGAACAGCGCATCGGGCGACTTGTCCATGAAATTCGTGAACAGCTCGTCGACGGGGCCTTCACGAGTGTCCGCGCTGGCCGTCAGCTTCCAGTGCTCGCCCCATTTGCCGTTGACGAAAAACGCCAGTCGACCGTCGATGTTGGAATCATAATCGTAATTCGAATTCGCGCCCTGCAGCAGATCGATCGGCCCGCTTGCGCTGTTTTCTGACAGCGTAAGATCCGCCATGCCCACGTAGAACCAGTCGTTCTCCTTGAATTCGAGATCCCTCAGATACAGCTCGCCGCCGCCTTCCTCGTCGAGGACTGCCACCTCGACGGTGTTGGCGCCCTCGGGCAAAATTTCTTCGGTCAGGAAGCTGCCGCTCTCGTCTACCGGTATCGGGCGCCCTGCCACCCAGACTTCCTGTCCGGCCGGCACGCTGCCGCGGACGCTTACCGTGCCGCTGCCGAGACCGATATTGTGGACGCCCAGGAGGTTTTCCCCGTACGCGGAGAACAGATGGGAGTTCGGCTCACCGCCGGAAGGTTCCGTGCCGACAGCGACGTTCTCGACGTCGTCGTAAACGACCCACAGCGACTGCGGTCGGGTCTCATCGAAGTTGCCGTCGTTGCCGTACGCCCGCAAGACGTACACGAGCTCGTCGACGGGCCCGTTGAACGTCGCGATCGGCGGCGGCCATTTCGCGATGCCTTCGAGGTCGATGTCGACGACGTCGACCGGCTTCGATTCCGGCGACTGTCCGGGCCTGAATATCCGGATTTCGGCGCGTTCGATGAAGTACGAATAGTTCGCATACATGCGGAAGTGCACGCTTGTTGCCAGGACGTTTCGGTTGTGGGCGCGGGCAACGGTGATATTAGGCGGCTGCGCCGTTACGCTGAGCCTGGGTGCGGAGCGCAGATTGTCGAAGCCGAACCGGATATCGGCGTTCTCCATCGCGACGTCCGTGCAGCGCTGGATGTCGGACGAGCTTCTTTTCGGATCATCGATGGGTTCACCGTCGACGGTGATCCGCATCAGGTTCAGACCGAGCGGGTTCTCGGGCTTCAGCTCGCGGGTGATGCGGGTGATATCGACGCCTTCGTAGTCATCGAGTATCGCCAGCTCGTCGTAGACCGCCTGTACGGCGACGTGCGAGGTCTCGCCCTGAATGAACCCGGCGTTGACGACGTCGGACGAATGCACGTAGCCGCGGCCTTCAAACTCGGTTTGCCCCGGCTCGAGCTGCATCCGGTCGGCGATAAGCTCCATCGCCCTGCGGGCCCGCGACGCGGACAGGCCGATGTCATCACCGTAGACGCCCGCGGTCCGCCGCTGCAGGCGCTCATTGCGCGTGTAGCCAACGAAGCGCAGGCGCGGGTTGGCTTTGTCCGCGATGTCACCGAGTGCGCGCGCAAGGTCATCCACGTAGCCTGGCGGCACAGTCGGCTGCCCGTCCGCGTATTTGATGTCAGCGATGCTTCCCCAGGGCGGATCGTAGACTTTCGTCACCGTCTCCGCGCCCGCGTCTTCCGGACAAAGCTGCGGCTCATCCGGCAGCTCCTGCAGCGGGTCGTCGTACCAGAACTCGACCTCGACGCGCCGATTCAGCGCCCGGCCTTGAGCCGTCGCGTTCGAGCCGAGCGGCTTCTTCGCCCCGCGTCCGTCGCTCGCAATCGCGTCGCTGGTAAGCTCCAGGCTGTCCTGCACCGCCAGCGCGACGCGGCGCGCTCGCGCTTTGGTCATCCCGACGTGATCGCCGTAAATGCGCTCGGTCCGCCCCGTTAGCGGTGCGTCATCCGAATAGCCGACGAACTTCACGACGACGTTTTGCTTGTCGCCGAGATTCGCAAACGCCTGTCCGATCCGCTGCACGAAACGTGCATCGACATCGATCGTCTCGGCGTCGTAGTAAAGCGGCGCAACGAGGTTCTGTATGCGGGCGCGCCGCGCATGGCCCTCCACGTAGCGCAGCTTGCAGACCGTTTCCATGCGACAAACTTTGACGCGCTTGATCTCATGCGGCACGAGGAACTCCTCGAGCGCGACGCGCTCGACGACCTCGTCGTACCAGACCTCGATCTCGACGCGCCGGTTCAGCGCGCGTCCTTCATCGGTGAGGTTCGAGGCAACCGGTCGCGTGTCGCCCGCCCATTCGTAGGAGATCGCCTCGGGCGGCAGGCCGAGCGCCGCCTGGAAGTGCTCCGCGACCGTGCCGGCTCGCTCCCGGCTGAGCCCCGCATTGTCGCCATAGATCTTCGCGAGTGCCGGAGACAGCGGTCGATTGTCGGCGTGGCCGACGAGGTGCAGGCGCACGTTGATCCGATCGCGCATGCGCTCGAGAATCGAACCCAGCGATTCGACCGTGGCTTCGGGAATCTGCGCCACCCCGGATTCGAATCGGATCGGAGCCACGAGATTGGCAAGCTTCACCGTCTCCAGCCCATCGGTCAGCGTTTCGCGAGTCTCGAGAGCATCGCCTTCGTCGGTCGCGATTCGCTCCGGATCCTGCACCCACTGCCGGAACGGGTCGTCCGATCCGAGATGACGCTCCACCGCCTCGCCGAGCGCCGTCTCGTCGACGTCGTTTGCATTCACCGGCATCGCGATAATTGCGACAAGCAGCAGGTGTAGCCGGATCGGTTTGCACACAGCAGTCATCGATCCGCCCCCCTCGGCGTCTCCGGAGGCCCGCCCAAACGCCAGTGAATCTCAGGCTCTATGATCAGGTCGTAGCAGCACTCGAGATCCTTCCAGGCCGTCATGATCATCGCCTTCATCGCATCGAGGCGGCGCTCGACGAGGGCTTCCGACTCGATGTCGCCAACGTACGAGAGGCGCAATACGGCCGGTGCCTTTTTGAGCTCGTCGAGCAGGATCGGAATTCGGGAGCGCCACTGCTGGCGCATCTCGACCGTGCCGGGCTCGAACACGGCGTCCGCGATGTCGAGACCGACGACGCGGTGGATCGATGCACCGAAGTTGATACGCAGCGCCTTGCCGCGGGTTGCCCGCTGAACCTGTACCGGTCGCGTCGACGTCCGGAAGCCGCTCGGCAGCGTGCGATCGTCGAGCTTGATGACGAAATTGCTGCCGCGACTTTCGTTCGGCACGGCCGCGCATGTCAGATGATAACGGCCGTACGAGTCGGTCGTCGCCGCGAGACCGCGGGCCGTAACCACGCGCACGCCGGCCAGGCCGGTCTCGCCCGCGTCCTGGTAGCCGTTGCGGTTTGCATCGTCGAAAACCTTGCCCGTCACGTCGGTGCAGTCGAACGTCGGATCCGGGACGATGCGCACGGTCGCCTCCGCCTCGGCGGACATCGCATTACCGGTGAGGGCATGCATGGCCTGTGCGCGATTTACGAACTCGCCTTCGGTTACGCCGGCGCCGACGGCGAGCAGCAGCTTGATCGTGT
>JBFJOC010000034.1:0-26539 GCA_041617855.1 Woeseiaceae bacterium | reverse complement strand
GGACTACGACGTCGACGGTGCGACAGGCACGGCGCTCTTGCTACGCTCCCTCGAAGCGTTCGGATTCGAGCGCGTCGATCATCTGGTGCCGAATCGCTTCGACTACGGTTACGGACTGTCGCCGCAAATCGTAGACGTCGCCGCGGAGCGCGAGCCCACCCTGCTGATCACTGTAGACAACGGCATCTCGAGCCTCGCAGGCGTTGCGGCGGCGAACGAACTCGGAATTCCCGTGCTGATCACGGACCATCATCTGCCGGGTGACGAACTGCCCGATGCAGCCGTGATCGTCAATCCGAATCTGCCCGGCAGCCGCTTCCCAAGCCGCAACCTCGCGGGTGTCGGTGTTGCGTTCTATCTCATGGCGGCGCTGGGGCGAACGCTGGAGGCGGGAGGGCAGGCCGGGGCGGCGCGGGTTCCGGCCCGGTTTCTCGACCTGGTTGCCCTTGGCACCGTCGCCGATGTCGTACCGCTCGACCACAATAATCGGGTGCTCGTCGAGCAGGGTCTGCGGAGGATTCGTGCCGGGCGAACGGTGCCGGGAATCGCTGCGCTCCTGGCTGTCGCAGGGCGTGCGGCCGGATATGTGGCGAGTTCCGATCTAGGCTTCGCACTCGGTCCGCGTCTGAACGCGGCCGGGCGGCTCGAGGACATGGCGGTCGGCATCGAATGCCTGCGGACCGACGACGCTGCGACGGCAGCCCGGCTCGCCGGCCTGCTCGATTCCATCAACCGAGAGCGGCGCGTCATGGAAACGACAATGCGCGACCAGGCCTTCACCTACGTGGCTGCGCTCGAGCCGCGGCACTGGCCGGCCTGCGTTTCGGTCTTCGACGCACGCTGGCACCAGGGGATTGTCGGCCTGATTGCCGCGCGCGTGCGCGAGCGCTGTCATCGACCCGCCATTGCGTTCGCGCCGGGATCGGACAAGATGTTGAAGGGCTCGGCACGCTCGGTGCCGGGCGTGCACGCGCGGGATCTTCTCGAGGCCGTCGCAAGCGCGCGCCCCGGCCTGATCGTGAAGTTCGGCGGGCATGCAATGGCTGCCGGCCTGACGATAGCCAAGGACGATTTTCCAGTCTTCGCCGATCTCGCCGCCGCCACACTCGAACGCCTCCACCCTGACGCGGACTTCAGCGGCGCCATCGTCACCGATGGCAGGCTGCCGAGTTTGGCCATGAGCCTCGACGGCGCGAGGGCGCTCAGGGAGGCAGGTCCATGGGGATCCGGCTTTCCCGAGCCGCTGTGGCACGGCGAGTTTACTGTCGACGCGCAGAGAACGGTCGGGGACGGCCATCTCAAGATGCGCGTGCGGCCCGTCGGCGGTGATTTGTGTCTCGATGCAATCGCATTCAATCAGGCCGGCGCGGCGACCCGCGGCGTCGTCCAGCTCGTTTACAGGCTCGACGTCAACGAGTACCGAGGGGTCGAATCGCTGCAGCTCGTGGTCGAACAGATTGTCCCGCTCAAATCCGTGGATGCGTGATACCATCGCGCGTTTTCCGGGTCCGATGCGCGATGGAAACCACGCCTATCCGCCACAAGATTGCCGATCTCAGTGAACGCGCCGACGCGTTGAGGGGGTATCTTTGACTACGCCGGCAAGGCCGAGCGACTGACCGAGGTCGAACGCGAGCTGGAGCAGCAAGACGTGTGGGACGATCCGGACCGCGCGCAGGCGCTCGGCCGGGAACGCGCACAGCTCGGCGGCGTCGTATCGGCTCTCGACTATCTTGCCAGAGGCATCGCCGATGCCGGCGAACTGCTGGAGCTCGCGGCCCAGGAGGAGGACGCTGCCACGCTCGCGGAGTTGGAGCGCGACGTCGCAGCCTGCGAGGCAGAGCTCTCTGCGCTCGAATTTCGCCGCATGTTTTCGGGTGACATGGACCCGAACAACGCGTATCTCGACATCCAGTCCGGCGCGGGCGGAACGGAGGCGCAGGACTGGGCCGAGATGCTGCTGCGCATGTACCTGCGCTGGGCCGAGGCGCACGGTTTCAAAGCCGAGATCATCGAAGCATCGGCCGGCGACGTGGCGGGAATCAAGAGCGCGACGGTGCACGTCGTCGGGGACTACGCATACGGATGGCTGCGCACCGAGACCGGCGTGCACCGCCTTGTGCGCAAGTCACCGTTCGATTCCGGCAACCGTCGGCATACCTCGTTTGCGTCGGTGTTCGTCTCGCCCGAAGTCGACGACAGTATCGATATCGAAATCGATCCGTCCGACCTGCGCATCGATGTTTATCGTGCCAGCGGTGCCGGCGGGCAGCACGTCAATCGCACCGAATCGGCCGTGCGCATCACCCATGAGCCCACGAATATCGTTGTGCAGTGTCAGAACGATCGCTCGCAGCACAAGAACAAGGCGCAGGCCATGAAGCAGCTCAAGGCGAAGCTCTACGAGCTCGAGCTCATGAAGCGGCGCAGCGAAGCCTCTGCGCTCGAGGAAAGCAAGGCCGACGTTGGCTGGGGTAGCCAGATTCGTTCCTACGTGCTCGATCAGAGTCGCATCAAGGATTTGCGAACCGGCGTCGAAACCGGTAACACTCAGGGCGTGCTCGACGGCAATCTGGACGAGTTCATCGAGGCGAGCCTCAAACAGGGGTTGTAGGTGCAGTAGAAATCGTGGCGGACGACCGACAACAGGACGAGAGCAGGTTGATTGCGGAACGGCGTCGCAAGCTCGACGCCTTGCGGCTGCGCGGCAATGCGTTTCCGAACGACTTCGACCGCAACGCGCTCGCCGACGAGCTGCACCGCACCTACCACGAGCACGACAGCGATCGCCTCGGCGAAGAATGTGTCGAGGTCGCGGTCGCCGGACGCATGATGGTCAAGCGGGTGATGGGCAAGGCCAGCTTCATCAAGCTTGCCGATCGCTCCGGGCAGATTCAGGTTCGCCTCGAGCGCGATCGCCTGGCCGACGGTGCCTATCAGGACTTCAAAAAATGGGACGTCGGCGACATCGTCGGCGCAAGCGGCATTCTATTCCGGACGCAGACCGGAGAGCTCACCGTACTGGCCAGCGAAATTCGCCTGCTAACGAAGTCGTTGCGCCCGCTGCCCGAGAAGTGGCACGGCCTCGCCGATCAGGAAACGCGCTATCGGCAGCGCTACGTGGACCTGATCGTGAACGAGTCCAGTCGCGAAGTGTTTCGGAAACGTTCGGCGATCGTGGCGTATATCCGGGCATTTCTCGATTCTCAGGACTATCTCGAAGTCGAAACTCCGATGATGCAGTCGACGCCGGGTGGCGCCATCGCGCGGCCGTTTACGACGCATCACAATGCGCTCGATATGCCACTTTTTCTACGTATCGCGCCGGAGCTAAATCTGAAGCGGCTGATCGTCGGCGGCCTGGAACGCGTTTACGAAATCAATCGCAGTTTTCGCAATGAGGGCATCTCGACCCAGCACAATCCGGAATTTACGATGCTCGAGCTGTACCGGGCCTACGCGGACTATGAGGATCTCATGGACATGGTCGAGGCGCTTACTCGCGGGATGGCGGAGGCCGTGCTAGGCACGAGCGCAGTGACGTATCAAGGAGAATCCTTCGATTTTGCGCAACCGATACCACGCATGACGGTGGAAGACGTGATCTGCCGTTTCAACCCCGATATCGACATGAAAAAAATTCGCGATCGTGACCATCTCGCCGAGATTTGCGAGTCGCTGGACATTCCCGTGAAGGACGGCTACGGCGCCGGCAAGCTGCAAATCGAGATATTCGAAAAGACGGGCGAGGATCGACTCCGGGGACCGTTATTCGTCATCCATTATCCAACGGAGACGTCGCCATTATCGCGCTGCAATGATCAGGACTCTTTCGTGACCGACCGCTTCGAATTTTTCGTCGCGGGCCGGGAGCTCGCGAACGGGTTTTCGGAGCTGAACGATCCGGAGGAGCAGGCCGCCCGCTTTCGTGCCCAGGCTGCGATCCGGGAGGCGGGGGATGATGAAGCTATGGCGTTCGACCACGACTACATACGGGCGCTCGAATACGGCATGCCGCCGACGGCCGGGATCGGCATCGGCATCGACCGGCTCGTGATGTTGTTCACCGATTCCCCATCGATACGAGATGTGCTGCTGTTTCCGCACATGCGTCCCGAGATGTTCGACTAATCCTCAGCGCGCACAATTAACCAGACGACGCCGTTCATCAAGACAAATTGGGCCGAGTTGTTCAAGGCGCCGGATCCGGCGTCCGTCTGCCACATCTGAAAGTAGGCGCCGCCGATCGCGGAGAAGATGCCGAACCAGATGAATGCGGCAAGCCCGGTACCCGCCAGCGCCCAAGACTTCGAAACATTGAACTCGTCAGCGCTCGAGTTTCTCGCCTTCCACAGGTCGAACGCTCCTTTGGCCAGGATGATGCCCGCGGTCACTTCCAGGACGATGATGATCACGTACATTGCCCAGACGACTGCCGATGACTCGACAGCCGGGCCGAAGTGATTGGGGTAAGCGATATGGTCCTGCATGCTGACGATGTAGGCGATGAAGGCATGGCCCGCATTCAGGTTGACGACGTTCTGCAGCGCATAAAACAGACAAAGCACGGATGCGGATACGACGAGCGCGACTTTAATAAGGCGATTCATGACGGCCCCTTGAATTATTGTTGATGTCTGGAAAAGACTACGTGCTGCCTATAGATAAGGCAATGCGACCGGCCGCAATGGTATTCCGCTGACCGTGAGGTTCGCCGCCGCCTGGTCCAACGGCACGACCGCAAGAACATCTTTGCCTATCGCATTCACGATTTCGCCAATCGTACGCTCGTCGTTCGAAACCTTGTCGCCGACGGCAACGGGCTTTTCGGCTTCGAAACGATGCAGCCGCCGTTTGGTTGCGCCGCGATAGTGAGTGCGCGCCACGACCTCCTGCCCGGGGTAGCAACCTTTGTCGAGGCTCACCGCGCCGAGCAGGTCGAGATTAAGCATGTGCGGCGTGAACGCCTCGGATTGAGCTCTGCGGATTTCGACAATCCCGGCCTTCAGGTTATCGAGCTGCCATTCGGCGACGCCGGACGTCAAGCCGAGCTCCCGCGCCCTGGCGGCGCGAATCTCGAAGCTTACCGCGGCGCGAAAGCGATACAGCGTCAGGCGGCGTACGGCCTCGTCGGCGAGATCGGCTGGCAGGGCGAGCGCAAAGCCGCCGTCGAGGGAAGAGACGCGAAACAGGCAGATGACGCGGCCCTTCGGATTGCACCACGCGGATAGCAGAGGCTCGGCGCCCTGGACCTTTCTGAGGTCGCCGGCGAGCTGCGCCTGCAGAAACTCGACGGCGTCCTCGCCGCTTACCGCGATCGTCGAGTATGCGTCAATGCTCATGGCAGGCGGATTGTATCCATTTGCAACATGCATGTGAGTATTCATGCGTTTCAATTTGCCCTCTGGCATACTGCTCCCATGAACAAAAGCGTTACAGAACGAGAGGCAGTCGACACCGGCGACAGAGCCGAGGCTGTCGACGACATCGAGGAGCGGGCGCCGCCAAAGGAAATTGGCGGACGCGATGGCCCCGATCCGACCCGCTACGGCGACTGGGAGAAAGCCGGTCGCTGTATCGATTTCTGATTCTGGTTTTGCCGTCGCGAGTGCCGCTTGTATCAAGCGCGGTGTCAGGGATAATACGCCGTCAGTATGCTTCGCCAGGCCATCAACAACACAGATGAATAATTCCGGCAGGCCGCTCTCGCCGCACCTCACAATTTACCGTTGGTCGATAACGATGGTGCTGTCCATCCTGCATCGCGCTACCGGTATCGTACTCTCGGTCGGCCTCGTCGTGCTAACGGCATGGCTTATGAGTGCCGCGGCTGGCCCTGCGGCATACGGGCAGTTCGCCGCAACGATGAATTCCGCTGCCGGCCTGCTGCTGATGATAGGCTGGAGCTACGCGTTTTTCTTTCATCTCGCGAACGGCATCCGCCATCTCGTCTGGGATACGGGTCGCGGACTCGAAATGCATCAGGCCATTTCGTCTGCCTGGTTCGTGGTCATCGTGTCGCTCGCAGTGACTGCGGTGTTCTGGATCCTCCTGCCGTGAGTCTGCGCTCCCCACTTGGTCGGGTGCTCGGTCTTGGCACGGCGAAAGACGGCACCGCGCATTGGTGGGCGCAGCGCGTGACTGCGGTGGCGCTCGTGATCCTCTCAATCTGGTTCTTGGCGGTGCTCCTCAGGGCGGACGGACTTAGCTATGCGGAGGTCGTTGCGTTCCTCGAGCGACCGCTGAGTGCGATCCTAATGTCGCTGCTGTGCATCACGCTTGCCTACCATTCGTATCTCGGTATCGAGGTCGTGATCGAAGATTACGTCCACGGAGCCGGAGTGAAGGTCGCCTCGCTGATCGCGTCCCGATTCGCCCACGTTTTTGTCGCCAGTGCCTCCATCTACTCGATTCTGCGGATAGGCCTGGTCGCATGAGTGAGTACGAGTTCATCGACCACAGTTACGACGTCGTCGTCATCGGCGCGGGCGGCGCCGGACTGCGGGCGACGTTTGGTCTGGCGCAGGCCGGATTCAATACGGCATGTGTCACGAAAGTATTTCCGACGCGCAGCCACACCGTCGCGGCCCAGGGAGGCATCAGTGCGGCGCTCGGCAACATGGGGGAGGACGACTGGCGCTGGCACATGTACGACACCGTAAAGGGGTCTGACTGGCTCGGGGATCAGGATGCGATCGAATACATGTGCAAAGAGGCACCCGCAGCCGTGATCGAGCTGGAGCATTACGGCGTGCCGTTTTCCCGAACCGAAGACGGCCGCATCTACCAGCGGCCGTTCGGTGGCATGACGACACGGTACGGAGAAGGTACGGCGCAGCGCACCTGCGCCGCAGCCGATCGTACCGGACACGCGATGCTGCATGCGCTGTACCAACAGTCGCTGAAGAACAACGCCGAGTTCTTCGTGGAGTATTTCGCGGTCGATCTGATTATGGACGACGGGATCTGTCGCGGCGTGGTGGCTATCGACCTGGCCACCGGTCGCGTGCATCGGTTTCGCTCGCATCAGGTCATCCTTGCAACCGGCGGCTACGGGCGGGCGTATTTCTCGTGCACATCGGCGCACACGTGCACCGGCGACGGCAACGCAATGTTACTGCGCGCTGGCCTTCCGCTGCAGGACATGGAGTTCGTTCAGTTTCACCCCACCGGAATTTACGGCTCCGGCTGCCTGATCACCGAGGGCGCGCGCGGCGAGGGCGGGTACCTGACGAACTCGGACGGCGAGCGATTCATGGAGCGCTACGCGCCGAATGCGAAGGACCTCGCCTCCCGCGACGTCGTGAGTCGTTCGATGACCATCGAAATACGTGAGGGGCGAGGCGTGGGGCCGGAGGCAGACCATATCTTTCTGCACCTGGAACACCTCGGCCCGGAGGTCATCGACGAACGGCTGCCTGGCATTGCCGAGACGGCGCGCATCTTCGGCGGCGTCGACGTGACGAAGGCGCCGATACCGGTGCTGCCGACCGTGCACTACAATATGGGCGGTATCCCGACGAACTTCAAAGGCGAGGTCGTTACACTCAAGGACGGCGATGCCGAGACGGTCGTTCCCGGCCTCATGGCCGTCGGCGAGGCCGGCTGCGTATCGGTGCATGGCGCGAATCGCTTGGGATCGAATTCGCTCTTGGATCTCGTCGTCTTCGGCCGGGCGGCTGCACATCACTGTGCTGAGTCGATGAGGCCGGGGGTGCGGCATACACCGTTACCGGAGGGCGCGGGTCAGGACAGCGTCGCGCGCATCGATCGATTGCGAAATGCCGCGGGTAGCCGGCCGACGGCGGAAATTCGGCTCGAGATGCAGAAAATAATGCAGAATCATGCCGCCGTGTTTCGGACCGGTGAAGTATTGGAGGAAGGCGTTGCGGCGCTGGCCAAGACCTACCAGAGTTTTGCCGACGTGAGTGTCGCCGACCGATCGATGATCTGGAACACCGATCTCATCGAGACTTTGGAGCTCGAAAATCTTTTGCAGAATGCCGTGGCCACGCTTGCGTCAGCCGCCCACAGGCGGGAAAGTCGTGGTGCCCACGCACGGGAGGATTATCCGGAGCGCGACGACGAGAATTGGATGAAGCACACGCTCTGCTGGGTGAATTCGCGAGGCGAGGTCGATTTCGATTATCGACCCGTCCACACGAAGCCGCTGACCGATGAAGTTGCGGCGATACCGCCAAAGGCGCGTGTATATTAGAGCGTTGCGGGCGGTCGGGATTTTTTCTGGCATTGGCGGGACGATTATATTCTTGACGGATAAACGTGGCTGAATTTCGATTACCACCGAACTCGCGAATCAGGAAGGGCCGTCATTTTCCGGCAGCCAAAGGCGGCGGCAATACACGCGTTTTTGCTGTGTATCGTTACGATCCGGATAGCGGCGAGAACCCGCGCATCGACACCTATGAAGTCGATCTCGACCGCTGCGGCCCCATGGTTCTCGACGCGTTGATCAAGATCAAGAACGAAATCGATCCGACGCTGACGTTCCGACGGTCCTGTCGTGAAGGGATTTGTGGATCCTGCGCGATGAATATTAATGGCGGTAACACGCTCGCGTGCACAATGGACATCGATGCGTTCCGCGGAGACGTTACGATCTACCCGTTGCCGCACATGCCGATCGTAAAGGACCTCGTTCCGGACCTGACGAATTTTTACGCTCAGTATGCATCGATCAAGCCCTGGTTACAGACGCGCACACCGCCTCCGCCGGACCGGGAGCGATTGCAGAGCAAGGAAGATCAGGAGCGAATCGATGAGCCTGCTGCCTGCATACTCTGCGCCTGCTGTTCGACTAGCTGTCCGAGTTACTGGTGGAACAGTGACCGCTATCTCGGACCCGCCGCGCTGCTCGCCGCGTATCGCTGGCTGGCCGATAGCCGGGACGAAGCAACGGGTGAGCGCCTGGACGATTTGGAAGATCCGTTCCGATTGTATCGCTGCCACACGATCATGAACTGCACGCAGGCCTGTCCAAAGAATCTGAACCCGGCCAAGGCTATCGCGGAGATAAAAAAAATGCTGGCGGAACGGCGCCACTAGCGACCGGCTTGGAACGGCTCGCGTCGAATCGGTTCTGGCTGCGTTCGGGCCGGCAGGCGGGCGATTTCCGTCTATTGACGGGCATCTTTGGCGCCCATTGCAGCAGCGCCCTTGCGGGTCGACTTTACGCAGCCAACTGCCGGGGCGGACAGGCGACGCAAATATCAGAGACGACAACCCCGCCGTAGGCGGATGACATAGGGGACGACGAATCAGTAACCGCGCCGACTCGGATTATGCTCGGCTGCGCTGGCAGTGCCGGCGCGGTATGCGGGAGCTCGACGAGCTGCTCCTCGGGTATCTCGAGCGGCGGTATCGGTCCGCCGATGTCGCGGAAACAACGGCGTTTCGAAGATTATTGGGACTATCTGATCCCGAGCTTGCGAGCTACCTTCTGAAACGGGATCTTCCCGCGGAGGAGGCTCTAGCCCATGTCGTTACATGCGTACTCGAGCAAGCTTCGGCCTGAACGCTGCCTGCGACTGATCGTGTTGGCATCGGCAGCGTGCCTTGCGCTGGCGGGTACCTTAATAGCACTCCGATTACCGGCGGCACCGCCGGCGCGCGGCGCGCTCCTGATCGGTTGGTGCTGGCTCTGTGGTCGCGAGTTACTGCAACTGGCGTCGAGTTTTGCGCGGCTGCGCGCGCTCTGTATCGATGCAACGGGTTCGATCCGGCTCTCTGAACCGGACGGCACGCAGGTGCCCGCGACCCTGATGCCGGGGAGCATCGTGCTGGATCGCATCGCCTGGCTGCGCTGCCTTACCGCCGACGGCCGCATCGTCACGGAGCCGTTTCGGGGCGCTGCCCGCACGAGCCGCGACTGGCGGCGCCTCAAGGTCATCTGGCGTCATGCGGGAGTGACGCCGTGAAAGCTGCTACCATGCGGCGCCGGTCTGATACGGGGTCGCCGTCCCCTCGAACGGCCCGAAGGCTCCCGTCATTGCGCACAATTTGCTGAATTGTAATGCGTTTTCCTGACGAATCTGGTATGCCATCTGGTTATAAGCTGTGAGGGCGGCGCTCGCTACGGACGTTCGCACAACGCATTTCGGGATACCGGTCACAGAACAGATGCACAATCACGAACCCGCAGAACTTTCGGGAACGCACCCGGTCTATCGGGGAGTCGACCGACGCGCTCCGCAAGCGGACGGGGCGCGCGGCTGATGTCGAATAATTCGACTGACAAGGAACTGGTAAAGCGCGTCCAGAAAGGCGACAAGGGCGCATTCGATGTGCTCGTACTCAAGTACGAGCACAAGATCGTCAACCTGGTGATGCGGTATGTGCGCGACCCGGAACAGGCTTTGGATATTGCCCAGGAGGCATTTATCAAGGCCTATCGGGCTTTGCCACGGTTCCGCGGTGATAGCGCTTTTTACACCTGGCTGTATCGGATAGCCGTGAATACTGCGAAGAACTACCTGGCTGCGCAGCGACGTCGACCGACGAACATAGAGCTGGACCTGCAGGATCCGGAACAGTACAACCTCCATGCGAAACTCAAGGAAACGGACACGCCCGAAGGCGTGACCTTGAGCCAGGAATTGAAAGAAACCCTCGAGCGTGCCATCGCGGCTCTTCCTGACGATCTGAGGACTGCGATCATCTTGCGTGAGCTCGACGGCATGAGCTATGAAGAGATTGCCCAGACCATGGATTGCCCGGTCGGTACGGTGCGATCGAGGATTTTCAGGGCGCGCGACGCGATCGGCAAGAAAGTCGGAACCCTGATTCGGTGAATGAGCGGGGAGCAATGAACGATACGATAAGAATGCAGATCTCGGCCTTCATCGACGGCGAGCTGCCACAAAACGAAGCCGAGTTGCTGCTGCGCAGACTGTGCCAGGATCGTGAATTGCGGCAACAGGCTGCATCGTTCATGGCGATGGGGCGACTGCTCCGCGGCGAGCGCAGCGTCGCCGGCCAGGAGCGGCTGCGGGCCCGGATCTCCGCAGCGCTCGACGACAGGCAGGAGGCGGAAAGCCGGGACCGGCACAGACCTGGGCGGCGACGGTATTGGCGACCCGTTGCCGGCGGCGCGATTGCCGCGACGGTTGCTATCGCCGCGTTGCTCGGCCTGCGCCAGACCGTCAGCCTCGACGATCTCGATCGCGGAGCTCCGGCCGCGCCTTTTGCCGACGCGTCATCCGATACGTCCTATACCGTGCCGGCTCAGCCGGACGATTTGCTGCGCCAATATTACGTCAACCACGGCTTGTCGTCCTCGGCGTTCGGTGCGAACAGCATCAATGCGCGCCTTGTCAATCTGCAGCTTCGTCAAGGCGAATTAACGGGCACCGTCGATACCAACGTCGAGGAAGAGACATCGACCGATGAGACGGACTCGAACGACGCGTCAGCAATGCCGTGATTGCTGCGACGCGGAACACGTCGATTTTCCTGACGCTGCTTGCGCCCTCTCTGTTTTCCTGCGCCGTACAGGCGGACGAGTACGGACCGCACGATTGGCTCAATCGCATGGCCAGCGCGGTGCAGTCCACGAATTATGAGGGCACGGTAATTCGCGTGCAGAACGGGAAAACCGAGGCGCTGAAGGTCGTGCACAAGGTGACCGACGGCGTGGTCCACGAGAAGGTCGTGATTCAGGACGGCAACGGCATGGAGATCATACGCATCGGCAATGAAGCCCATTGTATCCTGCCGGACAGCAAGTCCGTGATCGTCGAAGAATGGAACGACCGGAGCACTTTTTTTTCGACGCTGCCGTCGAGCGACATTCGATTCGGCACCGAATACGATGTCGATATCGTTCGCCACGAGCGCGTGTCCGGGCGAAAGACCGTGCTGCTCGCAATTCGTCCTCATGATCAGTATCGCTTCGGCCATCGTCTGTGGCTCGACGTCGAGACGGGATTTCCGCTACAGACGGAATTGTTCGGTGTCGATGGCAAGGCTATCGAAAAGGTTCGCTTTGTCGACATCGAGCTCGACGGCGAAATCTCGCCTAGCTCCCTGCTGCCGTCTTACAGCACGGAAAGTTTTCGCTGGATTAACGAGGCGCGGAGCACGGTGCGGCCCGTCGACGTCCCCGACTGGGAAAACGACAGTCTACCGCCGGGATTTCGCGCCGTTGCGACGCATCGGGAGGACCATCCGGGACGTAGCGATCACGGCATCACGCACATCCTCTACAGCGATGGTCTCGCCAATGTCTCCGTCTTCATCGCTCCGAAGACGGGTGCGAAAATGACGCGAAGATCGCGGCTGGGTGCCTCCAACTCGATCAGCCTGGAAATCGCCGACCATTACGTGACTGCGATCGGGGAAGTTCCGGTCATTACGCTTGAGCAGATCGCGAGCTCTATGCGCCCGCGCTAGCGCAGCTCGATCAATACCCGAGTAGACTGCAATGCAAGCGCTGCGGAGCCCCACAATCGACAATCCCCGCGGCACGGTCATCGGGGTCATTGCTGCCGGCGGGAAGCCCCGGGCCGTCGTTGCCGTCGATTCGGCCGCATGTCCGCGCTGCGCGGCCGGACGAGGCTGCGGGGCGGGAGTTTTTGGTGGTGCAGCCGAACAGCGCAAGGTCGAGGCCGAGATCGCGGATGGTGTGGTCGTTGTCAAAGGCGACACCGTCGAGCTCGTACTCGCGCCCGAGCGCCTCTTAACTGCTGCGTGGCTTGCCTACGGCTTGCCCCTCGTCGGCGCGCTCGTTACCGCCGCAGCAGCTGCAATCGTAGACGTGACGGAGGTGCTTGCCGCGCTGGCCGCGTTAGCCGGACTCGTCGCCGGCGGGGTGCTCGCCAGGCGACGCCTTCTCCGGGACGACTGTCTGAGGCACTTCGTCCCGATCATCGAACGCCGCCTCGAGGCGGCGTCGGCGCGTGCGTGAATGACGGAGCTCAGGGTTTACAGTCGCCGGGGATGCCACCTCTGCGAGCAGCTGATCGAGGAACTGCTGCCGCTCGTCGAGCGGCACCTGTCCGTCAGGGTGTGCGACATCGACGATCGGGCGGACTGGCGTGTGCAATACGGCACGCGCGTACCCGTGCTTGAATACGCCGGGCAGACGATATGCGAGGGCCACCTCGATACCGCGGCCGTTGCAGCACTCGTCAAGCAGATCGGGAGCGCACCTGGCGCGCGGGAACGAATGTCCGGGACCCACGCGGCAAAATAGGTATACTTCGGCGCGGCCGACCGGCCGACAGTCCTATTCCGCCCAATGAATCGAATTCGAAACTTCTCGATAATCGCGCATATCGATCACGGCAAGTCGACGCTCGCCGACCGATTCATTCAGATTTGCGGCGGGCTTAGCGATCGGGAAATGGCGGAACAGGTCCTCGATTCCATGGATCTCGAGCGCGAGCGCGGAATTACGATCAAGGCGCAGTCCGTGTCGCTCGATTACCGGGCGGCGAATGGCGAGGAATATCAGCTCAACTTCATCGATACTCCCGGTCATGTGGACTTTTCTTATGAGGTTTCGCGGTCGCTTGCCGCCTGCGAAGGCGCACTCCTGGTCGTCGATGCGGCACAGGGCGTCGAGGCGCAAAGCGTTGCGAACTGCACGACCGCGATCGATCAGGGTCTCGAAGTTTTGCCGGTCTTGAACAAGATTGACCTGCCGGCCGCGGAGCCGGATCGGGTCGTGGCCGAAATCGAAGACATTATCGGCATTGACGCGCAGGACTCAGTGCGGGTCAGCGCTAAGACCGGCGAAGGCGTCCCCGAACTGCTTGAAGCCATCGTTGCCAGAATTCCGCCACCTGCCGGCAACTCTGAGCTACCGCTGCAGGCGTTGGTCATCGACTCATGGTTCGATAATTATGTGGGCGTCGTCTCGCTCGTGCGGGTCGTCAATGGTTGTCTGCGCAAAGGAGCGAAGATTACCGTGATGTCCACGGGGGCGTCGTACCTGGCCGATCGCGTTGGTGCATTCACCCCAAAAATGCAGGATCGTGACGAACTCGTCACCGGCGAAGTCGGGTATGTTATCGCCGGCATCAAGGACATTTTCGGTGCCCCGGTCGGCGACACGCTGACGCTGGCGCAGAGGCCCTGCAGCGCCCCGCTTCCGGGTTTCAAACAGGTGCAGCCGCGCGTCTTTGCCGGGCTGTTCCCGATCCGTTCCGACGATTACGGGAGCTTTCGGGAGGCTCTGCAGAAACTGCGCCTAAACGATGCGGCCCTGCACTTCGAGCCTGAAACCTCAGCGGCGCTGGGGTTCGGTTTTCGCTGTGGATTCCTCGGCATGCTGCACATGGAAATTGTGCAGGAACGCCTGGAGCGGGAATACGGTCTCGAGCTCATCACGACGGCGCCGACCGTCGTTTTCGAAGTCGTCAGCCACGGCGGGGACACGACCTATGTCGATAATCCGGCCAAGTTGCCCCCCCAGAATGAGATTGCGGAACTCCGCGAACCGATTATCGTCGCGAATATTCTGGTCCCGGAGCAATATGTCGGCGCGGTCATCAAGCTATGTGTCGACAAGCGCGGTGTGCAGCGGCAGATGCGCTATGCCGGAAAGCAGGTAGCGCTCGAATACGAGATGCCGTTGGCTGAAGTGGTACTGGATTTCTTCGATCGGTTGAAGTCCGTCAGCCGCGGTTTTGCATCGTTCGACTATCATTTCGAACGCTTCGAGCCCGCGCAGCTCGTGCGTCTCGACGTCCTCATCAACAAGGAGCGCGTCGACGCGCTGTCGGTCATTGTGCACCGGGAGAATGCTCAGGCTCGGGGGCGGGAGCTCGTCGATAAGATGCGCGAACTCATTCCCCGCCAGATGTTCGACGTCGCGATTCAGGCGGCAATCGGCAACCAGATTGTTGCGCGGAGCACGGTCAAAGCGTTGCGGAAGAACGTCACGGCAAAGTGTTATGGTGGCGATGTGACGCGAAAACGCAAGCTATTGGAAAAGCAGAAGGCGGGCAAACGGCGAATGAAACAGGTTGGATCCGTGGAAATTCCGCAGGAGGCTTTTCTGGCCGTCTTGCGAGTCGAAAAGTGAGCAAGCTCTTGTGTCCATGAACCTCGCATTGATACTGACGGTGTTGACGGCCTTTACGGGGATCGTCGTTGCGCTCGACAAGTTTGTCTGGCAAAAACGCGCAGCCGATCGGGCGGCGCCGTCGTCGGCAAGCCTGCGGACCCTGGTGGAGTACAGCCGGTCATTTTTCCCGGTCCTCTTGATCGTTCTGGTGATTCGCTCGTTCATATTCGAGCCATTTCGGATTCCGTCCGGGTCGATGATGCCGACGCTGCTGCAAGGCGACTTCATTTTTGTCAAGAAATACGCGTACGGCTTACGCCTGCCGGTCACAGAAACCAAGATTATCGAGACCGGAGCCCCGGAACGCGGCGATGTTGTGGTTTTTAGATTGCCATCCGATTCCGGCGTGAATTACATCAAGCGCGTCGTCGGGTTACCGGGCGATGAACTGCGTTATGAGCGGCACCGGCTCTATATCGATGGCGAGCCCGTACCGCTCGAACGGGCGGCCGAGGCGACCCGAATGGAGCCACTCTTCGTTGAGACGCTGGGAGATCGTAAGCATGAAATTCTGATTACGAATCTGGCGTATTCAATTCGGGACGGTGTCTACACCGTTCCGGAAGGCCATTATTTCGTAATGGGCGACAACCGTGACAATAGCCGCGACAGCCGATTCATCGGGGCGATCCCGGAATCGCATCTCGTCGGCGAGGCGGTGCGGATTTGGATGCACATCGACGGTTTGAACTGGCCGCGCTGGGAGCGTATTGGCAGCAAGATCGAATAATGTGGTGTCAGTCACTGAATTGATCAGTACAATAGCGGAGACTGGCCGGATCTCCCCAAAGGGCAAAAAATCGCGTAAAAGTCATAGAGTTGTAGTGATGGACACAAATTCTTCCAAGGCGATGCAAAGAATTCGCCGATCGCGGCCCGGCGGCACGCCGGGCCCGTCGCGCCAGGCCGGCATGACGGCGATCGGATTCATCGTGCTTGCGGTCTTCGTCGGGCTGTTCGCGTTCGCCGCCATTCGACTTACTCCGGTCTACCTCAACTATTTCAAAATCGTCGGCGTTGTCGACGGCGTGCGCAACGAGTTCGACGGGATGAAACCGAGCCGCGCGGCGATTCGAAGCTCGATCGCACGCCGCTTCGACGTTGAAAGCGTCGGCGTCATCAACGCCCGGGATGTCACCATCAAGCAGGTTGATAACGGCTTCGAAGTAGCAGCAGTTTATGATCACACGACGCCGTTCATCGGCAATGTTTCGTTCACGGTGCATTTCGACAAGAGGGCCCTCGTTCGTCGCTGATTGCCACAGGCGCTCATCGATAATGCGGGCGCAATAGAGGCCTCTCGAGCGTGTTGGCAAAGGCGGAGGCCTGGTTACAGGATATCCTCGACTATCGGTTTGCCGAGCCGGAGTTATTACAGCAGGCTCTGACGCATCGCAGCTCTGACGGATTCAACAACGAGCGGCTCGAGTTCCTCGGCGATGCAGTGCTCGACCTCGTGGTCTCCGAGGCGGTGTACCGGCTCCATCCCGAGGCATCGGAGGGCGATCTCAGCCGGCTGCGCGCTTCTCTCGTCAACGACTCATCGCTGGCCGGTCTCGCGACCGAACTCGGCCTCGGCGAACATCTGATCCTAGGGAGCGGCGAGCGGCGTTCCGGCGGCCACCGACGCAAGTCGATTCTTGCGGATGCCTTCGAAGCGATATTCGGTGCGGTGTATCTGGACTCCGGCTTCGATGCGGCTTGCGAAGTCATCCAGCGCGCTTTCGGCAAGCGGCTGCTGGAGTTTCCGGATGTGAATGAATTGCGCGATCCCAAAACCCGCTTACAGGAGTGGCTGCAGGCTCGTCAGCTGGGCCTGCCCGACTACGAATTGCTGGACGTGACCGGCAAAGCACATCGGCAAACCTTCGAGGTCAGCTGCGCGGTCGAATGTGACGTTCCAGCAACGAAGGGAACCGGGACGTCGCGGCGCACGGCAGAGCAGGCGGCGGCAGCCCTGATGTTGCAGGCGCTGACTACCAACAAGAGATGAAAACGACGGCCGACTTTCGTGCCGGCTTTGCTGCCGTCGTCGGGCGCCCGAATGTAGGCAAGTCGACGCTGATCAACGCGCTAGTCGGCAGCAAAATAAGCATCGTCACGCCAAAACCGCAGACGACGCGGCATCGGATACTGGCTATTTCGACGCGCCGGCGAAGCCAAATTATTTTTGTCGATACGCCAGGCATGCATCGCGGTGCCACACGGGCGATGAATCGCATGATGAACAGAACGGCGGCTGCGGCGCTCGCGGATGCGGACGTCGTCGTATTCGTCATGGAGGCCGGCCGCTGGACGCCGGAGGATGATGACGTGCTTCGTCAGCTTGGTCGATATGATGGACCCGTAATCGCGCTGCTTAACAAAGTCGACAGGATTCGGCCGAAGGAACGTCTCCTCGAAGCCATCGCTACGCTTCGTGATCGCTATGACTTTGAGCACGTTATTCCGGCATCGGCAACGCAGGGTGACAACCTCGATTCGCTCGTCCACGCAATCGAATCCTGCTTGCCCGAATCCCCGCCGCTCTTTCCGACAGACGTCAAGACTGATCGCAGCGAGGAGTTTCGGGCGGCTGAGATAATTCGGGAAAAGCTCACGATTCTGCTGCGGGAGGAGCTACCTTATGGTCTGACCGTCCAGATCGAGAACTTCGAGCGAGACTGCGAGCGTATTGCAATTAATGCAATCATCTGGATCGCGCGCGAGAGCCACAAGGGTATCGTCGTGGGCAAGGGCGGTCGCATGCTGAAAAAAGCCGGGCGACTCGCGCGGCTCGACCTCATAAAGCAATTCGGTCAGCCGGTGCACGTCGAGCTGTGGGTCAAGGTCAAGGAAAACTGGGCCGACAGCGAGGCCGATCTGCTGCGCCTGGGCTACGAGACGCCGTGATGGAAACCGGCTGATGTCGATCGTGCGACGGGTTCAACAGGCGCCGGCATACGTGCTGCATCATCGGCCGTTCCGTGATTCCAGCCAGCTGCTGGAGCTGTTCAGCCGAGACTACGGCCGGCTCGCGCTCGTGGCCCGCGGCAGTCGCGGCGCACGGTCGAAAATTCGTGGCGTATTGCGGCCTTTCATGCCGCTTGCCGTTTCGTGGGTGCAGCGCACAGACCTCGGGACGCTCACCGGTGCCGAGGTCAACGGGGCGCCCACGCGTCTGGATGGTGATGCACTGCTGGCGGGTTTTTATGCCAACGAACTGCTGTTGAATTTCCTGCACCGGCACGATCCTCAGCCGGACATCTTCGCTCTCTATGCAGAGACGATCCCTGCGTTGAACGGGCCGCACTCGACTGCCCCGGTATTGCGCCAGTTCGAGATAGCTCTGCTGCGACTGCTCGGCTACGCGTTGAATTTCGACCATGACGCGGCCTCCGAGGCGCCGCTCGATGGCGAGCGCTATTACGAGTACCGTTTCGAGCAGGGGCCGGTCGCGGTTCAGCGCCGGGAAGGCGAAATGGTTTTCAGCGGCGCCGATCTCAAGGCAATCGGGTCGGGACGATTCACCGAGCCCGACGTGCTGCGCACGGCCGGCCGGCTGATGCAGCGAGTGATTGCGTTCCACCTGGGTGGTCGGGAACTTAAGACTCGCAAGGTGCTGATGGATCTCCATCGCGCTAGAATCGACCGAGGTTCCGAGGGGCCTGGCGAATGAGCGAGCCGCGAGCACTGCACCTGGGCGTAAACATCGATCACGTTGCGACGCTGCGACAGGTTCGCGGTACCTCGTACCCACGCCCAGCAGACGCGGCGGTGCTCGCGGAGGGCGCTGGCGCCGACAGCATAACCGTTCATCTGCGCGAGGATCGTCGCCACATTCAGGACGACGATCTCGACGCCATCAAGGCGGTGATGCGCACGCACATGAATCTCGAAATGGCCGTCACCGAAGAGATGCTCGGCATCGCAGCGCGCATTCAGCCAAGTGACTGCTGCCTGGTGCCCGAAAAGCGTGAGGAGCTGACAACCGAGGGGGGGCTCGACGTGGCGCGCCAGGTCGATACCGTCAGCGCTGCCTGCAGACGGCTGGCGAAAACCGGCGTCCGGGTTTCCCTGTTCATCGACCCCGACGAGCAGCAGCTTGACGCGGCCCGCGCTGCGGGTGCACCGGTCGTCGAGCTGCACACCGGGTGCTACGCTAATGCGGAGAACGCGGCTGAGCTCGAAACAGAATTCGGGCGACTTCAAGCGGCGGCCGAATACGGGGTGCGCCTCGGCCTGACGATTCACGCAGGCCACGGCTTGAATTACGACAACGTCGGCCGTATCGCAGCGATTCCCGAAATCGTCGAGCTGAACATCGGTCACGCTATCGTTGCCCGCGCCGTCTTCGACGGTCTACCGACAGCGGTTCGAGAAATGAAACGGCTCATGCTAGAGGCGCGTCGGCAGTGTTGATCGCATGATCTTCGGTGTCGGCACCGATCTCGTGGAGATCGCGCGCGTGCAGGCTACGTACGACCGCTTCGGCGAACACTTCGTGAACCGGCTGCTCATGGATGAGGAGCTGGAGCTGTTTCGAAAAAGCAAGTGGCCGGTTCGGTTCTTAGCGATGCGTTTCGCGGGCAAAGAGGCGACGGTAAAGGCCATGGGGACCGGATTTCGCCACGGCGTCTGGCTGCGTGATGTGGGCATCGTAAACAGCGAGTGGGGCCGCCCCCTCGTGATCTGGTCGCCGCGGGGCCGGGCCGTCTGCGACACTCTCGGTATTGGCTCGGGACACGTAAGCCTGACCGACGACGCGGGGCTCGTCCTGGCGTTTGCAGTCGTCGAAACCGCCTGACGGGGCGAGCCGCGGACAATCGCCATGCGCTGTTTCTCCTTCGATATCGAGACCGTACCCGACGTTGAATTCGGGCGGCGGCTTTGGCGACTGGACGACCTGTCGGATCAGGACGTCGCCACCGCGATGACGTTCAAGCAGCTGCAGGCGCAGGGCACCGATTTTCTCCCGCTGCACATGCACCGCATAGTCGCTATTTCCGTCGCTTTGCGCACGGGCGAATCGTTCAAAGTCTGGAGCCTGGGCGACGAATCGGCAGACGAGGCGGAGCTCGTACAGCGATTTTTCGATGGCATCGAGCGCTACACCCCCGATCTCGTGTCTTGGAATGGAGGCGGTTTCGATCTGCCGGTCCTGCATTACCGCGCGTTGAAACATGGCGTTCGGGCGCCGCGCTACTGGGAGCTGGGCGATGCCGACCGCGAGTTCCGATACAAAAACTACCTGAGCCGCTATCACTGGCGGCATATTGACCTGATGGACGTCCTTGCCGGCTTCCAGGTGCGTGGCCGGGCCAAGTTGGATGAAGTCGCCGTGCTGCTCGGGTTTCCCGGCAAGCTGGGAATGAGCGGCGACAAGGTGTGGGATCGGTATCTCGCCGGCGCGCTCGAAGAGATTCGCAATTACTGTGAGACGGATGTCCTGAACACCTGGCTCGTGTTCCTGCGCTTCGAGCTGATGCGCGGCAATTTGGACGAGGCAGGACTGGAGCGCGAGTTCGCTCTTGTGCGCAGGACTCTCGAGGGCATGCAAAAATCGCACACCGATGAATTCCTGGCAGCCTGGGCGGATGCGGCAACGGCGTGAGCCCGAAACGGGCCGTATTGGAGACGTCATGCACGACGGCCGCGGCGTGGTCGCGGGCGGTGGCAAAGAGGTTTTCGTAGCGGGCGCTCTCCGTGGCGAAACCGTGCGCTTCAGGCGCCGCAAGACGCGGCGGAATTTCGACGAGGCGGAACTCATCGAAGTGCTGACGCCGTCGCCTGATCGAGTCGCTGCACGTTGCGCCGTATTCGGCCACTGCGGCGGTTGCATGCTGCAGCACGTGAGCACCGACGAGCAGCTCAAAATCAAGGGGCGCGCCATTGCCGACAGTCTCGAGCGCATCGGCCGCGTAACGCCGTCGCGCTGGCTAGCGCCGATCACCGGGCCGGCATGGCACTATCGCCGCCGGGCCCGCCTGGCCGTCAAGGACGTGCCCGGCAAAGGCCGCGTCCTCGTCGGCTTTCGCGAGCGCCACGCGCCGTACGTGACCGACATGCACCGCTGTGAAGTGCTCGCCCGACCGGTGGCGACGCTGATCGATCCGCTCTCCGAACTGATCGGCGGGCTGACTGTTCGCGCGCGGCTTCCGCAAATCGAAGTCGCGGTCGCGGACAACGTGACAGCACTGGTGTTTCGGGTCCTCGATGCTCCTAGCGACGAGGATCGGGCGCAAATACGCCGTTTCGCTGGGGCTCACGGGCTGCGTGCCTATTTGCAGACCGGCGGACCGGACTCGCTGGAGATACTCGACGACGGTGCCGATGCCAGTCCGCTGATGTATGCGCTGCCGGACTTCGACGTCAGCCTCGCGTTCGAGCCGCTCCAATTCGTGCAGGTCAATGCCGAGGTGAATCGTCGCATGGTGCGCCGCGCCGTCGAGTTACTGGACCTCCACGGTGACGATCGCGTGCTCGACCTCTTCTGTGGCCTCGGGAATTTTTCCCTGCCGTTGGCCCGGCATGCGGGGCAGGTGCTGGGCGTCGACGGTGATCCGCGGCTGGTTGCAGCGGCTACGCAAAACGCAGCGCTGAACGGCATCGACAACGCGATCTTTGCCACGGCCGACCTGGATCGTATCGACAGCAGCGTAGCCTGGCTCGGCGACGGTTGGGATCGCGTGCTGCTCGACCCGGCTCGCAGCGGTGCCGCCGCCGTCGTCGCGCACATCCGACAGCTCGATCCGGCGCGTATCGTGTACGTGTCCTGTAACCCGGGCACGCTGGCCCGGGATGCCGGCACCCTGGTCCATGACCAGGGCTACCGGCTGGACGCTGCGGGAATTCTGGACATGTTTCCCCAAACCGGTCATGTCGAAGCGCTAGCACTTTTCTTGAAAAATTAAAAAAAACAAAAGGATATTGGTTTTTTCTCGGCCAATTCTGATTTGGCGGCGCAGTCGCTTGAACAGACGTCTTGCGCGCGTGACGATAGCGAATCAATCAGCGTAGGCAGGACCACATGGCACTCGGACCCGTCATGCTCGACATCGACGGCATCGCACTCAGCCCCGCCGATCGCGATCTGCTGCGCGAATCCGCCGTGGGTGGCGTCATCCTGTTTGCCCGCAATTACGCCGCGCCAGATCAGATTGCCGACCTGGTTGCCGATATTCGCGGACTGCGCAGTCCGCCGCTGCTCGTCGCAGTCGACCACGAAGGTGGCCGCGTGCAGCGCTTTCGGGACGGCTTCAGCCCGATACCGCCGATGCGACAGATTGGCCACGAGTACGATCGGGACGCGGACTCGGCGCTCGCGCTCGCCCGCCAGGCGGGCTGGTTGATTGGGTCCGAACTTCGCTCTGTTGGTGTCGATATCTGTTTTGCGCCCTGCGTCGATATCGACTGGGGCGTCAGCGAGGTCGTCGGTGATCGCGCGTTCCATGGCAATCCGGACGTCGTTGCCGACCTCGCTTCTGCATTCTCGCGAGGGCTTAGAAGTGCTGGCATGGCCGCCGTCGCGAAACATTTCCCGGGTCACGGCGCCGTGGCCGCGGATTCGCATTTTAAGCTGCCCGTCGATCGCCGCGAATACGGCGACTTGCTCGACGATATGCGCCCGTACGAGCGCCTGATCGCCAACGGAATCGTCGCCGGGATCATGCTGTCGCATGTCGTGTATCCGGAAATCGATGATCGACCCGCCGGATTTTCCGACGTTTGGATCGAACGGGAGCTGCGCGCGCGGCTGGGCTTCGACGGCGCGGTCTTTTGCGACGATCTGTCGATGCGGGCGACAGAAGGCTTCGGCTCCATGCCTGGGCGCGCAGGAGTCGCGCTCGAGGCGGGCTGCGACATGGTCTTGATCTGTAACGATCGAGACGCAGCGCGCGCTACGGTGCGGGCGCTGAACGACTACAGCGATCCGCTGTCGCTCGTGCGGCTTGCCCGTCTCCACGGAACCGGCCGCGTCCTCCGCGAGACGCTGCTGGAAAGCGACGCATGGCAGGCGGCAAATCGCGACCTGTCCCGCTGGAGCGAACGTCCGCCGCTGGAGCTCGACGCGTGAGCGTCGGGGCGGAACCTTGAGCGGAGCGGTCGGGCTGATTCTCGGCAGCGGATTCGACTGTGCCGATACCGAGATCCAGGTCGACGATGTTGACACGCGATTTGGCCAGCCGTCGTCGCCGGTGTACCGGCACAGCTTCGCGGATCGGCACGTGCTGACTATCTTGCGGCATGGTCCTCGCCATTCGCTCGCGCCGCATGTCGTCAACTATCGCGCGAATGTTCAGGCGCTGGCGGATCTTGGCACCGCCGCAATCGTGGCGGTGAACACGGTCGGCCTCGTAACGGCGCTCTGCGAGCCGGGCCAGATCGCCGTGCCGAACCAGATCATCGACTATACCTGGGGTCGGGCGCACACAATTTTCGATTCCGACGCCGCGGCTCTGGCGCACATCGAATTCACCGAACCATTCACGCCGTCGCTGCGGGTCGCGCTGCTCGATGCGGCCCGGAACGCCGGCGTCGACTGCCTCGACGGCGGCGTCTACGCAGTAACGCAGGGGCCGCGCCTCGAAACCGCTGCGGAAATAAACCGCGTTGAAGCAGAGGGTGCGGATTTCGTCGGCATGACGGCGATGCCCGAGGCGGCGATCGCGCGGGAACTCGGTCTCGATTACGCGTGCCTGGCGCTGGCTGTCAATCGTGCAGCGGGCCGAGGCGAGGCGCCCATTCACGAAGACGTTGCTGCGAATATTCGCACGGCACGCGAACTGGCCGTGCGCACTCTCGAGCGTTTCTTCGCTGCCATCGTCGAACGGACGTCCTGAATGGATTCCGTGGATCGAGACATCCTGCAGGCGGTGATCGACGGCGCTGCCGAGCCGATCGGGCTGATCAGTACGACACAGCCGGACTGGCCCGTGTTGCTCGAGAACCCCGCGTTCGAAAAGCTTGCAGGAGACAGCGCGATCGGGACGCCGTTCACGGACATCATTGAAGCGCTCATCGGTCGTGATCTCGCGCTCGACGTGTCCGAGGCCCTTCGGTCCGGTCAGGAAACATCGTTCCCGATCGAACTCGGTGGTCTCGAGTATTTGCTCACGCTGGTGCCGATACTGCACGACGACGATTCTGCACGGTACTGTGCAGCGTACTGGCGCGGCGGCGCAGCGGTCAGCGCCGTCGCCGGCAGCGAGATGCACCGGGCGTTCCTGAAGGCGAAGCGACGAGTTCGCGACCTGTCCCGTGACGATCCTGTGACCGGGCTTCTGAACGCGAAGGCATTCGCCGAGATTCTCGAGCACGACTGGGCTGTTGCTCGCCGCGAGGGCAGCTCGCTGGCGGTGATCGCTTTCGAAATCGACGACTTCGATGCTTATGTGGAGGTCTTCGGTCGCCACGCCGCGGACACGTGCCTGCGCCGGGTCGGCCAGGCGGTGCGTAAGTTTCTGCGCCGCGCGAGCGACGTCGTCGCGCGCGCCGACAGCGCGACATTCTGCGTGCTTGCGCATTCGTCGGACGAGCCGAGCGTTACCGAATTCGCTTCGAAAATTGCATCCGCTGTTCGCGAACTGGGCTTGCACCACCCGAGGTCGTCGATCGGCAGGTTCGTGACGATTGCCTGTCGTGTTCGCTGCGTCGACGGGAGTCGGGAAGACGTCGACGCGGGCGAGATTTTCGCGAGCGTCGTGGCCGGCGCGCCGGGCATGCACGAAACCTGATTAAGGTCAGGGACTGCGGGCAGAACCTGTCGCGGCTGCAGTCGCTGGTCCTTCGCTTTCGACCCGCGTGATCTTTGCGATCACGCCGAACTTCGGATGGTCGAAATAACGGACGTCGCCGCTCTTGAATATTCGATCCTCGCGAATGCGGTAGCGCACCGGGCCGCGCGTCGTCAGATAGACGACATCGCCCTGCATGCGCGAGTCGCCGTACTCGATCACGGCCTGGCCGGCCAAATCGTCCCCGACGTCCTGGTCGCGCGCATCGAGCGCCAGGTCGACGACGAGGTGAAGGAATCGGCTCAGATAAAGTTTGAGGCTGCCGTCGAGTCCCGGCGGCGGGGTACCGAAGCGGCGAAGCTGTATCGCGGGCGTTTCGGCAGGCGGGTAAGTGGGCTGCGTCCAGCCGAAATGCATGACGGGCTCATAGGCGTCGAGGCGTCGCAGGCGGTCAAGAGTCCCGGTCATGGTGAGCTCGTCACGACTCAGGAGAACCAGGTCGAGCTGCCGAACTTCGGGCGCTGCCTCGGCGGGCGGCCGCGCTTCAGGCTCGGTCGCGTCGATTTCGAAGGCTGTTTCGGTCTCCGCCGCGTCGTCCGGCACACGCTCTGTGCTGTCGGATTCCGGGCGATCACCGAGGAACAGCTCGGTACCCGTCGAAACCTCCTCCGCGTATTCGAATACGATCATCTCGACCGTGTAGCTTCGAACCGCCGGCGGCTCTTCGACCGCCGGCTCCTGGGCCACGGTGATCGACGCCGTGACACCCAACATAGCAATGATCAGGTAACGACCCATGTCAGATTCCGCCGCGATCGGCAGCCCCGCTAGCCCGCCATCGCGGCAGGCGCCTTGATGGACAATTGGTCCAGCAGGTCTTCGATAAACACAAAGCGACGCTCCAGGTGCGACAGGTCAGTTCCGAATTGTAAACGATGCGAGCCTTGCAGGCGGTACGTCTGGCCCTCGTTTTGCACCAGCCGGACCAGCGCAACGGGGTCGATGTTGCCGTCCGGTTCGAATACGACGAAGCCGCCACGCTCGCCGACATCGATTTTCTCGATGCCGAGACGCGCGGCCGCCTGCCGAATCTCCGCGATGCGCAGGAGATTCTTCGCGGCATCGGGCAACAGGCCAAACCGATCGATAAGTTCGATCGCAAGCTCGTGAAGCTCGTCAGCGTTGTCCGTCGATGCAATGCGTTTGTAAAGCGTCAGGCGCAGGTGAACGTCCGGCACGTAGTCCTCCGGCAGCAATGCGGCCGCGTGGAAGTTGATTTCGACGCCGGCATCGAACGGCCCGTCGAGATCCGGCTCGCGCCCGGCACGCAGCGACTCGACGGCACGTCCGAGCATGTCCATGTACAGCGAGAAGCCGATTTCCTGGATCTGACCGCTCTGTACGTCACCCAGAAGTTCTCCGGCGCCGCGAATTTCGAGATCGTGTGTCGCAAGCGTGAATCCGGAACCGAGGTCCTCGAGCGAGTCGATCGCCTCGAGCCGCTTCACCGCATCCGGCGTCATTGCCGCCTTCGGTGGGGCGACGAGGTAGGCATACGCACGGTGATGCGAGCGGCCGACGCGACCCCGCAGCTGATGCAGCTGCGCCAGGCCGAAGCGGTCGGCGCGGTTGATGATGATTGTATTCGCCGTCGGGACATCGATGCCGCTCTCGACGATCGTCGTGCACAGGAGGACGTTGAAACGCCGGTGGTAGAAATCGAGCATGACCT
>JBFJOC010000033.1:0-27371 GCA_041617855.1 Woeseiaceae bacterium | reverse complement strand
TCCTGAGTAATCAGCGCATACGCTCCGTTGGCATCGACCTGGGTTTCCGCCGCGGCCAGTCGCGCCCCGACCTGCGTGCGAATATCCAGCACGTTACCGATGGCCTGGTCGATATCGATGAGGCCGGTGTTGAGGTCATTGCTCATCGCGGCACGCGAGACGTCGTCCATCACCGATTGCTCCATCGCCGTGGCAATGGCGTCGAGCGTAGAAAATACGTCCTGGTAGCGGCTCGGTGAGGCGATGAACTCATCACCGGCGACGGGTTTCCCGGTCAGCGTGAATTCGATGCCCCGAAACGCGATTGTGTCTCCGGACTGGTAGGTGCCGCTCAGGACCGTCGCACCTCCGGAATCGACCACGTCGTAATTGGCCGGGTCGATGAACCGGACCGTGTACACATCCTGGTCGTACTGGGTCGGATCGACGAGAGTGCCGGTGCCGAGCATCCCGGTACCGGTATTCGTTACGGCGGCCGTCGTGCTGAACACGCCGTTGCCGTTGCGGATCTGGAAGAACACGGCGGATCCCGGATCGCCGTCCGCGACCTGGCGACCTTCACCGATCTGAATCAGCCGCCTGCCCTGATCGCCGTTGTACGTGAACACCGATCCCATGTTCGCTACCGGCTCGACGTCGCCGAGGTTGCCGGCAAACAGGTAACTCCCGGTGCCGTCCTTCTGATTCGCGAGCTGTACGAGTAAGTCAAGCTGCTCGCGAACTTCGACAGCGATAAGGCCGCGCGTCTCGTTACTTTGCGTCGCATTATTCGCCTGCAGCGTCAGCTCACGCACCCGCTGCAGCACGTTGTTGACCGATGCGAGCGCCGCTTCTTCCTGTGCCAGACGATTCGTCGCAATCGTCGCGTTGCGATTGAATTGCTCGAGCCGCGAGAGCGATTCCCGCAGCTCTACCGAGCGCGCGGAGGCGATTGGGTCGTCGGCCGGAGTCAAAATTCGTCGCCCGGTCGATATCTGGCGCTGCGCATGATCCAGCGCCGCCTGGATACGTTGCATGGCCGTCAGACCGTTCGTGAAAGCGCCCAGCGTGGAAATGCGCATGCCTAACGTCCCGTCGCGTTGATGAGCGTATCGAACAGCGTGCGCGTGACGGCAACCACCTGCGCGACGGCCTGGTACGCCTGCTGGTACTGCAACAGCCGTGCCGCTTCTTCGTCGAGGTTCACACCCGATTTCGCGCGCATCGCATCTTCGACATTCGAGAGAATGACGTCCTGCGCATCGAGACCGGCCTGGATCTGGCTGGTCGTGCCGCCCACGCTCGAGACGAGCCGGCTGTAATTTTCGTTGATGCTAATAGAGCCGCCGTCCAGGACACCCCTTGATTGCAGACCGGCTAACAGCAGACCGTTGCTGTTGTCGGCCGAGGCCCCGTAATTCGCCTCTATCGTGAATTGGTCGCCGACCGCTGGCGTGCCGCTGATCGTTATCGACGAACCGTTAATCAAAATCGCATTGCCGTCGGTGTACGTGAAGCTGCCGGCGCCGTTGATGCTGTACGTCGTGGGGCTCGTGAATTCGATGACCGACGTCGTGAGCAGCGCGGGGTCGTTTGCGTCATCGACGGCGGCTGCGCTGACCGTTGCGTTGCCGATGTTGCTCATCGATAGCTCTGCGCGCGTCGGCGCCGCAAGCGCCAGTGCCTGGGGATCGCTGATCAATCTCTCAATCGAGCCGGCCCCGCCAAACCCGCTGCGAATCAGAAGCTTGTCACCCGCCGCTGGCGCGCCGCCGACCTCGATCGTGATGCCGTCGGCGACAAACGGATCCGCCGCGGTGCCGCTGCCCGTCATCGATATGACGTCGTTCGTATCCGTGCGCGTGAGTGTGTACGCGGCACCGTCGAACCCGAGCACGTAGTCCGCTCCCGTCAGCGCTGCCAGGTTGCCGTAACCGGTGATCGCGGTGCCGCTGCCGGTGTTGTTGCTCGAATTCAGCACCCGGGGTGCCGCTACGGCGAACATCGCGGCGCCCAGATTGCCGCGCAGGTCCATTCCCGATGCGTGTTGCGAATTGAACGCCTCTGCGAACGCTGCGGCGGTCTGTCCGAGAGACTGCCGGGCCGGATCCAGCATCCGGCTACGGAACTCGAGCAGGCCGCCGATCGTCCCGCCGGAAAGCGCATCATTCAGCGGCGTCGCGCCGCCCGCCCCCTCGACGACGATGCTTAGCCGCGTCGGATCGAACTCATCGCCGCGCACGCCCAGCGGCTGCGACCGGCCGCTCATGACCAGCGCCTGCCCGGACCCCATGAACACGTTCATGGCGCCGTCATCCTGGATCACGGTCGATACGGAGACGAAGCCTGCGAGCTCTCGAACCAGGCTGTCGCGCTTGTCCAAAAGGTCATTCGGGGCCTGATCGCTGCCGCTGGTCAGCGCGATCCGGTCGTTGAGATCCGCAATTGCGCCCGCGATGCGGTTGACCTCGGAGACGGCGAGCGACAGCCGCGAATTGACCTCACCCTCGAGCTCGCCGAGCCGTCCGTCGATGGTCCTGAAGCGATTGACGAGGCCGTCGGCCTCGCCGAGCAGCGCCTGTCGCGTGGGAATAGATGCCGGATCGTTCGCGACGTCCTGCACGGCATTGAACAGCGCCTGCAGGCCGTCGTTCAGGCCCGTATCCGCGTCGGCGAGCAGCGAGTCGATCCGGCCGGCGAGGTCGTCCAGCGCACTGAATCGCGCCTGCGCGGTCGTCGCGGTCTGAAGCTGCTCGCCCAGCAGGGAATCGTAGATGCGGCGGACCTGGGAAATCTGCGTGCCACCGCCGACGTACGTGTTGCCGCCGCCGGTGCCCACGCGCGTCGAGAACTCGGCGACCTGCCGCGAGTAGCCCGGCGTGTTCGCGTTCGCGATATTGTGGCTCGTGACCTCGAGCGCACGCTGGAACGCCAGCATTCCCGTCAGGCTCGTGTTTAGAATACTCGGCATCGCGTTCCCCGGGCGTCAGCGCCGGATGCTCACTTCATCCTCACGGACAGTCCGTATGCTATCGGCCGATTCGCGCCGAACTTGAGCTCCCCGAGCGCATTCTGCATTGTCTCGCTGTTCGCCACGCGCTTAATCTTTTCGGCGTAGTGCGGGTCAGTTGCATAGCCGCTGGCCTCAAGCGCTTCTGCAAATGCGGACACATCGGCGCCGTGATTACGGACCGACGCATAGCGAGGATTCTCGAGCAGCAGGCGGGAATAGTCATCGACCGACGCCGCCAAGCTCCGGTATGCCCTGAATTGCGCAACCTCCCGCCGCGGCACTCCGTCGTCGAACTCGAGCGTCGGCTTCGTGACGCTGTCGCCCGTCCATGCAGCACCGGCTTTAATGCCGAACAGATTGAAGCTACTCCGCCCATCGGCGCGCGGCATGACGTGCATTCCCCAGCCGGTTTCGAGTGCGGCCTGGGCAATGATGGCTTCAGGCGCGACCCTGAGTTGCCGCGCTGCGCGCAGCGCATGTGGCCACACGTCGCGTGCAAACGCCCCCGCGCTGTCCCAGCCGCTCCCGGAAGGCGCGAGCCGTTCCACGGGCGGCGTCGGCAGCGCAGTGCTGATGCCTGGAATGACGGCGGCCGGCATCCAGTTCGGCCGCGGCTCGACCATGCCGACGACGCGGCTGCCCGGCACGTAGTGTCCGACCGTATTCGCCGCCGCCGCGTCCGCATCACCGCCGAGCTGGCGGACGAGCATTTCGGCGAGGCCGATGCCCTTGCCGCTGGCCATTTCCAGCGCAAGCTGCTGGTCCAGCATGCCCTGATACATCTCGTGCTGGTCGCTATCCCCGAAGATCGGATCGCCCAAGGAGCTCTCGCGCATGCTCTGCAGCAGGGTCTGCAGGAACAGCGCCTCGAACTGCCCGGCGACCTCCCGCAGAGCAGCCGGATCGTTGTTGTCCGCCGCGATCTTAAGCGCCGTGAACTGGCTGAAGTCGGTGATCGCGGCGGTCATTGTTCAGATGACGACGAGTTCCGCACGCAGCGCGCCGGCCTGCTTCAGGGCTTCGAGAATGGCGACTAGATCGCCCGGCGCTGCACCGACACGGTTTACGGCCTGCACGATTTCATCGAGGCTCGTCCCGGACTCGAACAGGAACATGCTGGCCTCCTCGCGGGAAATCTCAACCTCGGAGTCGGGCACTACGACCGTCTCGCCGGCATCGCTGAATGGTGCGAGCGGCTGGCTGGCAAAGGGTTTTTCGCTGATCGTGACCACCAGCGAGCCGTGCGCCACGGCGGCCGGCTGCACGCGCACGTTCGAGCCGATCACGACGGTCCCGGTGCGCGAGTTGACGATGACCTTTGCAGATACCTCGCCCGGTTCGATTTCGAGATTCTCTAGCGCCGACACGAACGCGGTCCGCTGCGAAGCGTCGAGCGGCGCACGCACGCTGACGGACACGGCGTCGATCGATTCGGCCGTACCCGGACCCATCGTCGCGTTGATCTGGTTCGCCAGCCGGTTCGACGTCGTGAAGTCCGGCACGTGCAGATTCAGGACGACCGCGTCCCGGGTCAGGAATTCGCTCGATACAACGCGCTCGACCGTCGCACCGTTCGGTATACGTCCCGCGCTGGGAATGTTGACGGTAACGCTCGAGCCGTCGTCGCCGGCTGCACCGAAACCGCCGACGACCAGATTGCCCTGGGCGATCGCGTAAACGTTACCGTCGGCACCGCGCAGCGGCGCCATCAGCAGACTCCCGCCGCGGAGGCTTTTCGCGTTGCCGATCGACGCGACGGTCACGTCGATCGTCTGACCCGGTTTCGCAAACGGCGGCAGCTCCGCGTGAATCGTGACGGCGGCAACGTTCTTGAGCTGCAGACTGACCCCAGGCGGGATCGTGATCCCGAACTGCGTCAGCATGTTGACAATGCTCTGCACCGTGAACGGCGTCTGGGTCGTCTGGTCACCGGTGCCGTTCAGGCCGACGACGAGGCCGTAGCCGGCGAGCTGGTTGTTGCGGACGCCGGCGACGCTTGCCAGATCCTTGACCCGCTCCGCCAGGGCCGGCTGCACGGCAACGACGCTCGCCAGCAACATCACGGCCCCCGCGGTGCGGATCATATTTTGCATTGTCCTCATTAGTGGCATGTCAGTTACACCGGGTCAGTAGGGATGCAGGATCGAGTGAAAGAAGCGCGAAATGAGGCCCATGCGGTTCGCCGCCGCAAGCACGCCCTTGCTGCTGTAGGCAATCTGTGCATTCGCAATGCGCGTCGACAGCAGCGAGTTGTCGGGCTCGATGTCCGTCGGCCGGATGATCCCGGACAGGCGAATGAACTCGCGACCCTGGTTCAGGGTGACCCACTTTTCGCCGCGAATGACCAGGTTGCCATTCGGCAGCCGGTCGACGACGGTCACGGTGATATCGCCGACGAGGCTGTTGCTCTGGCTGCTCGAACCGGAGCCGTCGAATCCCTGCTCGCCGTTCAGCGACGCCTCGAACAGCGGCGTGCCGTCCTTCGTCAGCGGGCGCCCGAATACGGTCGGATTCTGCAGCGTTGTTTCGGTGGTCTTCGACGTCGACGTCTGCGCGTTCTTGCTGGCGTTCGTCTGCTCGACGAGCCGCACCGTCAGAATATCGCCGACGCGGCCCGCCTTGAGATCCTCGAACAGTCGCACGTCCGTTCCCGAGCGGTAGATCGCACCGTTCGTCGGGGGCTGATACGCGGGCTCGGCGGGGCGCGGCGGCTCGTACGATTCTTCCTGGAACGGCACGACGCTGCAGCCCCCGAGAAGCATTACGACGCCGACCATGGTCAGGAAACCGCGTAGTTGATTACTCGCAAACATCAGTCTGTCCGTCACAGGTTGTTATTGATGTATTGCATCATCTGGTCGTTCGTCGAAATCGCCTTGGAATTCATTTCGTAGGCGCGCTGCGTCTCGATCATGTTCACGAGTTCGGCGACGACGTTGACGTTCGAGCCCTCCAGGGCACCCTGTACGATCGTGCCCAGTCCGTTCAAACCTGGGGTCCCGGACTGCGCGGGCCCGCTCGATGCGGTCTCGACATACAGGTTCTCACCGATCGCCTGCAGTCCGACCGGATTGATGAAATCCGCCGTCTCGATCACCCCGATCTGGGACGGCGTTGCCTGACCCGCAAACTTCACGGACACGATGCCGTCGGAGCCGATCGTTATAGTCTGGGCGCCGTCGGGGATCGAGATTCCCGGCTGAACGATGTAGCCGCTTGACGTGACGAGCTCGCCCTGATCGTTGAGCTGCAGCGCGCCGTCGCGCGTGTACGCGAGCTCGCCGTCGGGCTTCAGGATCTGAAAGAAGCCGCGCCCGTTGATCGCGACGTCGAGCGCGTTTTCCGTATTCAGAACGCTGCCCTGCGTAAACAGCTTCTCCGTCGCAACGACGCGCACGCCGGTGCCGAGGTTCATGCCCGAGGGCAGCAGCGTGTCCTGCGAGCTCGAACCACCGGACTGACGGACGTTTTGATACAGCAGGTCTTCGAACACCGCTCTGCCCTGCTTGAAGCCCGTCGTGTTGACGTTGGCGAGATTATGCGACACCACCGCCATGCGCGTCTGCTGCGCATCCAACCCTGTCTTCGCAACCCATAAAGCCTGATTCATCGTTGTCTCCTTGCCGTCACGGGCGCCTAGCTCGTGCTCATGACCTGTGCGGCCGTATCAGCATTCTCCTCAGCCGTCTTGATGACGTTGACCTGCATTTCATAGAGGCGCGCAAGCTCGATCATGTTGACCAGCGTTTTCGCAACGTTGACATTGCTTTGCTCGAGCGCGCCGCCGGTGATCTTCACCGTTGCATCGGGCTCCGCGACGGCCCCGTCCGCGAGATAGAACAGCCCGTCCGCACCTTTCTGCAGCTGGCTGACGTCGGGGTTCACGAGCTTGATGCGATCGGCAATTGTGAGCGTTTCCGGGCCAGCGCCGAGCGGCTGCACGGAGATCGTGCCGTCGATGCCGATCAGCAGGCTGACGCTCGGCGGAATCGCAACGGGGCCTCCGTCGCCCAATACCAGGTGGCCCGCGCCGGTCGACAGCAAACCACCAGGCTCGACGCGCAGATCGCCGGCGCGCGTGTAGGCTTCGGACCCGTCCGGAGCCTGCACCGCGATGAAGCCGTCGCCCTTAAGCGCGATATCGAGATTGCGGCCCGTATTGATGATGCCGCCCTGCCGATAATCCGTGCCGTACGATTCGACGACGGCATTCACCCGGCTGTCGACGCCCGGCCCATCGACGGGCACCGAGCTGAAGGAGTGCAGGTCTGCACGGAAACCGGTCGTCGACAGGTTTGCCAGGTTGTTGCTGTTGATCGTCTGCGCGTACTCGACCTGCTTAGCGCCGGTCATCGCAACGTAGATCATTTCATCCATGGTCGTGTCCTGGTCCCAGCGCTGCGTTCACTAGCGGATGTTGATCACGGTCTGCGTGATCGTGTCAGCCGTCGAAATCATCTGCGCGTTGGCCTGGAAATTCCGCTGTGCCGTGATCATCTGCACTAGCTGCGCGGTCAGGTCGACGTTCGAGGCCTCGAGAGCGCCCGACTGAATGTTGCCAAACGACGCGGTCCCGGCTTCGCCGAGCAGCGCATCACCGGACTGGAATGATTCACCCCAGGCGGTATCGCCGAGCTGCTGCAGGCCCTGGGGATTAACGAAATTCGCGAGCGCAAGCTTGCCGAGCGACGTCGACTGACCGTTCGTGAACCGCGCGAACACGACGCCCTCGGGATCCACGCTCACGCCCGTCAGACGGCCGGTCGTAAAGCCGTCCTGGAACAGCGAGTTGACCCCGAAGTTGGCGCCGTACTGCGTCGCCGTGCCGAAATCGAGCGACATCGTGATATCCGAAGCGCCGGTTCCGGGCGTATACGGCGCCAGCGGCATGAGTCCGCCGGCCGGTGCCGCGAGCGTGCCGTCAGGATTGAAAATGATCTGCGTTGCACCGGCAATCGGCGTCCCATTGATCTGGATGTCGGTGTTCCAGGTATTCGGAGCGGCGTCCTTGATGAAGTAGATCGTCGCCGTGTGCGCGGCACCCAGTGAATCATAAATAGTGACCGAGGTCGTGTGATTGAAGCTCGACGGGTCGGCGGGATCGAACACCGGGTTCGCAGGAGCCGGCGCGTCGGCAGGCAGATTGATGCCGAGCGTCGAACGCGTCGTCGCCGCCGGCGGATTGGCACCAATCGTGAGCTGGAGATCCTGCGGAGTGCCGGTATTGAACAGGCCCGCGCCCGCGAACGGGTAGGCCTGCAATCGTGCGCCTTCCGCATTGACGACATAACCCTGGTTGTCGACGCCGAACGCGCCTGCGCGCGTGTAGCTGCGCGCGCCGCCATCGCTCAGAACGAAGAAACCCTCGCCACCGATCGCGAGGTCGAGCGCGTTGTCGGTAAAGTCGATGTTGCCCTGCGTGAACTGCTGCGCGATCGCCGACAATCGTACGCCGCTCCCGGAGGCGCTGGAGCTGACGCTCTGTGTGCCCACCGCGAAGACTTCCGAAAACTGCGCGCGCGACAGCTTGAAGCCGGTCGTGTTGACGTTGGCGACGTTATTGGCCGTCACGCCGAGGTCTGCGGATGCGGCGTTGAGCCCACTAAGTGCAATGGCAAATGGCATGGTAAATCTCCTGCTTGAAGTCCGTAATCAAGTAATCTGATACACCTGGCTCAGCGACAACGCGCTGCCGCCGCGTAAATTGAGCGTCATGCCCTGGCCTGACTGTCCGAGCGTCACGCTTTCCACATCTGCTTCGATCAGCGTCGGCGCGCTCTCGATCGCCGTGCCACGGACGATGCGTGCGCTGAGCTGATAGTTGCCCGGCTGCATCCGCTCGCCCGAGGAATCGAGTCCGTCCCAGGAAAATCGCACGATGCCACCCGCCTGTTCACCGAGATACAGGCGCTTGACGAGCTGCCCTGAGGCATCCGTTACGTCCACCTGCACGTCACCAGCCGCCGCATCTAGCTCGATAGCCGCATCCAGGGATCCGACCTTGCTGAGGTAACCCGTGTCCGTGATGGCAAGAACCGAACGGCCCACCAGGTTCGCGGCCTGCAGCGCCTGCTCGCCCTGTATCGATCCGGCCAGGCTCGCGAATGCCGAGTTGAGCGAGTCGATCCCGCTGACCGTGCTGAACTGCGCCAGCTGCCCTAGGAATTCGCCGTTGTCCATCGGCTCGAACGGATCCTGATTCTTGAATTGGGTGATCATCAATTTCAAAAAGTCGCCCTGCCCCAGCTCGCTGCGCGACTTCGTCTCTGGCGGCGGCGCAAGCATGCGCGCGTCTTCGATTGGGCCCATCGTGTTCATTGTCATTCCTCAGTTAACGCCCCAGCGAGAGGGTCTGCATGAGCAGGTCTTTCGTCGTGTTGATAATTTCGACGTTGTTGCGATACGAGCGTGACGCGGAAATCATATTGACCATTTCCTCGATCGTGTTGACGTTCGAAACGTAGACGTTGCCGTTCGCATCCGCTTCGGGATGATCCGGCTGAAAGCGCACCTCGAGGGGCGCGCTGCTTTCGACAATGCCATCCAGGCGCACGCCCGAGACCCCAGACTGCTCAGCCAGTGTCTGTCGGAAGGAAGCAAAGATCGGGTGCTTTGCGCGGTAGACGCTCTCCGGATCTCCGCTCACGCTGCCGGCGTTCGCCAGGTTGCTTGCAGTGACATTCAGGCGCACCGACTGCGCGTTCATCGCACTGCCCGCGACGTCAAATACCTTGAACAGGGACATCAGTCGCCTCCCTTGATCGCGAAACGCAGCGAGCGGATCTTTCCGTCGAGGAACGCGAGGCTCGCCCGGTACTGGAGTGCGTTTTCAGCGAACGCAGCCTGCTCGACATCGGCTTCGACGGTATTTCCGTCGAGCGTCGGCTGCATGGGAATGCGGTACATCACCCGGCCACCGACGCGCTGCGTCGACCAGGCCTTCCTGTGCAGTTCGCTGGTCGTCGTGAGCTCGAGGAGCCCGCTTTGCGCACCCTTGAGCGCATCGGCAAATTCGAGATCCCGGGCCTTGTAGTTCGGTGTATCTGCATTCGCAATATTCGACGACAGGACCTGATTGCGCAGTGCCCGCAATTTCAGCGCCTGTTCATGAATGCCGAGCGATTGAAATTCCATACCGTTTCGCCGCGATCCGCTGTACTTGCGCTACGCTATGCAACTGCTGTGCCAGCTTCGCAAAGCCGGCGGCGCTCAAGAGCCGCGTGTTCCTGCCGATACCTACACGACGGTCCGTCGGCAATTGCTTGCCGGTTCTACGGCAAGTCCTTGCAGCTTGGCGTCGCTGACAGCTGCTCTCTGCCCTCCCGCCATGGCACGACAATTGCATTAAGTTAAGCGCTGCGTGCCCCTGGGCGCGGGTCCGACTCGCTCGGACGACGCCAACGCCGCTTTTTTGCAGCCGATTTCGGAGACCGGGAACACGATGTCAGAGATGCCAACCGCTTCACGTGCCGGGAATTTGACGCCGCGCCGGCCGACCCGTCGGCACACCGTCGCCCTCCTGCACTGGCTGACCGGTCTGCTTGCGGCGAGCGCACTGGCGGCGGCCCCGGCTGGCAGTGATCCGGACGGCTGGCAGCGAACCGCCGAGATTCAGGCCGTTGCCGAGGCGTTCCTGCACGATCGCGCGGGCCGATCGGCACCGAACACCACGTTTCGCGCCGGTGCCCTGGACTCGCGCCATCGGCTGCCGCGCTGCGATCGCGACCTGGAGGGTTTCTTGCGGCGCGGCACCGAGATGAGCGCAAGAACGATCGTCGGCGTGCGCTGCATCGGCTCAAAGCCCTGGAAAGTGTATGTACCCGTCGACGTTATCGTACAGGCGAAGGTGCTGACCGCTGCGCGCACGCTACCGAAGGGCCATTACCTGACGCGGGCGGACGTCAGCGTTGCGGAACGCGACGTCTCCCGCCTGACCAGCGGTTTTTACTCGAACCCCGCCGAGCTCACCGGCCTGCGCCTGAAGCAGCCCGTGATCGCCGGGCGCCTGATCACGCCCTCGGTGCTCGAGGCCGAACGGCTGGTACGCCGGGGCCAGACCGTCACGCTGACCGTCGCTAGCGGCGGTCTCAGCATACGAATGGCCGGCAAGGCCCTGATGGATGGGGCAAAAAATCAGCGAATTCGCGTGGAGAACCTGAGCTCCGGGCGGATCGTGGAAGGCGTTGTGCGCTCGCCCGAGCACGTGGAGGTGCTTATTTCCGCAGCGGACAATTTTTCTCAGGCAAGCGCTAAAGGTTCACGGCGTCAGGCCGATAACCAGCTTAGCAACAATGATCGTTGAGGTTTAAGAATTATGGCAAACAGGATCGGTCCGATGGATCAGGGAATCTTAGGCAAGGTCGGCAACAAGGTCGACGAGACGAGCGTCAACCGCAAGGTCACGCGCGACTCGAGATCTGAGAGCGCCCCGTCCCGGGATCCGATCTCGACGAATGACACGGTCGAGCTGACGTCCGGCGCCCAGCTGCTCGAGCGCCTCGAGAAAAAGCTGGCGGACCTCCCCGCCGTCGACGCGGCGCGCGTGGCCGAAATCAAGGCTGCAATCGAAAACGGCGATTACGAAATCGATGCGGATGCGATCGCGACGGCGATGATCCAATTCGACCGCGCCTTTGGCGACTAGGCATGTCGAGCGCGACGGCAAGTGAATACACGAGCCGGCTTGTCGACCTGATCGGCAAGAGTGTCGACGAGGCCCTTTTGCTGAGGACTTCGCTCGAGGAAGAGCGGCGGGCGCTCGAGGCCCAGGATCTCGATGCGCTGCACGCGGCCGCGGGCAGCAAGACGCGCTCCGTCGAGAGGCTGCAAACGCTCGAAGCGGAACGGCGCCATACTTGCGCGGCGTCCGGACTCGGTGATGCCAACGGAGACATCGCGCAGCTTGCGGCGGCCGATTCCCGAATCGCTGGCAACTGGCAAAAGCTCATTGGAATCGTCACGGAATGCAACCAGCTGAATACGACGAATGGCGCGATCATTCGCGTGCGCAAGGATCACGTCGAAACCAGTCTTGCAGTGATCCGGGGTAGCTCACCCGAAACAGGAGTTTATGGCCGTGACGGCAAAGGGATGAAAGACGCGAGTCAGCAAACCCTTGCCGAGGTCTGATGAAATCGAAGTGCACGAGGACACTTAGAAATGCTTATTGTTAGCCGACGCGATGCCGAATCGATACTGATCCGACCGGGTGACGATATCGATCCGAACATGACCCTGGCCGATCTCTTCAAGAACGGGCCCATCGAAATCACGATTTTCTCGTCGAACGGCAAGCGAGTGAAAATGGGCGTGCAGGCGCCCAGGCAGCTTTCGATTTGGCGCAAGCAGGCAGAAGCGGCCTGACCCCGGGACAATCGTCCCGGAGACGGCCGCTCACCGGATCGCGATGTGTCGCCGTCCGGACGGCAGAGGCAGGCCTCCGGAGCAAGGATGAGATTCTCCCGAAGCGTGTTGCTGCCGATGCTGTACGCCGCCAGCGCCTGCAGCGGCGGCGCGACGAGCGGATACACTGAGCTCGCCACAAACACGACGAGCGGCGGCGTTCCAGACAAAAACGCGGTTCTCGAGAAAATCTACGATCCGGCCTATGCCGTACCGGCCGGATTCCTCGTGGACGAGCGCGCCGCTGATCCATCGCGCAGCTACACCGTGCACCATGTGCTAGACGAGTCCGATTCCTACGAACTCTGTACTGACAGCTTCGAGACCGCTCGCGCTTGGGAGGATGCGGACAATTCGACGCGCAGCGTACAGGGGTATTTCATCGGCGTTTACGAAACCGGCCGCTACTACGAGTTCATCCGTGAGCTGTCGTACACCGACGACGTCGGCAACGTCGACGATGTCACGTCGCCGGGATATGCACGCGTGTTCAAGTGCAGCGACACGAATCGGGACGGCGTCGATCGAAATCTCCTGAATGGATACGCCGGGTTGATCAACACGAGACCGCTGGAATCCGAAACGGTGCGGGTATTTACCGAGTACCTGTGGCAGTTCACGTTTTTTCCGCAGTCGCGTAAGGCCGTGCTCGACAGCTATGCCGGCACGACGGCCGGGTCGCTGACGCAAACGCTCGAGCTCGCTTTCGCGACGAACCAGGGCGCAGAGCGCTGCGATCTGATCGAGGTTGCCCGGTGGCAGTTCATTGCGGAACGGGCGACTGGCGAAGTCCGGAAGCAGTTCGACGTCCTGATGAGCTTCGAGGCGCGCCTCGACAACGGCGTACCCGTCACCTGCCACTAGGCTTCGATGGGCGCCCGCCTCCCGAATACAAGGCGCGCATACTTCTGACAAATGCCGGAGATTTGACGAACCTATTGACCGGCATGGACATAATGCGGGATTCCGTGCTGCGGCCCGCGGCGCGCGCGGTATAATAGTTGACGGCGAGCGCTTCTCCCGGCGCATAACAACGATAACTCAATCGAGACATCTCCATGACGACACGCCTGGCGGCTTTGCAGCAATGGGTCGACGACGTCGCAAGCCACACACGACCCGAGGAAATCCGCTGGTGCAACGGCAGCGACCGAGAGTTTGCAGAACTCATCGAATCGATGACCGCGAACGGCATACTGATTCCACTCAATCAGAATACGCACCCAAGGTGCCATCTGCATCTGTCGGATCCGAGCGACGTCGCGCGGGTCGAGCACCTGACCTACGTCTGCACCGAACTCGAGCAAGACGCGGGCCCGAACAACCACTGGAGGTCCCCCGCCGAGGCACATGCGAAGGTCGATGCATTGTTCGCGGGCGCGATGCGCGGCCGCACGATGTTCGTGATTCCCTACTGCATGGGGCCGATCGAATCGCCGTATTCTCGCTGCGGCGTCGAAATCACGGATAGTCCATACGTAGTCGCGAATATGAAGCTCATGACGCGAATGGGAACGGCGGCGCTTCAGCGAATCGAGCGCGACGGGACTTTCGTCAAGGGCCTGCACTCGACCGGCGACCTGAATCCGGAACGCCGCTTCATCATGCACTTTCCGGAGGAACTCACGATCAAAAGCATCGGCTCCGGCTACGGCGGCAACGCGCTGCTCGGCAAGAAGTGTCACGCGTTGCGAATCGCGAGCTACCAAGCGCGCCAGGAAGGCTGGCTCGCCGAGCACATGCTGATCGTCGGAGTGGAGAACCCGGACGGCGAAATCCATTACATCGCCTGCGCACTGCCGTCGGCCTGCGGCAAAACGAATCTCGCGATGCTGATTCCACCGGAAACGATGCCGGGCTGGAAGATCTGGACGCTGGGTGACGACATCGCGTGGCTGCATCTCGATGACGCGGGCCAGCTGCGTGCCATCAATCCCGAATCGGGGTATTTCGGCGTCGTACCCGGCACGAATCGCAAGACGAACAAGAATGCGTTCGAGATGATCATGCACGACGCAATTTTTACGAACGTGGCGCGCACCGCGGACAACGAGCCGTGGTGGGAAGACAAAAAAGAGGGCAAACCGGCACTCGACTGGCAGGGACGGCCTTACGACCCGGGCAACGGGCCCGCCGCACATCCGAATTCGAGATTCACGGTATCGGCGAAGAACAATCCGAGCTACTCGACGCTTGCCGAAGCGCCGGAAGGCGTGCCGATCTCGGCGCTGCTGTTCGGTGGACGCCGCAAGAACGTCGTGCCGCTCGTCTACCAGGCGAAAGACTGGAACCACGGCGTCCTGGTCGGAGCGAGCGTGGGTTCGGAAACGACCGCCGCGATGATCGGCGAAGTCGGCGTGCTACGCCGGGATCCGATGGCGATGAAGCCGTTTTGTGGCTATAACTTCGCCGACTACTGGTCACACTGGCTGTCGTTTACCGAGCGTACGGAAACGCTGCCCCAGATATTTCACGTCAACTGGTTCCGACAGGACGAGAACGGCAGATTCATGTGGCCCGGCTTCGGTGAGAATCTGCGCGTCTTGCGCTGGGTCATCGACCGCGTGGAAGGCCGCGTCGGTGCTAGAGAAACGCCGATCGGCTTTTTGCCCTATCCAGACGATATCGATACGACGGATCTTGACGTCAGTGAGGCGACACTCGAACGCCTGACAACATTCGACACCGAGCGCTGGCGCCAGGAGATAGATTCGCTGGGAGAATACCTTGCGAGTTTCGGCGCGAGAGTCCCCAGGACTTTGCTCGACGAACATGAGCAGGTAGCGCGCGAGCTCACCGAACGTTAGGCCAAAAAAAGGGGGACATTCCTCATTTCCTCAATGAGGAATGTCCCCCTTTTTTCAGGCCGTCTTGTAGTGAATCGCGAGCGGCGAACCCGGCTGCTCCGCACGGCCGAGGCCGATGATCCCTTCGCCGTCGAGCACGGTCCAGTCGCGGCGAACAAACGTCTCCTCGCCCTGGAGGTTCTGCAAAAATGTGCCATTCGTGCTCTGATCGATAAGCACGAATTTCCCGCGGCGCATTTCGACCTTCGCGTGGATTCGCGAAATCAGATTCCCTTTGATCACGAGGTCGTTGTCGTCGGCGCGACCGATGTTGATGGTTTTGCGCTGATCGCTAAGCTCGACGCTCTGGTTGCGATAGCTGAGTTGCAGCCGTGACGAGCGCAAATCCTTGTCCATCAGATCGATCGTCGGCAGCATGCTCGTCGCGTCCTCCGGCTGCCAGACGAGCTCGAAGAGCGCAACTTCGTCGATGCGCCCCCTGACCGTAGCGACGTCGATCTGTCGCGTCTGCTTCGCTAGGTCGGGGCTCATGTTCTCCACGGTCGACCCGGAGATAACGATCTGCCGCGCCTTCGCCTGCGAGGTCATGCGATTCGCCGTGTGTACGGCGGCACCGAAGATGTCATTTTGTTCCTTAACGACCGGGCCAAAATGGCAACCGATCCGAATTGACACCGGGATGCGCCCTTTCTCCTTGCTGTCACTCGAAATGCGCGCCTGCATGGCCGCTGCGGCGCCCATGGCCTCGTCGACGGTGGGAAATGTCGACATGACCTCATCGCCTATCGTTTTGATGACCGTGCCGTTGTACTGCAGCGTTGCCTCTTTCATGACGTCAAGGCACAGGGCGACTGTCTCGCTGGCTTTGGCATCGCCGAACTTGTCGTAGAGTTGTGTGCTGCCGACGACATCGGCGAACAAGATCGCGACTTCCAGGTCCTTGGCCATCCGGTAGCTACCTTACCCCGTTGCGTTCGGCCCAGCGCCGAGCCCGGATTATAAGCGCATCGGCCAATCCGCGGCGAACATTATGTCAACTCTCGGCAATTAAGAAAGGTTTTGAATTGGCGAAGCAAGCCTCTCATATCCCGGCTATTTTTCGGCGACAATGTAGGCGATCCAGGCAAGGTCCGCCTCCCCCTTCTCGTCGGGCGTGAACTCGCCGTTGCCCTCGCCGTCATCGTCTTCGCCCTCCCAGTAGACCGTCGAATTTCGGAATCCTGCCTCGGCCAACATTTCGCGAAGTTCGGGCGCGGTCCACAGGCGCCATTCGTAGGTAAACGCCTTTTTGATGCGCGAGCCATCCGGAAATTTGAAGTGAATATGACACCGGATATAGTGCGTCACCGGATGAAATTCGGCCTGGTGCCAGATGTAGGTGAAGTTATCGTATTTGGTCTTTTCTTTGGTCTCCTCGAAGGCTTCCGGGCCGCCGAACAGGTCGATGAAAAAGACGCCGTCGTCCTTCAGCGCGTCGTAGGCCCGCCGAAAATAGGCCAGAATTTTCTCGCGCGTATCGAAGATGAAATAGCTGAAGTTGAATGCCGCGAGCAGGTCTAATTTCGGCGTCTCGACCGTCATCACGTCCGACTCGATCAGGCTGACGCGCGTTCGATCTTCGGCCGGCAGGCGGCTGACCCGATTTTCCCGGCCCCACTCGAGTACCGACGGATCGATGTCGACGCCGATTGCCTGGAACTCCGGGCCCTGCAGGACCCACTGGCACGCGGCACTCGCAGTGCCGCAAAAGTCCTCGCGGAACAGATAGGCGGTTCGGCCGGTCAGCGATTTGAACGTGTTCTGCAGAAACTCGACCTCGTGCTCGACGTTCTGAACTGCTTCTTCATACAGTTCATGGACATCGGCCCGCGCAGCCATCGAGTCCGGGTGGCCTTTCCTGGAAGTCTTGACGGTCATGAGCGTATTTGAACTCCATGCTTCGTGGGGTTGTCAATGCGCGGCGCATTGTAACTGAAGTTGCGTCAGAGCGTTCCGAAATATGCGGGGCATTCCGGCGAAGCCGAACTGTCCACGTTGCTCGGGAATCAGTGCTGGCCCGGTTCCAGCTTGACTCCACGCCGCTCCTTGCGGCAGTACGCCAGCATCGGAATCATTTTCGGATCATCCGCGGCAAGGTCTTGTCCTTCGAACCGATTGCGAATACACCAGTTGATCATTTCCCGGAGCCGGGCGACGCGGCCGACCTGTTTTTGGAACTTCGAACATGTCTCCGGATGCGTGATCGTCGCGTTCGTTGCACGGATCGGCGCGCTCCATCGGCACCGCCAGTATGGGAAGATGGCTTTCGACAAGCGCACGGCGCTCGGGATAAGGCCACGGCCGCGATCATCTGTGGGAGCGGCTTCCAGCCGCGATCCATCGCCCGCATCGCGGCCTCCCACACCGACCATTCGTAGGCGCGGCATGCGCGACAGGATATCCTTGATGTGCCAGAGCGACCCTGCCGCGAATCTGTCAGGCCGCCTCGGGCAGCGCCGCGAGCGCCTGCTCCAGCACCTCGACACCGGCATTTTCTTGATACGCATGCTCGCTCAGATAGCGCCGCCATGCGCGGGCACCGGGCTGTCCGGTGAAGAGACCCAGCATGTGCCGCGTAATGCGTCCGAGCCGCTCGCCCTCTCCGAGCCGGGCGCGGATATACGGCAGCATCGCAAGGACAATCTTGCGGCGATCCGGCAGCGCATATTCTGCATCGAAGTGGCGCTCGAGCTCCGCGAGAAAATACGGCTGCTGGTAGGCCCGCCGACCGATCATGACGCCGTCCAGCTCGGCCAGCAGCGAATCCACGTGTCCGATCGTTTCGATACCGCCGTTGATGACGACGTCGAGCTCCGGATGGTCCTGCTTCAGCCGCAGAACGCGGTCATACTTGAGCGGCGGCACGCTGCGATTCTCCTTGGGGCTCAGACCGTCGAGGATGGCGATACGCGCATGCACGATGAAGCGCCTGCAACCGGCCGCGGCAACGGTGTCTACGAATTCGGTCAGAAACGCGTAGCTGTCGTGGGCGTCGATGCCGAGCCGCGTTTTCACGGTCACCGGCACGTCGATTGCCGCTTGCATTGCTTTGAAACAGTCGGCAACGACCTGCGGCTTTGCCATCAGACAGGCCCCGAACCGGCCGCTCTGCACGCGGTCGCTCGGGCAGCCGACATTGATATTGACCTCGTCATAGCCCGCCTCAGCCGCCCGGACCGCGGCCCCGGTCATCAGCTCCGCGTCGCTGCCGCCGACCTGTAACGCGACCGGATGCTCGGATGCGTCATAGCGCAACAACGATGCATGGTCACCGTGGTGAATCGCCGCGGCGGTGATCATCTCGGTGTAAAGACGCACGTGCGGACTCAGGAGCCTTAAGAAGTACCGACAGTGCCGATCCGTCCAGTCCATCATCGGCGCGACGGCGATCTGCGAACAGTTTGGCGTGCTTTGCGCCATCGTGAATTTCCAATTCTGCCGGGCCTGTTATCCGACCCATCGGCGGCATCGTAAAACGAAAGCAGGCAATTTATCGACTTGACGGAGCTCCGTAGCACCGACCTCGCCGGCCCGAATCGCATGGTCGCAAGTCCTACAGGCTCGCAGCGACCGCCGGCCCGGGGAGCACGACTTGCCGAGACCGGAACTGTGAACTTCGTCACACTATTGCATCTGCCCGCTGATTAAGTGTGACGCCTTACATATCGCGTTGTTCTGCCGATATTTAACCTATTACCCGTAATCGCTGACGGACTCTGTTTAGCACTTCGCGCTTCGACCGCATCGTCGCGGCCGGACGCGTCATGGCGTCGATTCGAAACACTGGCATGCGCATCGCACAACTCGCAATCTTACTGATCGGCTGCGGATCTGCCGCCGCGCTCGCACAGTCGCCCGACTCCACGGCGACACACGCGGCCGCCGTGCAGCTGGCGCGTGACGGGGAGCATCGTGCGGCGCTCGACATGCTCGCAGAGCTCCGCGCATCGGACCCGACCAATCTGGCCGTGCTGTACGACGAAACCGTTATTCTCGCCTGGGCAGGCGACGCCCCGCGCGCGCTCGAAAATGCCCGATTGTTCGATACGTCGGCGGCCCCGGACTATGTCCTGAGCACGATCGCGCGAGCCGCCCGGGAATCCGGCGAGCATGGCGCAGCGATCGAGTGGTACTCGGCGCTGCTCCAACGCGATGCCGCCAAGCTCGACGCACGCGTCGGCGTCGCAATGAGCCTCGCCGATGCCGGCGAATTCGACGCAGCCCGGGAGCGTATCGCCGCCGCTCCCGACGCCCGACGCGGCAGCCTCGAGCTCGTGCTCGCGAACGCCTACGTCAACGAGCGCCAGGGACGCCTGATGCGTGCCCTGGCCGACTACCAGGACGCTCTGGCGATCGCGCCCGACAGCAGAGAGGCCCTGCGCGGCAAGAGCCTCGTGCTACGCGCAATGCTGCTGCCGAAGCAGGCGCTCGCGATCTCCTCCGAACATCCGGGCATCCTGAGCGACGATGAAATCGCCCAGCTCGAAGCAGACGTCGTCGCTTTGAGGATTCGTCACGGCGCGCAATCCGCATACCGTGCGGAGCGCCGCTACGAAGGCACGGATCGCGCGCTGGCCGAGATCGACGCACTCCTTCAACGCCCGGATCTCGACGGCGGCATTCGCCGGCGTCTGCACTACGACCGCATTGTCTCCCTCGCCGATCGGCTGCGCGCGTCGGACGCGATTGCCGAGTTCGAAGCGCTCGACGAAGCGATCGAAGTGATACCCGCGTACGTGCTGGCTGCCGCCGGCCGCGCCTACCTTTACGAGCGCAGGCCGGAGCGAGCCCGCGAGCTCCTGGAGACCGCAGTCGCCAGGGAGCCGGACAATCTCGGCGCGCAGTTTCAGCTGTTTTTCGCCTACGCCGACGTCGCCGATCACGGCCGCGCGCTCGAACTCGCGGAGTCGCTGCTCGATCGCATTCCCCCGGTAAATCGGGTCGCGGGTTCACCGGTCATCAAGCCATCGCGCGACTACCTGCGCGCGGCGATCATGGCGGGGCTCGCGCGAGCGTACGCCGATCAGCTGGCGGACTCTCAGCATTACTTCGAGGCGCTGCTCGCCGAGGCGCCGCACAACACGGATCTGCGGCAGGAGCTCGCAAACGTCTATCGCTGGCGCGGCTGGGTCGACCGTTCGCTGTCGGAGTATTCGCAGGTGCTCGCGGTCGAACCCGACCTGATGTCAGCGCGCGTCGGCCACGCCCACGCGCGTCTCGACAGCCGCGACTTCCCTGCCGTCGAGCGGGAGGTCGAGACGCTGCGCAACCAGCATCACGATCTGCCGGCGGTGAGGGAACTCGCTGCCCGCTGGCGCACCCATCAGCGCAGCGAGCTCGATGTCGCCGCGGAGGTTGGTGAAAGCAGCGGTGCGACGTTCGGCGAGGATCAGTTCCGTATTGATGCGATCTGGCGATCTCAGCCCATCGCCTACCGGTACCGCGTACTCGTGCACACGCACGACGCATTTGCCGAATTCCCGGAGGGCGACGCGCGGCGGCGGCGCGCGGGTGTCGGTGTGGAGTACCGCCACCGGCGTTGGCTCGCCAGCGTGAGCGCAGCAGCGGATCGCAGCGGCGGCGAAACTGGGTTGCGCGGATCCGTGGACTACCGCGTAAACGACCACTGGAGCGTGGGCGGTTCTCTGGAGACGCACAGCAACGAAACGCCGCTCCGCGGCGAGCGAGTCGGCGTCAACAGCGATTTGCTCGCGCTGCGCGCCGAATACGCGCGCCACGAGTCCACCGCCGTAGCGGGCAGCCTCAGGCAGCAGGACTTTTCGGATGGCAATGCGGCCCTGTCGCTGTACGTCGCGGCTCGGCAGCGGCTGCTCACCGTGCCGCGCTACAAGCTGACCCTGCTCGGCGAACTGTTCACCGAAAAACGTGACCGCGACGATGTCCCGTACTTCAGTCCGCTCGAAAGCACCGCGTGGTCGGCAGGGCTCCGAAACGACTGGACGATGATGCGGCGCTACGACTTTGCGCTGATTCATCGCTTGACCGGCACGGCGGGGCGCTACGACCAGTCCGGTTTCTCAGCCGGCGACACGTGGTCCCTCGATTACGAAATCCTCGCCGACCTGAGCAAGCGCTGGAGCGCGCGCGTCGGCGTGCGCCGTCGCGGCAACGTCTACGACGGGCAAGAGGAATCCTCGACGTTTTACACCTTCGGCTTCAACGGACGCTTCTGATGCGATGGCTACCGTTACTGCTGCTATTCGCGCTGCCTTCCTACGCCGATGAGCTTCGCTACCGGGCCCTCGCGTATCACGACGTCCGCGACGACGTCGCAGGTGACTACGACCCCGATCAGTACGCCGTATCCACACAGTCGGTGATCGACCAGTTCACCTGGCTCAGGGACAACGGCTACGTTCCGATCAGCATCGACCAGCTGCTCGCTGCGCAAGAGGGCCGGCAATCGATTCCGGACAAGGCGGTGCTGCTGACCTTCGACGACGGGCTCGCCAGCGTGTATACGCACGTGTATCCGCTGCTGAAGCTGTTCGGTTACCCCGCCATCGTCAGCGTGGTCACGAGCTGGATCGAGATGGACGGCAGCGTTGCCTACGCGAACCGGGAACGCAACGCTGGCGATTTCCTGACCTGGGATCAGCTCCGCGAAATGCGCGCTTCCGGGCTCGTGGAAATCGCGTCGCACACGCACGACCTGCATCAGGGAATCCAGGGAAATCCCCAGGGCAATCTGCAGCCGGCTGCCGTGACACGTGCGTATCGTGACGGCCGGTACGAAGACGACGCCGAGTATCGGGCGCGGATCGCCGCGGACCTCGCGACGAGCGTGGCCAGGATCGCCGCAGAGCTGGGCCAACCGCCGCGGATCATTACCTGGCCCTACGGCGCGTACAACGACACCGTCGCGTCGCTGGCCGCGGAGCGCGGCATGCGCGTGAGCTTCACGCTGAATCCGAAGGCGCTGCCGCGCGACGCCACGGTGCACGTGCGTCGCCAATTGATCATCGCAAATCCGTCACTCGCCGACTTCAGCGCATTGCTGATTCGGGGTCCGGCAGCACCGATCGTGCGCGTCGCGCAGGTTAACCTCGACGATCTCCACGAAGTCGACCCGTTAGCGCAAAGGCAAAACCTCGACAGATTGCTCGATCGCATCAAGGCGCTCGAGATCAGCCATGTTTTCCTCAAAGCTTTTGACGACGACGATCGTGACGGCCTCGCCGATGCGGCGTATTTCCCGAACCGGCAGCTGCCCGTGCGCGCCGACCTTTTCAATCGCGTCGCGTGGCAGCTCAAGACCCGCGCCGAGGTCGAGGTATTCGCCTGGCTACCGATGCTGGCCTATGAGGGCGACGCGTTCGATCCGAGCTGGTACGCCGAGGCGGACCCGGATCCGGCCGCTAATGCCAGCGATCGCCGTATGCGCTTGTCGACAGACAATGCCGATGCCCGGAGCGCCGTACGCGATATTTTCGAGGACCTGGCACGGTTCGCGCAGTTCGACGGACTTGTCTTCAAGGACGACGGGCGCGCGCACAGCCTGATCGAATTCAGTACCGACCTGACGGCGCAGACACGCCGCCATATCCCGGACCTCGTATCAGTCCGCGACTTTGCGGCAAATGCCGATTCGGACGGCGTCACCGCAAATATTCTCGGCAGCGACTTCGATCGCTATCTCGAGAGCTATGACTACGTTGCGCTGACCGACCTGCCCGCCCGCGAGAGCGCAAGCGCAACGAAACGCCATTTTGCGCGGCTCGTTGCCGCCGTGCGCCGCCGCGAGACCGGCCTGGAGCGCACGATCTTCGAGCTGACGACCGTCGAGGGCCCGACATCGCCGCCGGTGACCAGCGCTGGTCTTCGCGCCACGCTGCGCTGGCTGCAGTCGCTCGGCGCTCGCCATCTCGGCTACTGCCCGGACGACTTCGTCAACGGCTTCCCGGATCTCGAGGAGCTGCGGCAGGGCATCTCGCTCGACGAGCACCTGATGGGGGCGGTAAACCGATGACGCTGACGCAATTCGTCAACGGGCTGCTCGACTTCGCCTTCTACTATCCGATGTTCATGTCGTACATGTGGATGACGGGGGCCATCTATTACTTCTTTTATCGCGAACACGTCGAGAAGCGTCACTTCGAGGATCCGCCCCTACTGCCTGATGCGCCGGGCGTCTCCTTCATCGTCCCGTGCCACAACGAGGAGGAGAACGTCGTCGAGACGATCGAAGCGCTGCTCGACCAGGACTACGACGAGTTCGAGGTGATCGCCGTCAACGATGCGAGCACGGACGAGACCGGGCAGGTCCTCGACCGCATGGCGGAAAAATCGCCGCGGCTCAGGGTCATTCACCTCGCGACGAACCAGGGTAAGGCCATGGGCCTCAGGCTCGGCGCCATAGCCGCGAAGCACGAAATCCTCGCCTGTATTGACGGCGACGCGATCCTCGAGCGCCACGCAACGCGCTGGCTGACCTGGCACTTCGCACAGGGCCCGCGCGTCGGCGCCGTAACCGGCAATCCCCGGGTACGCAACCGCACGACGCTGCTGGGCAAGATCCAGACCGGCGAGTTCTCGTCGATTATCGGCCTCATCAAGCGCGCGCAGCGCGTTTACGGGCGCGTGTTCACGGTGTCCGGTGTCGTCGCCGCATTTCGCCGCTCGGCTCTGCACGCCGTCGGCTACTGGAACCTCGACATGGTTACCGAGGACATCGATATCAGCTGGAAGCTGCAGCTACATCAATGGGATGTCCGCTACGAGCCGAACGCGCTTTGCTACATCCTGATGCCGGAAACCGGCGACGGGCTGTGGCGGCAGCGACTGCGCTGGGCGCAGGGCGGCATCGAGGTCCTGATGCGGCATGTCAAGGAGCTGCTGACCTGGCGTAATCGGCGCATGTGGATGGTCGGCGTCGAGCTCGTCGTCAGCACGTTCTGGGCCTACGTCATGACGTTCGTGTTCGTCATCTGGTCGCTCGGCCTGTTTTTCGATCTTCCCGAGCCGTTCAAGGTCGAGGCTGTGCTGCCCGGCTGGAGCGGCGTCATTCTGGGCGGCACCTGCCTGCTGCAGTTCGCGCTCAGCCTGCTCATCGACAGCCGCTACGAGCCGCGCCACCTGGGGCGGTTCTATTACTGGATGATCTGGTACCCGATGGCCTACTGGGCCATCCACGCCGCGGCCAGCGTGTTTGCCGTGCCAAAGGCAATCTTGAAGCGCCGCGGGGCACGGGCAATCTGGGTCAGCCCGGACCGCGGCATACGCCCGGAGTCGGAGGCCTGACGTGGCGACGGCCGGCGACAATATCCACATCAGCGCCCCGGAGCTTTTGTCGCGGCGAAGGCGCATGGGCGACGCGTTCATTACGGCGCTGATGTGGTTCCTGTACTCGTACCTGTGGGCGCCTTTCATCAGCCTCGTGGCCTGGCTGCTCGGCTTCGAGTTCGCCTACGACGTGATGATGCGAGCGGGCGGCATTCACGCACTCAAAGAGGTCATGTGGTGGTACATGGTTATTGTGCTCTGCATCATCGTTATTGTCGCGACCTGGTCGATCGTAAATCGGCAGCGTTTTGCGGGACACGATCGGCGTCGCTCCGGGCATCACGTGACGGACGACGAGCTGGCGCGTTACTTCGCGTTATCGATGGAGGACTTCGGGCGGCTGCAGTCGGCGCAGAGCCTGCGGATTGCGCTGGCCGAGAGCGGCGCTGTCGAACGAATCGATGCAATCGAGGCCGGCGAACTCAGCGATGGCGGCGCGGCCAGAACACCCGATCGCAGATAACAAAGCCGGCGAGTAAGGCGAGATAGGCAACTTCATGCGTCAAGGGCTTGCCTGAGGCAAACCAATACCCCAGACCGAGAATCACGGCGCCCACCAGAACGCCGGAAAAGAGGCCACGGCCCTTCATAATTCCCCCGGACGCATGCGCCGGTTATAGTTCTTCCCACAGGCCAGCCTAGCAGGCCGCTAGGCATTGCTCTAGCCCGTAGCTTACATAAGTCGGGAATTTCTTCCGCGCTTCGCATGCTCGGCAGGCATGCAGGCAATGCGAATTCCGCCGGCCGGGTTTTTTCACATAAGTGACGACGCGCAGTCCCTTGCCGGTCGGCGCACGCGTCACGTGTCTCGTTTAATTAAATCCCGCGTCGACGATTCTGTGATCGCAGTCAACGGCTGACCTGTCACGACAGTTTATGATTGGCTCATAAGGAGCCGGTATGCAACGACTTTTCATCCTTTTTTTCTGCGCCGCTTGCGCCGGTATCGCCGACGCCGATGTCTGGAAATGGGTCGACGGAAAGGGCGTGACGCATTACGTCGAGACGATGAAGCCCATCTATACCTGGGTCGACGAAAAAGGCGAGGTGCACTACAGCGATTCGCCGGATCACGAGGACGCGGTCTCGGTCCAGCTCGTATGGCACGCGCCGGGCACGCTAGCCGATCTCGAAAAAACCGGCGACGATACCGCGTCCGACGATGATGTCGCTCCGGGCGAAAGCGAAGTCGAGCGCGCCGCGCGTAAGCAGGCGGAGGCCTATTACTGCAAACGCGCCACCGAGATTTACGAATCGTACCTGAATGCTCCGAAACTCTATCGAACCGGCGCGGACGGCGAGCGAGAATTTCTGAGCGAGGAAGAATCGAAAAAAATCATCGACGAAACGAAAGCTGCCAAAGAAGAGCGCTGCCGAGACGTTTCCTGAAAGTCGGACAACGCGCGCGAGCCCATGATGGCGCTCGCGCCATCAGTGAGCAGTAGCCCCGGATGGTCAGTGGCCCGCGAAAGCCGGGAGGCGTCGCGAAACATACTCCTACCGCCATCGTGCTCCGGAGTAAGCACAGTGCCTGCCAACCCGACAATATTGCGCTCGAGTCGCTTATCATGCTGCTATGCAGTTCATCACGTTCACGCTCGTCGCGATCGTCCTGTACCTGGTTTCGAACTGGATCCTCGAGCACTTCGAAGTCATGGCGGGCCGGCGCTTTCCGTACCGGTCCCTGATTTTTTTCGCGATCCTTCTGACGCTCGCGCTCGTCACGTTCGCGCTGATACGCGCCTATACGGAGAATTCCTGATACACGTAGCGCTTTTCGTCCGATAGCGTGTTTGTGCCCGGCCATGGTTATTGCCACGTCGACCGCGGGGTCTGTTGGTCGCCCGGTTTTCATGGCTAGAACCCCGGTCGGGGTCTTGCCCGATCCGCTTGCCTCGACAGGAGGACGCTGATGGTCGATGACAGCACCGCCGGCACTTCGCCCCCCGCGCCCGACACGGATTCCGAACCGATTCCCCTGATGCAGCGAGTGCTGGACAACCCGTTCCTGCTGCTGTTCCTGGGCATCGCCGTTCCGGCGGTTTTCTACATCATCTGGGGCATCATCGAGATTACCCAGATTCCGATCGCGGACTGAGAGTGACCTGACGATGGCAATCACACCGCCCACCGAACGAATCTGGTGGAAGCAGCCGATCGCGAAGATCGAGCTGGTCTGGATCGCAGTCGCCTTTCTCTGGGGGCTGACGATGTTCTCCATGATGATCTACTGGCACGGCGCCGGCGAGCAGAACCTCTCCAGCGAGGCCTACAAAATAAAGCCGCAGCGCTTCGCCGAGCACGCGCAGGCGATGGTCGACGCGCACAAGGTCCGCGACGAGAGTGGCTTCCCGGTCGTCCGTCCGCCACCCGGCAGCGACGTTTACCTGATCGCGCGGCTTTGGCAGTGGTACCCGATCCTGGAGCTCGAAAAAGACCAGACGTACCGGCTGCACCTGTCGTCGATGGACTGGCAGCATGGCTTCAGCCTGCAGCCGGTGAACATTAACGTGCAGGTGCACCCGGGCTACGAGATGGTCATCACGCTCAAGCCGAATCAGGCCGGCGAATACGGCGTCATCTGCAACGAGTTCTGCGGCATCGGACACCACCTGATGGCCGGCAAGATTTACGTCGTCGAGTGATGAGGGCGACATTATGAGCAAAGCAGCCGATTTTCGCACCTGCCCGACCACGGGTCTCAAAGTCGACCGCGCGGCCGAGAAGCTGATTCGAGCGAACGCGGTCGTGGCGGTCGTTTTTCTTGCAGTTGGTGGTCTGTTCGGGCTGCTGGTCGCATTGACGCGCTGGCCGGCCGTGCATTTTCT
>JBFJOC010000032.1:0-28536 GCA_041617855.1 Woeseiaceae bacterium | reverse complement strand
GCCACCGAAATTTCCGAAATCTCGCGATCGCTTAAAGCTCTCGCCAAGGAGCTGTCACTGCCAATCATCGCGCTCTCCCAGCTGAATCGGGGCGTGGAGCAGCGCACCGACAAGCGGCCGGTAATGTCGGATCTGCGTGAATCGGGCGCGATCGAGCAGGATGCAGACCTTATCCTGTTCATCTATCGCGAGGAGGTCTACAACCAGGACACCCCGCGTAAAGGAATTGCCGACGTTGCAATCGCGAAGCAACGTAACGGCCCCATCGGTGATTTCCCGCTGACGTTCGTCGGCCGGTACACGAAATTCGAGAACTGGGTGCCCGACTCCTACGCCGAGGAGGCGTATCCGTGACGTTCGGAGCACGGGCACGTATTCGGCTCGGCGCTCTCCGCGACAACTACGAGGTTATCCGCAAGGCGGCACCGGATGCCAGGGTCATGGCCGTCATTAAGGCGAATGCCTACGGCCATGGTCTGCTCCGCGTGGCCCAAACATTGGCGGACGCGGATGCTTTCGCCGTCGCGCGTATCAGCGAGGCGATGCAGCTCAGGGCCGCAGGCATCGAGCAACCGGTCGTGCTCCTGTCGGGCGTCTACGACGCAACCGAGTTGCGGGTTGCCGCCAAGCAAAATTTCGAGATCGTCGTCCACTGTAAGGAGCAGGTCGAAATGCTCGAGTCCACGAGCGGCGCAACGGTAACGGTCTGGGTGAAATGCGACACCGGCATGAACCGGCTCGGGTTTCCCCCTGCCGCTGCCGCGAGCGTGCTAGAGCGCTTGCGGCGTGTATTCGCCGTCGACGAGCTGCGGCTGATGACGCATTTCGCGAGCGCCGATGAGCTCGACAATCCGGCGACGGAGGCTCAGCTGGACAAGTTCCGACCTGTCATCGACGGGTTCGCGGGCGCGGTGAGCCTTGCCAATTCGCCGGCAATACTTGGGTGGCCGGACATCGCGCAGGCGGAGCAGATTTACCGATTCGATGGCGATCACTGGGTGCGACCGGGAATCGCGCTGTTTGGGGTCTCGCCGTTTGCGGAGCGCTCCGCGGCCGACCTGGGCCTAAAACCGGTCATGCAGTTCGAGGCGAGGCTGAGTGCCGTAAAGCCCCTGGAGGAGGGTGCGCTGGTCGGTTACAAGGGCCGCTACAAGTCTCAGCGCGACACGATGCTCGGCGTCATCTCGGCCGGCTACGGCGATGGCTATTCGCGACATTTCCGGAGCGGCACGCCCGTGCTCATTAACGGCAGACGCGTCCCGCTGATCGGCAACATCTCCATGGACCTGCTGTCGGTGGATCTGGGCCCCGGGACGAAGGATCGCGTCGGGGACATGGCCACCTTGTGGGGGCCCGAACTTCCGATCGAAGAAGTCGCGCCGTATGCCGACGCGATACCCTACGAACTCGTGTGCGGCGTCACGCACCGCGAGCCCGCAGAATACACCGATTAAAATTGGCGGGACATTCCGCGTTTATGCACCCTATGCGCATAAACGCGGAATGTCCCCATGTTCAGAAGCCGCGTGAATGCGAAAGGATCAAGGTTGGAGCAGCAATTTTATGCACAAACGGTGCATAAAAACGGAATGTCCCCAATCAGGATGTGAAGAAGCCCATTTTGACGCCAGCGAGCTGAACGATGTCGTTGTCAGCAAGTTTCCTCGCCTGGGCGCCAATCGGCGTGCCGTTGACGAGCGGGAACTCGCCTTCCTTGCCCGATTCGACGTGTACGATGTAGTAACCCTCGGCCCGTCGGGTTATTGCGGCGACCTGGACACCGGGCCGGCCTAAGGTCGTAAGCGCCTTAGTCAGTTCGAGCTCGCGACCGGCGAAGGCGCCGCTTAGTACCTGCAGCTTCGCAAGCGGCAGCGCATTCGGTTTCGAGGCGACGTCAATCCCCGTATGCGTGGCCGTATGCGCTCTGGGTTCCGCGGCAGGCGCCGCGGCCGCAGCCGGCGCTGCCACCGGCGCGGCAACCGGACTGCTTGGCGGTGGAGTAACGCCCTGCAGCGCCGCTGCCTCATCCGGATCCAGGCGCACCGCAGCGGCTGCGGCTTCGTCGGCAGCCCTTTCGGCTTTTGCCAGCTGCTCGGGACGCTGATCGCTGGACGGAATGACCATCGTCTTCTCGAACTCGTCCTGCTCGACGTCCGGTGCCTGCTGATCGGAGAAGCGCAGCTGGTGGTGCCCAATCGTTATGACATCGCCGTGCTGCAGCGCGTGTTTCTTGATCAGCTTGCCGTTGACGTACGTGCCGTTGGTGCTGTTGAGATCCTCGAGAAACGAATCGTTGAGAATGTTGATGATCAGCGAGTGGTGGCCACTGACGGCTGGATTATCGATGCGGACGTCATTGTCCGGGAGACGCCCAATCGTGTAACGCTCCTTAGTCATGTTGTATTCCGCTAGAACCTGATTGTCCAGACTTAGAATTAACCGTGCCATGATTAAACGCCGCTCTCAACGAGACAGAAATTTGCAAAGGTAAACGCCACAAGAGAAGTCATCGACCGCTTAGGCAGCCGCATCGCTCATGCCCTCCGGTTGTCCGCCGGCAACCCGTGCACCCCAATCAGCGAAACATGCCTGCAAGCTTCAACAGCAGGCCCCTCTTCGCCGCAAACGAACTTACCACCTGCGCCAACATAACGGATATGTTGTCGCGGCCTCCATGGTCATTCGCTAGGTCGATCAACTGTTGACCAACAACATCAAGGCTATCATTAAAAGTGCTGATAGTTAAGTGAATATCTTCATCTTCGACCATGTCCGGGAGGCCATCGGAGCACAGCAAATAGATGTCGTTCGGCTGCACCGCGTGCTCGTGGACCTCGACCTCGACGGTCGGCTCGACGCCCAGCGCTCGGGTGACGTAGTTACGATTCGTCGAACGCTGCGCTTCCTCCGCCGAGTAAAATCCGCGATCGACCAGCTCCTGCAGAAGTGAATGATCCATCGTCAGCTGCTCGAACACGCCATCGCGCAGCCGGTATGCCCGCGAGTCGCCGACGTGAGCGACGGAGATTTTATTGTCATAGAACATGGAGGCCACGATCGTCGTACCCATGCCCTCACAGTGCGTCTGACTCTGCGCGGTCTGGTAGATAATTTTGTTCGCCCGGTAAACAGCGTCCCGAAGTACGATGGACTGCCGCATCAGGCCGCTGTGCGGATCGATGTCGTCACGGTTCTCGCGATTCGCGCCCTCCGTTGCCATTTTGGTTACGGTCTGTACGGCAATACCGCTCGCAACCTCACCGGCGTTGTAGCCGCCCATGCCGTCCGCAAGAACCATGAGCCCGATGTCCGGGTCAGTGCCAATCGCGTCCTCGTTATGATCGCGAACGCGGCCGGTATCGGTCAATTCGGCAAAGTTTATTTTTCCGCGCAGGCTCATCGTGTGTTCATCGCTCGTTCCAAGCTACGCATAGCGGGCGCAGTTTCTTAAAGCAATCGCCATCTCTGAGCCGCAGGTGAAGCGGTCCTGAGGTCGCTTCGCCAGCGCCTTCGCCAGTACGGCATCGACGCTCGGTGGGATCCCTGCTCTCCGAGACGTCACAGGCGGCGGGTCGTCCGTCGTAATCTTGGTCATCAGCACCGCGATATTCGGGGCTTTGAAAGGGCATTCCCCGACCAACAGCTCGTATAGGGTAACACCAAGCGAAAACAAGTCCGAGTGCCCTGTCAGGTCCTCCGCACCGAGCTGCTCCGGCGACATATACATGGGCGTGCCGAGGACGATCCCGGTCTTCGTCCGATTGTTGTCGGTCAGGCGCGCGACGCCGAAATCGGTGATTTTCAGGGAGCCCTCCTTCGGGTTGTAAAGCAGGTTTGCTGGCTTGATGTCCCGGTGAATGACGCCCTGATTATGCGCATAATCGAGCGCCTCGGCCGCCGTGGCCGCAAGCTCCAGCGCTCGCTTCGGCGCCAGGAGCTTTACCGGATCGGTAAATTTCGTGAGCGGGATGCCAGGGACGTACTCCATCGCAATGTAGGCAGAGCCCTTTTCTTCTCCGGCATCGAAGACGGTGATGATATTCGGGTGCGTCAGGCGGCCCGCCGACTCGGCTTCACGGAAAAACCTGAGCCTGGCTTCCTTGAGCTCCTCGTCTTCGAACTCCTGAGCGATCGGGATAACCTTGAGCGCGACGGGCCGGTTGATGCGGGGGTCTTTAGCGAGATAGACGGCACCCATTGCCCCTTTACCAACACGTTTTTCAATGACGTAGCGGCCTAGACGCCGGGGAACGCCCTCGATGTTGTTCTTGCCGGCGAGCTCCGCTCGAATGGCTCCCTGTGTGCGTTTCATCCATTCGAGGACGGCCTCGGCGCGCTCGGGCTTCGCCTGTTCCTCGAACGCGAGCGACAGCTTGTACATAGCTGTCGCGACGGTTTCGGATGGGGGGCAGCGCCGGAGCTCCGCAAACGCCGGTTCCAGACGTCCCGCGGCAAGAAAATCCGAGCCGCGCTTGAACGCGTCGGCAGTCGCCTTTTTGGGATCAATGACGAGCCAGGTACCAAGCGCCGCCAGCCCGACGAAGATCAATATCGGTCGGCCGAGGTCGATGCGGACATGCAGCACGTACAGCAGCAGCGTCTCGACAAGCATCAGCAGAGCTACGCTAGCGCCCGTCAGCACCAGGATATCGTGGCGGGAGCGGCCGGGCATAAAGACGACGGCGAAGATGGCAAGCATTACCGGTACGAGCCATTCTGCCGGCGCGACCCAGACAGGCTTGGTGATCGTTCGATCTTGCTCGACGTCGGCGAGCAGCGACGCCGTAATCTCCGACTGTGTGACGAACTGGCCCGACGGCAGGACGGCCGCTGCGCCGACGAGCTCCGGCGACGCGTCGATAAAAACGGTGCTGCCGGCAAGCGATGCGCGGTCAAACTGGCTGTCCAGCAGATCGGCGACCGTGAGCCGCGGCAGCGCCGCATAATTTGCAAGAAAGATAACGTCGTCGGCGCTCGACAGTCGGGGGCTGACAGCCACGTCCTTATTATCGAAGGCAATCGCTAGAGACAGGGAGGGCGTCATGGCGCCGTCCTGAAGTTGCCACAGATTCGCCCGGCGGAGTACGCCGTCCGCGTCCGGCCGCACGTCTACGAAACCACTGCGTTTGGCGAACTCGGCGTAGCGGTGACCGGAGGGTACGTAAACCGGCGTACCCGACTTGAAAGTGGCGACCCAGCTCGGCAGCCGCTCGTTTGCCGCGGCCGCCGGCGGCTGCGTCATGATGATTCGGCGCACCCCGTGCTCGCCAAGTACCCGGAGTGCCTTGCCGTACGCGTCGACGATGGTCGCGTGGGACATTCGCGTCGGATCTACGCTTACGATCATCGCTTTGTCGAGTGGCTTGTTCGGCAAGTGCGTCGCGAGCCGGTCGTATATGATCCGGTCCGCGGCGACGAACCAATGTGCGAGCGGGCCGTAAAACAACGCCAGCAGCACTGTCACAAAACACAGCGTGATCAGACGGTTACGTTTTTGTTTGGCGAGAGTTACCAACTGTCGAATCCCAGCTACAAGGTCGGAAGTATAGGAAAAGGCAAGCTTTCTTAATGAGATAGGGTTGGCATTTTTTATGTCATGCCGAAAGTTCGCCCGGTGCTATGATCGGCCGGCCAGATGCAGCGGCGGGGCACCGAAGCGGCCGCGCGCAAATTGGAAAAAAACCATTAGAATTAATATGTTGGAGAGATCTGAACGGTATCGAGGGAGCCCGCAGAGCGTCACGGGCCAGGCCAGCGCGCCCTGAATGATCGTGGCAAAACCGAGAATTGCCTTCGTTTGCAGCGAGTGCGGGGCGCATAGCGTCAAATGGGCCGGTCAATGCCCGGACTGTTCGGCCTGGAACACGTTGGAGCAGCGCACGCTTGCCACGGCAGCGCCGTCGCGCGACGGCACGCCGCAACCCGTACGGCTGGCCGCTCTGCCGGACGATGCGCACCGGCGCCACTCGAGCGGATTCGCGGAGTTCGATCGAGTCCTCGGCGGCGGCGTCATGCCCGGTGCGGTGATTCTGCTGGGCGGAGATCCGGGCGTCGGCAAGTCCACTCTGCTGCAGCAAGTGTCGGCAAATCTGGCGGAAGAGCGGCCGGTTCTTTACGCGACGGGGGAGGAGTCGCTGCGGCAGGTTGCGCAGCGGGCGTTGCGCCTCGGCCTTGCGACCCACGAGCTGCGCCTGCTTGCCGACACGTCATTGGAGAACATTTTGGAGCAGGCGACGAGAGCCGATGCTGTAGTCATGGTCATCGATTCGCTGCAAACGATGTCGACAGCGGCGCTGCCGTCGGCGCCCGGTTCGGTCGCTCAGCTCCGGGAATCCGTAGCGACAGTCGTAGAGTTTGCGAAGCAGCGGGAAGTTGCCACATTCGTGATCGGTCACGTTACGAAAGAGGGCGCGATTGCCGGGCCCCGGGTCGTCGAGCACATGGTCGATACCGTTCTGTATTTCGAGAATGATCCGGGCAGCCGCTACACTTTGATTCGCTCAGTAAAAAATCGCTTTGGTGCGACGGGTGAAATTGGCGTTTTTGCGATGACCGAACGGGGTTTCCGCGAGGTACGTAATCCGTCTGCGATCTTCCTGTCGCGCGAATTCGAGACGGATCCCGGCAGCGTGGTGTCGGTCGTCTGGGAAGGTAGCAGACCACTGCTGATTGAAATCCAGGCACTCGTAGCGGACGGCACGGGAAATTACACGCGACGTCTGGCGACCGGCGTGGAACAAAACCGCCTCGCTATGCTCCTTGCCGTTTTGCAGCGTCACGGGGACGTTGCGCTTGCCGGAGAGGACGTCTTTGTCAACGTCGTGGGCGGGCTCCGCATTGCAGAAACCGCAGTCGACCTGTCCGTCGTTGCGGCCATCTCATCGAGCTTTCGCAATCGGGCAGTGGATCCGAAGGTGGTCACCTTCGGAGAGATTGGCCTTGCCGGCGAGATCCGCCCGATTCGCTACGGCGGCGAACGTCTTGCAGCCGCGGCAAAGCAGGGATTTCGCCGCGCCGTCGTTCCGGTGGCCAACGTGCCGAAGAAATTACCGTCCGGCATGGAAGTTGTTGGAGTGCGGCGCATACGTGAGGCCCTGGACGCGTTGTTCGAGGCCTAGACGAAGACGGGGCAGCCGCGACGATGAAAAACGCGTGGCGATATTAGCGCTCAGCTCGCCACGCGCTCGGCGCGATCGACGATACGGGCTGAGCGAATTCGGTTGCCCTCGGTCTCGACGATCTGAATCGGGTAACCCCTGATCTCCAGGCGCGTCCCCGGCGCGGGTATTGTCTCGAGCAGCTCGAGGATCAGGCCGTTCAGCGTCTTGGGTCCATCGGTCGGCAGGTCCCAGCCCTGCAATCGATTCAGGTCGCGGAGATTGACCGTGCCGCTAACAAGGTAGGCGTTTGCGCCTTCCTTGACGACGTCCGAAACCTCGGATTGCGGAACCGTCGTAAACTCCCCGACTATTTCTTCGAGAATGTCCTCGAGCGTCACGATCCCCTGGATGTCGGCATATTCGTCGACGACGAACGCAATACGCTGATTGCGCCGCTGAAATTGCACGAGCTGCGTCGACAGCGGCGTTCCTTCCGGCACGAAATACGGTTCGTCGAGCAGCGTCACGAGCGACTGCTTGTCGAACTGTTGTGTGGCCAGGTTGGCCAGCCGCCGCAGGTGCAGAATGCCCTCGATGTTGTCGATGTTGCCGCGAAAAACCGGTAATCGGGTGCGGTCGCTCGCGCTGATTATGCGCTCGATTTCATGCGTCGACTCGTCAAGGTCGATTCCGACGATTTCATTGTGCGGAACCATTACGTCGTCGACGGTAACCCTCTCGAGATCGAGAATGCTGAGCAGCATCTGACGGTATCGATTCGAGATACGGCTGCCGGCTTCGAATACGATCGTCCGAAGCTCCTCGCGCGTCAGCGCGTTCAGGGTTTCATCGCTTTCACGTACACCGAGGAGTGCCAATACGCCGTTCGATGCCACGTTCGTGAGCCACACGATGGGGTACGTAATCTTGAGCAATGGGTAGTAGATGAGTGCGGCCGGAAACGCAATGCGTTCCGGGTGCAGCGCAGCGAGCGTTTTCGGCGCCGCCTCCGAAAAGATCAGGACTACCAGGGTCAGTAGCAGCGTGCCGGCGGCGACTGCCGGCTGGCCGCCGATCTTGAAGGCAATGATTGCGACGAGCGAAGCTGCGGAAAAATTGACCAGGTTGTTGCCGAGCAGGATAAGGCCGATTAGCCGATCCGGCCGATTTAATAGCCACTCGGCGAGCCTGGCAGCGCGATGCCCCTGGCGTGCACGGTGCCGGAGACGGTAGCGATTAAGGCTCATGAGTGCCGTTTCCGAGCCCGAGAAGAACGCAGACAGAAATAGCAGTAGCAGAAGCAGCCCAAGAAGGGCGCCTAAGGGTACGTCATCGCCCAAAGACTGGGCACCTCCCGATTCACTGGGACGCGACCAGTTCAGCAGGCCGGCCTGAGGCTGTCAAGGATACCCGTCCATTTACCGGCTGGTTGTCAGCCCCAGCTGCGCTCGAGCAATACTTCGAGCACGAAGCGGGAGCCGAAATAGGCGAGTCCGAGAATGGCGAATCCCCAGAGATACAGGTATACCGCTCGTCGGCCTCTCCAGCCTGCAAGCCAGCGTCCAACGAGCAATACTCCGAAGACCAGCAGCGCGAGCAGCGACAGCGTCGTCTTGTGCAGCAGGTGCTGTGCAAACAGATTCTCGACGAACGTGAATCCCGACACGACGGCCAGTAACAGGCCGGCGAAGCCTGCTGTCGTTATCCCGAACAGCAGCCGCTCCGTTGTTTCGAGCGGCGCAAACAGGTGGTTGATCGCTGACAGCTTTCCGGCTCTCAGTCGCTGATCCTGCGCCAGCGCATAAATGGCAACAATCGCGCCGGCCGTGAGCAACCCGTACGCGAACATTGAAAGGAGCACGTGCGTCTGCACCTGCCAGGTATAGCTTGCAGCGCTGCCACCACCTGTCTGCGTATCCATCAACACGTTCGCGATCGCCGCCAGCGCGAGCAAACTTGCGGCCATGCCGCGCAGCGTCGCGTCGATGGCGCCGAGAAAACCGATTGCGGCAAGCTGCCAGCCGATTAGCGATACGGTCGCGACCAGCGAGAGGCGCAGGCCGTCGTCTGCGAGTATGCCGCTGTAAAGATCTCGACCATGCAGGACCAGGCCCGCAGCCGCGAATACGAAGGCCGCCGTGGTCAGGAGCCCATGCCGCCCCGCCGTTCTTGGCAGGCGGCTGAGCGCGAATGCCGCGGCCGACGCCAGATACAGCAGGAGAATTGTGATTTGAAACACAGAAACGTGCGTGGCTTTTACTTAACTTTTGCGAGGAATGATCCCATACGGGGATCGTCAATAGTACCCTTATTCCTCGTGTATGGTGACCGACAATTTGCGAGCCACAGTCGCGAATCCATGAGGAAGACGCCGGATTCGCAGGAACGCGACGATACCAGGCACGAATGCTGGGACGGTAACACTATGCAGATAAGGATCCTGGGTTGCAGCGGCGGCATTGGCGCCGGCTCGCGCACGTCGGCGATGTTGATTGATCGAGACGTGCTGATCGATGCCGGCACCGGCATCGGCGACCTTTCGCTCGACGATCTGAACTGCATTCGGCACGTCTTTCTGACGCATGCGCACCTCGATCATATTGCGGGATTGCCTATGCTGATCGACAGCATCTTCGATGAGCATTTTGACGTGCCGCTTACCGTCTACGCGCGCGAGGAAACTTTGCGTGCCATAAAGGATCATTTGTTCAACGACGTGATCTGGCCTGACTTCTCGAAGCTGCCGTCGCCCGAAAATCCGATGCTGCGTTATCGCGTTTGCAGCCCAGGCGACACCGTGAGCATCGATTACCGTGACTTTTACGCGGTAGACGTCATGCACAGCGTGCCGTCCCTCGGATTCACCGTGCAGAATTCCGGCGGCGCATTCGCCGTCAGCGGCGATACCAAGACGAACGAAACGTTGTGGCCCGTTCTGAACGCCTGCAAGTCTCTCAAGGTGCTGGTGATCGAGGTGTCGTTTCCGAACGAAATGGAGCAGCTCGCTAATGAAGCCGGCCATTATTGCCCGCGAACGCTCACGCGGGATCTCGAGCGACTGCGTCACGAGCCGCAGATCTGGCTGACGGGAATGAAACCCGGCGAGGAGGATCGAATTCTGGCCCAGGTTCTCGAGGCGGCTCCCGACAAGAACATCAATATGCTGTCGCGTGGAACCGTGCTGACCCTGTAGACGTAAAGTTCCGCTTGCGCCGCGCCGACCATTTGGTGCGCCGGAATCGGCTCCATTAGAATACGAGCCCCGCTAATCGTGCAGGATATCGCCCCGGATGTTCGACAACTTGAGTGCTCGCCTTTCGGAAGCCGCTCGGCGGCTGAGCGGCAAGGGACGCCTGACCGAAGCCAACATCAAGGATACGTTGCGGCAGGTCCGCCTCGCGTTACTCGAGGCCGACGTCGCGTTGCCCGTGGTAAAGGGATTCATCGAGCGGTTAAGCAAACGCGTCATCGGGGAGGAAGTCAGTAAGAGCCTGACACCCGGCCAGGCGCTCGTCAAAATCATCCACTCCGAGCTCACGCAGATTCTCGGCGGGGAGCATGCTCCGCTCGACCTTAGGGCCCAGCCACCAGTGACGGTACTGCTCGCGGGTCTGCAAGGCGCGGGCAAGACAACGACGGCCGCCAAGCTCGCGAAACGTCTGATCGAGAAAGACCGCAAACGCGTGATGCTGGTGAGCGTCGACGTGCATCGCCCGGCCGCGATCCTGCAGCTCGAAACCCTTGCAGCCGAAGTCGGGGCATTACATTGCGCCAGCAGTCCTGACGAGTCGGCGGCGACGATCGCGCAGCGTGCGGCGGCCGAGGCGAAACGGTCTCATGCAGACGTGCTGATCGTTGATACTGCGGGACGCCTGCACGTCGACGAGGACATGATGCAGGAAGTCGTTTCTCTGCATGCATTGCTGCAGCCACACGAAACGCTGTTTATCGTCGACAGCATGGCGGGGCAGGACGCCGTTAATGCTGCGACGGCCTTCAACGAGCGTCTGCCGCTAACCGGCGTCCTGCTGACCAAAGCGGACGGCGACGCAAAAGGCGGGGCCGCGCTGTCGGTTCGCGAAGTCACCGGCAAGCCGATCCGTTACATGGGCGTGGGCGAAAAGCTAGATGCGCTCGAGGCCTTCCACGCAGAGCGCATGGCCTCACGTATTCTCGGCATGGGCGATGTGCTGAGCCTCGTCGAACAGATCGAGGATCGGGTCGAGCAGGAAAAGGCCGAGAATTTAGCCAAAAAGCTTAAGAAGGGCCGCAGCTTCGATCTGTCCGACCTGAAGGACCAGCTGGAACAGATGATGAACATGGGCGGGCTGTCGGCGATGCTCGAGAAACTGCCGTTGCCGGGCAATGTGAATCCGGCGGCGCTGAGGGATCAGGCCAATGAACAACAGCTCCGACGCCAGGTCGCGATCATCAATTCCATGACCCCGTCCGAGCGTCGTTACCCCAAGACCATCAACGGCTCGCGCAAAAAGCGCATTGCGCGCGGTGCCGGCCTCGAGGTCCAGGACGTGAATCGGCTGCTTAAACGGCACCTGCAAATGGCAAAAATGATGAAGAAAATGTCCCGGGGGGGAATGAAGAAAATGCTGCGTGGAATGCCGCCCGGCGGATTGCCGCCGGGACTTCGTTAAGCTCCCGGAATCGAAGAAATTTCTCGCCCGCAAAACGCTTCACATTTGGGCCGAGACGAGTACAATGCCCGGTTTACTCGGGTCAGCCCGAGAGCAGCTGCGCCTGCCGATCGCGGGCTTTTTACGGAAAAACAATGGTTTGTATTCGACTTTCGCGGGCGGGGGCGAAAAAGCGCCCCTTCTACCACGTCGTCGTGACGGATCGCCGGAATCGTCGTGACGGTCGCTATATCGAGCGCGTGGGGTATTTCAATCCGGTCGGGCGGGACCACGAGGAAAACCTGCGTATTGATTTCGAGCGGGTCGACTACTGGCTGCGGCAGGGGGCCAAGCCGTCCGGGCGCGTTGCGGCACTGCTCAAGCAGCACCGGAAGGCCGCAGCAACACACTGAGCGGCGCCCGGCGGCCCGTTTCGGCGCGTGCGCGGCACGATCCAGGCAGCGGCAGGCTCACGACCGGTACCACTCGGCCGGATAACGGGGCTTTACGGGATCAAGGGCTGGGTAAAAGTGTTCTCCTACACGGATCCGCGCGAGGCGATTCTGAACTACGACCGTTGGCTGCTGACTTGCGACGGTAATACGCAGGAGCTTGAGGTGGCGGAGGGCCGGCGCCGCGGCAAGGCGGTCGTCGCCCGACTGGCGGGTATCGAGGATCGTGACGCCGCCGCCTTGCTCGTCGACTGCAGCATCGCCGTGCCTAGGGAGGCACTGCCGGTCGTCGAAAATGGTCGGTATTACTGGACCGACCTGGAAGGACTCGACGTAGTGACGCGGGACGGTCGCAGTTTGGGACGGGTCGCGTACCTGCTCGAAACCGGCGCGCACGACGTGCTAGTGACCGCGGGTGAGCCGGAGCACCTGATACCGTTCGTCATGGACGAGGTCATACTCGACGTGGATGTCGCCGCGGGCGTCATTCGTGTCGATTGGGACTGGGACTAGCGCAATGCACGTTGCGGTGGTTACGCTGTTCCCGGAGTTGGTCGGCCAGGTCGCCGCGTACGGCGTGGTTGGGCGTGCAAAGCAGCGAGCGCTGCTGTCGCTCGTCTGCGAAAGCCCGCGCGACTACGCCAGCGACGTACACCGGACCGTGGATGACCGCCCCTACGGCGGCGGACCGGGCATGGTCCTGAAGTACGAGCCGGCAGCGCGGGCGATTGCGGCGGCGCAGGCTCGCATGCCCGACGGCAGCCCGGTGATCTGTCTGACGCCCCAGGGCCGGGTCTTTGATCAGGCAACGGCGCGCCGGCTTGCCGGTTTGCCAGGATTCGTGCTGCTGGCAGGCCGATACGAAGGGATCGACGAGCGTCTTCTCGAGACAGCCGTCGACGAAGAGCTGTCGCTCGGCGATTTCGTGCTGTCGGGCGGCGAGATAGCAGCGATGGCGGTCATCGACGCCGTGTCGCGACTGCTGCCCGGTGTGCTGGGTGACGCGGAATCCGCGGTGCAGGAGTCGTTCGAGCATGGTTTGCTGGACTTTCCGCACTACACGCGGCCGGAGTCTGTCGACGGGCGTCGGGTGCCGGCCGTCCTGCTGTCGGGCGACCACCAGCGAATCGCCCGGTGGCGGCACAAGCAGGCGCTGGGGCGCAGCTATCTGCGGCGGCCGGATCTGTTCCGCAAGCTCGAGTTGAGTCGGGAAGAGAAAGCGCTGCTGGACGAATATTTGAAGGAAAGGGGCCGGTGCTAGCGAGTCCCAGATCAGGCATACTGTGCCGCTCTGCGGGTGTTCGCCCGATCGATGCTGCACCACCTGAGGAACAGCGCTGAAGGGCGAAGGTAGACAACAATGAGCAAGATAATCGAAGCGATCGAGCAGGAACAGATGGCGAAGAAGGTGCCGGATTTCTCACCCGGCGACACGGTCGTGGTGCAGGTTAAGGTCAAGGAGGGCACACGGGAACGCCTGCAGGCCTTCGAAGGCGTCGTTATCGCGAAACGTAACCGCGGCCTGAATTCATCGTTTACCGTTCGTAAAATATCGCATGGGGAGGGCGTCGAGCGAGTGTTCCAGACCTACAGTCCCACCGTCAGTTCGATCACGGTCAAGCGGCGCGGCGACGTGCGCCGCGCGAAGCTCTATTATCTGCGCGGACGGACCGGGAAAGCGGCCCGAATCAAGGAAAAAATCTGATTTTCGCCTGCGTGCGGCGGCCGGGCTGTGACGGCGGTCCGGGCGCCGGCTCCAAAATGCTGCCAGAGTAGAGAATAATGTTAACTCTGGCTGAACCTACGACCTCGAAGCGGGTCTGTCGACGAATGTCATCGAACTACTGTGCCTCGCTGCCCGCGGTGCTGATACTCTGCGCGGCCGGTGCAGTGCTTTCCGGCTGTGCTTCGCTGGTGTCGAACGCGGCAAGCGGTTTCGCCGACAATTTGTCGAGCGCGATCCTAAATCAGGACGATCCCGAAACCGTCCGGGCCGGTGCGCCGTCGTACATGCTGCTGCTCGACAGCTTGCTCGAGGGCGATCCTGACGCCCCGGCACTCTTGATGGCGGCAGCCAACCTGTATGCGTCCTACGGTGCGGTGTTTGCCCAAGAGCCGGAACGTGCCGCGCGGCTCACGACTCGCGCCCAGGACTATGCGGCGCGTGCCATTTGTAAGACGTATGCCAATGCCTGCGGTTGGCGGGAGGCAACCTATGACGAATTCGTCTCGACATTGTCGGGTATTCGCGCAAAACACGCCGATGCGTTGTTCACGTATGGATTTGCCACGCTTGCGTATTTGCGAGCACACAGCTCGGACATGAGCTCGCTCGCGGTCTTGCCGCATATGGAAGCACTGTTCAATCGCTACCTGACCGTCTCCGGCAGCAACGTGAACGGCGCGGTGCACACGTATCTCGGCGTGCTGTTGACGCTCAGGCCGCCGGCGCTCGGGGGCAAGCCGGAGGAGGCGCGCGCGCATTTCGAGCGGGCGATCGAGCTAACGGGCGGTAAAGATTTGAGCGCTAAGGTCGAATACGCAAAGGGCTACGCGCGGCTTTTGTACGAACGCGAGCTGCATGACCGACTGCTCGCCGAGGTGGTTTCCAGCAGCCCCTACGCGGACGGCTTCACGCTGACCAACGTGCTCGCCCAGGACGAGGCCCAGCAGCTGCTGGCCGAGGCCGATGATTATTTTTGACGGATGACCAACGGATTCCAAAGTATCAGGATGGACTTGTCATGAAGAATCTCGTAACGATTTTGCTGGCGCTGTCGATTGCCGGACTGGCCGACGCCCAGGTACTCAAGATTGCGACGGTGACCCCGGAGGGCTCTCACTGGATGAAGCAAATGCGCGCGAGCGCCGAGGAGATTCGTGAGCACACCGACGGCCGCGTACGCATCAAGTACTACGGTGGCGGCGTTATGGGCAACGACAGCAAGGTGCTCGGAAAAATCCGCATCGGTGCGCTGCACGGCGGCGCGTTCACGCCAACGGCGCTCACGGACCGCTACGCCGATATCAATCTCTACGGGCTCCCCCTCGTGTTTGATTCCGAGGACGAGGCGGAATACGTACGTCAGCATCTAGATGCCCGGATAATGCGCGGGCTGGAGGACGCCGGCTTCGTGAATTTCGGATTCGCAGCGGGCGGATTCGCGCTCCTGATGTCAAATGAGCCCGTGCGGGGCTTGAGCGACCTCCGCGGCAAGCGTGTCTGGGTGCCGGAGGGCGACGACGTTAGCTATGCGTCTATGGAGGCGCTGAATCTCTCGCCGGTTACGCTACCGCTGACGGACGTGCTGACCGGCTTACAGACCGGACTGATCGACATCGTCGCGATTTCCCCGATCGGTGCGCTCGTCCTGCAGTGGCACACGAAGGTCAAGTACATGACGGAGATGCCGCTCGTGTACACGATGGGGTTCATGGCGGTCGACAAGCGGGCTTTTTCGAAACTGAGCGCCGCTGATCAGGCCGTCGTTCGCGAGGTCATGACGAAAAAATACGTCGAGCTCGGAGCTGCCAATCTCGTCGACAATCTTGAGGCGAAACAGGCGATGCTGGATGCTGGCATCAAGCTGATTACGCCGGATCCCGCGGAAATGGCGCGCATCCGGGATGTGCTTGGCGCATCCAACCGGCGACTCGGCGAACGCGGTATATTTTCGCTGCAGCTTTACGACGAGATGATCGCCCGGGTTGCGGAATATCGCCGCACGAACGGCACCAGCAGCGTCGCCGCCGGCAGGCCGCACTGAGCAACCCGGGTGTCTGCGGCGCCCGGCATCCGCTGCATCCTGCCCGCGGCACCGGTAATAATTCGGGTGGTGTCGCATTGCAGGATTCCAATCGCGTGGGCACGGCCGTGATTTATGCAGCGCTGCAGTAATGCCACGGCGTAGCGGCATCCTCGAGCGCCTCGAACGCGCCGGCCGTCTTGCCGAAAACATTGCCCTCGTTGCATTGCTCTCGGCCATGATGCTTCTGGCCGTTGGGCAAATTGTGCTTCGGGAAGTTTTCGGGACAGGCGTCCTCTGGGCGGACGAGCTCGTCAAACTCATGGTGCTCTGGCTCGCCATGGTCGGCTCGATCGCGGCCTGCCGGGACAATCGCCACATCAGGGTCGACGTGTTTTCGCACGTAATGCCGGCGCGACTTGTCTCGGCGACGCGGGTCCTCGTTGACTCGTTTGCGGCCGTCGTGTGTGCCGTAATCGCTTGGCAAGCCTATCGTTACCTGCAACTGGAAATCGAATTCGAGGATGTCGTCCTCATCGATACGCCGGCCTGGATTGCGCACGCGATCGTGCCGCTCGCGTTCGCATTGACCGGCTACCGATTCGTAATTCTCGTCTTCAGGCACGTCGGCGACATGATCGTCGGAGACCGCAGGACGGGCTCGCAATGATCCTCGCCAGTATCGTTCTGGTCGTGCTCGCGGTTTTGGGTGCGCCGTTATTTGCAGTGATTGCAACCAGCGCCATACTCGGATTTCGGCGCGACGACATCGACCTGATGAATATGGCAATCGAGGTGCAGAGTATTGCCGACCTTCCGTTCCTGGCGGCGATACCGCTGTTCACGTTCGCCGGATACCTGCTGAGCGAAAGCAAGGCGCCGCAGCGCCTGGTGCGGCTGACCGGTGCCTTTCTCGGCTGGCTTCCCGGAGGACTTGCCCTGGTGGCGCTGGCGGCGTGCGCATTTTTCACCGCGTTTACGGGTGCATCCGGCGTGACGATCATAGCGCTGGGCGCCATTCTGTATCCGGCGTTGCAGCACGATGGCTATCCGGACAAATTCAATCTGGGACTCGTTACTTCGTCCGGCAGCCTGGGGCTCCTGTTTGCGCCATCACTGCCGCTGATTCTCTATGGCGTAATTGCCGAGGTGTCGATCGACAACCTGTTCCTCGCCGGCATCATACCGGGATTGATCATGCTGATGATGCTCTCCGCCTGGAGTCTGTGGGTGAATCGCGGTAACCGCCAGCCGCCCGGCAGCTTCAGCTTGCGAAAGATGCGGTCCGCACTCCGAGAATCGATGTGGGAGATCCCGCTGCCCTTCGTCGTGCTCGGAGGCATCTACTCCGGGTTTTTTGCCGTATCCGAGGCGGCCGCTGTTACGGCGCTGTACGTACTCCTCGTAGAAGTGGTCATTCTGCGCGAGATACGACTTCGCGATCTGCCGCGCATCATGCGTGCGTCGATGATACTGGTCGGTGGAATTCTGATCATTCTGGGCGTTTCGCTCGCGTCAACAAATTACATGATCGGCGCAAACATTCCACAGGCGCTTCTCGAATTCGTTTCCGGTCTCGTGTCGAACCAGACATCATTTCTGGTATTGCTGCTCCTGTTTCTGCTCGTGCTCGGCGCGATACTGGATATATTTTCGGCCATCGTGCTCGTCGTGCCGCTGATCCTGCCAATCGCCGCCGGATACGGAATTCACGAAGTACACCTCGGTATCGTATTTCTGGCAGCTATGCAGCTGGGATACCTGACACCGCCCGTAGGACTGAATCTGTTCATCGCGAGTTACCGCTTCGAAAAATCGATAATGCACGTATACTCGGCGACGTTTCCGTTTCTTGTAATTCTGATGCTGTCGGTAATTCTCATAACGTTTTGGCCGGATCTTTCGCTTTGGCTGGTTCCTGAGAGCTAGGTCGGTCGCGAAGCCTCAAGGCATTTTTCGTGCGGTTATTAGGTTCAAACCGTGCAAGATTGATCATCCGTTCTTACGTGCAGCGCTGCGTCTAATCGGCACCCGGAGTACTAACCAATGAGTAGAGCGAATATCTTCAGTCGAATCATCAGAGGCATATGGACCGGCGCAAATGGCATCCGAAAATTCCTGCACCTGATACTGCTGCTGTTCATATTTTCCGCCTTCATTGGCGCCATGTCCGGCGCGCCGACGTTGATTCCGGACAAGGCTGCGCTCGTGTTACGGCCGAGCGGTGTACTGGTCGAAGAGCTGGAAGGTGAACCTTACGATCGCGCGCTCGCTGAAATGGTGGGGGACGGCAGGCCGCAGACGCTAACCGAGGATATCGTCGACGCGCTGCGCTTCGCTCAAGATGACGCCCGGATCGAGATCGCGTACATCGACGTTAGCGGCCTCGTCGGGGGCGGATTGAGCAAACTCCAGATTGTTGCAGCGGCGATCGCCGATTTCCGGGCTTCGGGCAAGCGCGTTATCGCGAGTGCGGAGCTTATGACCCAGGCTGGGTACTTCATTGCGGCGCATGCCGACGAGGTTTATTTGCATCCCAATGGGCTCCTGCTGCTGCGCGGCTACGGTCGATTTCGCAATTACTTCAAGGACGCAATCGACAAGCTGCGCATCGACTGGAATATCTTTCGCGTCGGCACGCACAAGTCCTTCATAGAGCCCTACACGCGCATGAACATGTCGGACGAAGACCGGACCGCAACGCTCAGCATCGTCGAGCAGCTGTGGAGCAGGTACAGGACGGACGTCGTTGCGGTCCGTGGGCTCGAGGACGGCGCGCTGGACGGGTTTGTCGACAACATGCTCACTCATGTTCAGGCCACGTCCGGCGATTTGGCGCTCGCAGCGAAACAGCATGGGCTCGTAGACGACCTGCGCTCACGTACCGCGCTGCGCGCCGCGCTGGTCGATATCGTCGGCCCGGATTCCGAACACCCAGATACGTTCAGCGCGGTGGGTATGCGCGATTATCTCAGGCAGATGCGCCTGCTGCACGGCGATCGCGCCAGGGACAAAAACGTTGCGGTCATCGTGGCGGCCGGTGAAATACTGTTCGGCTCCCAGTCACCGGGCCGCATCGGCAGCGATTCGACGACAAGTCTGCTGCGCCGCGCCCTCAACGACGACAGCGTCGCAGCCGTCGTGCTGCGCGTGGATAGTCCGGGCGGCAGCGCGCTGGCATCCGAGATCATCGGCGACGAGATTGATGCGCTGCAGGCAGCAGGCAAGCCCGTCGTGGCATCGATGAGCAGTGTAGCGGCGTCGGGGGGCTATCTGATATCGGTGTACGCGGATCGAATCATCGCGAATCCGACGACACTGACGGGTTCCATCGGTATTTTCGGTATGTTCCCGACCTATCAGCGAACCCTTGGCGTGCTCGGGATCGCGAATGACGGCGTCGGCTCGACGCCGTGGTCGGGCGAGCTCAGGCCGGACCGGCCGATGGCCGAGCCAACGAAAGCGCTGTTTCAGCTTTTCATCGAGGACGGCTACGATGATTTTCTAGCGCACGTCGCAATGAATCGCGGCATGGATCCGATTGCGGTCGATGCGGTCGCTCAGGGCCGAGTCTGGACCGGCCAGAATGCCCTGGACCTTGGCCTGGTGGACGAGCTCGGAAACCTCGATGACGCCGTCGCCGCAGCTGCCGAGCTAGCCGGACTCGAGGACGGCAGCTACGGCGTTATCACCATCAGGCGCGAGCTGTCTCCGGCGGAGCAGTTTCTCGTCGATCTGTTCAGTACCGTCGAAAGTCTCGGCATCGACTTCAGGGCATTCCGGCGCGGGCCAAGCCACCTCGAACGACTCAGCGACGAGCTCGGCATCGCGAACCTGCCACACCTGCGCTTCAATGACCCGAAAGGTCTTTATCACCACTGTCTGTGCGATTTCGAGCTCTGGCCGTCGGAGACAGCAATTTGGGGCAGATAGGGACATTCCGTCGTACCGGAATGTCCCCGAGTGCACCTCCGGACAGCAATACTTGCGCCCTTCGTCAGGTCCAGTGCAGGATGATCTTGCCGCTCTGTCCGGATTCCATGAGGTCGAACGCCGGCTGAAAGTCGTCGACACCGAAATGATGCGTAATAATCGGCGTGACGTTCAGACCGCTCTGCAGCATGCTTGCCATCTTGTACCACGTTTCGAACATCTCGCGCCCGTAAATGCCTTTCAGGATCAGGCCTTTGAAAATAATCTGATTCCAGTCGATTATCGTTTCGTCGGGCGGAATCCCTAATACGGCAACCTTACCGCCGTGGTGCATCGTACGCAGGAGGTCGCGTAACGCTGCCGCATTGCCGGACATTTCCATGCCGACGTCGAATCCTTCCTCCATGCCAAGTGCGTGCATCGTGTCATCGATGGAGTCCCGCGTCACGTTGAGTGCCGAGGAGGCGCCCATCTTTTTGGCAAGCCCGAGTCGATAGTCGTTGACGTCGGTAATAACGATGTGACGCGCGCCGGCATATCGTGCAATCGCGACCGCCATTATTCCGATGGGACCCGCGCCGGTAATCAGTACGTCCTCCCCGACGAGATCGAACGACAGAGCCGTATGGGTTGCATTGCCGAGCGGATCGAGAATTGCCGCCATGTCGTCGTCGATCGTCTCCGGCAATTTGAAAACGTTGAAAGCCGGCACGGCAATATATTCGGCGAATGCACCTGCACGATCGACGCCGACGCCGACCGTATTCATGCACAGATGGCGACGGCCTGCGCGACAGTTTCGGCACATCCCGCATGTAATATGCCCTTCGGCGGACACGCGATCGCCGGCTGCGTAGCCTTTCACCTCGCTACCGCATGCCACGATTTCGCCCGAAAACTCGTGGCCTATTGCAATGGGAACGGGTATCGTCGCGCGCGCCCAGTCATCCCATTGATAGATATGGATATCGGTGCCGCATATGGCAGAACGCCGCACTCTTATCAGTACATCGTTATGGCCGATCGCCGGGCGCTCTATATCCTCAAGCCATATACCTCGAGCGGGCTTCGACTTGACGAGGGCTTTCATTTATCGATCACTCCGAGTTCCCGGCCAACGTCCGTGAAGGCATCGATTGCCAGGTTCAGCTGCGAGCGATTCAGGGCCGCGGACATCTGAGTGCGAATGCGCGCCTCGCCTTTCGGGACGACCGGATAAGAAAAGCCGATTACGTAAACGCCGCGATCGAGCAGCAGATCCGCCATCGTCGCAGCGAGACGTGCGTCGCCGAGCATTACCGGGACAATCGGATGACTGCCCGGTTTCAAATCGAAGCCTCGCTCTGAGAGCCCCTTGCGAAAGTACGCGGCATTGTCCAGTAGCGTCTTCCTGAGGGACAAATCGCGGTCGAGGAGATCGAGAACGGCGATCGAGGCGGCGACAATCATGGGGGCAACCGAATTCGAAAACAGGTACGGGCGAGACCGCTGTCGCAGCCAGCCGACGATTTCCTTGCGGCCCGATGTAAAGCCGCCCGAGGCGCCGCCAAGCGCTTTGCCGAGCGTTCCAGTGATAATATCGATTCGGTCGCCGACACCACGATACTCGTGCGTGCCGCGGCCGCGGTCGCCGAGAAACCCCGTCGCGTGACAGTCGTCGATCATCGTCAGTGCACTAAACTCGTCGGCCAGGGAGCAGATCGAGGCGAGGTCCGCAATCGTGCCGTCCATCGAAAATACGCCGTCCGTCACGATCAGTCGCGTCTTTGCGTCCGCTGCTGCCGCAAGCTGGGTGCGCAGATCGTCCATGTCATTGTGCCGATAGCGAAATCGGGCAGCCTTGGAAAGGCGAATGCCGTCGATGATGCTTGCGTGATTCAGGGCGTCGCTGATGACGGCGTCCTTGTCGTCAAGCAGCGTCTCGAACAGGCCGCCGTTCGCGTCGAAGCATGAGGGATACAAGATTGTGTCCTCGGTGCCGAGGAACTTACTAATGCGCTCCTCGAGCTCTTTGTGCACGGTTTGCGTTCCGCAAATGAAGCGCACTGATGCCATACCATAGCCAAATCGATCGAGCGCCTTGTGGGCCGCCTCGACAATGTTGGGATGGTTCGCGAGGCCGAGGTAATTGTTCGCGCAAAGGTTTATGACATGCCTGGATGCGCCATTCGTGCGGACGTCGATTGCCGCCTGCTGCGGCCCTGCGAGCAGGCGTTCCGTTTTGTACAGGCCGCCGGCTTTAAGCGCTTCGGTTCTTTGCGCAAGCAATTCGAGGAATGCGGTTGCCACGACGGTGTCCTCTCGAGCGAATGGGCGAAAAGTATAGCAAGGCAGCCCAGCCGTCGGCGCCGCAGCGCATGCATATTTCGCAGACCGCTTCTATAATCGCCGGCGTGTAAGCTAACAACCGCAACATTACGGAAAGACCCGTCGCAAGGACATAGTGTATGCGATTCACAGACCAACCTGCGGCCCGGCCAGGTCCATTCGAAAACCTGAGTAGTTTATACCTTACGGACGAGCAGGCGCTGGTACGCGAACTCGTCGAGGCCGCCGATGTGGGCCAAGCGGCGCGTAGCAAGATCCAGGCGACGGCCGAGCGCCTGGTGGAGGCCGTTCGGCGAACAAAAGCCAATGAAGGAGGCATCGATGCGTTTCTGCAGCAGTACGACCTGTCGTCGCAGGAAGGCGTGCTGCTGATGTGCATCGCGGAGGCGTTGCTCAGGATACCGGACGCCGAGACGGCCGATGCGCTGATCGCCGACAAGATCACTTCTGCCCGGTGGCAGGATCATCTCGGCGAAAGCGACTCCCTATTCGTGAACGCATCGACCTGGGGCCTGATGTTGACGGGCCAGTTGCTCAAGCTCGACGAAGACACCCGCCACAATCCCGTACAGGTGCTGGGCCGGCTTGCGAGCCGGGCCGGTGAACCGCTGGTGCGCACGGCTATGCGCCAGGCGATGCGCATTATGGGGCATCAGTTCGTCATGGGACGCACGATCGAAGAGGCGATGCACCGGGCGTCCGCGAAGGGCAGTTCCGGGTACCGGCATTCCTTCGACATGCTGGGCGAAGCGGCTTTGACCGCCGAGGATGCCGACCGCTACTTCGCGGCTTACATGGACGGAATCGGCTACATCGGTGAGGCTCACGGCGCTGCGCACGAGGACATCTTCTCCGCGCCCAATATCTCCGTGAAGCTCTCGGCTTTGCATCCGCGTTACTCCTACACGCAGGAAGAGCGGGTTATGCGAGAGCTGGTGCCGCGAGTTACGGCGATCGCGAAGCACGCGCGCGCAATGGGCATCGGCCTCACGATTGATGCCGAGGAGTCAGAACGCCTGGAACTGTCGCTCAAGATCTTTCGCGACGTGCGTAAAGCGCCCCCGCTGGGCGACTACGAGGGCCTTGGCGTCGCGGTCCAGACCTACCTGCGCCGGGCACGCGCCGTGATGCAGTTTCTGATCGATCTTGCCGGAGATACCGGCCAGCGCATTCCGGTTCGGCTGACGAAAGGCGCGTACTGGGATGCGGAAATCAAGCGCGCCCAGGAACAGGGCCTGGAGAGCTTTCCCGTCTTTACTCGCAAGTCGCACAGCGATGTGTCTTATCTCGCCTGTTCACGACAGGCCCTGGCTGCCGGCGCGGCGCTGTATCCCCAATTCGCGACCCATAATGCGCATACGCTTGCGAGCATTCTGCATTTTGCCGGATCGCGCCGCGACTACGAGTTTCAGCGCCTTCATGGAATGGGCGAAGAACTTTACGCTGAAGTCATCGACCCGGAGAAGTTCGACCGTGCATGCCGAGTCTACGCCCCGGTCGGCAGTCACGAGGATCTGCTGCCGTACCTGGTCCGGCGGCTCCTCGAAAACGGTTCGAATACCTCATTCGTAAATCGCATTCTCGATGAATCTATCGACATCGCCGATATTATCGCCGATCCGCTGGCGGCGACACGGTCCCACGACTGCACGCCGCATCCGAAAATTGTCGCGCCACCAGACCTGTTCGGAGCCGAGCGGCGCAATTCGCGCGGTATCAATATCGCGGACCGCCGCGTAAGCTCGCGGCTGCTCCGGGACATGCAGGAGGCGAGTGAGCGCGAGTATGCGGCGAACCCGATCGTCGCCGGCGAGCGTATGAACGGGCGTGCCCAAGCGTCGGTCAACCCGGCGGACACGCGACGGACAGTAGGTGTCTGTGCACTTGCGGAACCGGCGCATGTCGATGCGGCCCTGGATGCCGCCGTCGGCGCACAGCCGTCCTGGGATCGAACGCCCGCATCCGAACGTGCGGCGATATTGAACCGCGCGGCGGATCTTTATGAGGAGCACGCGCCCGATCTGCTCGCGCGCTGCGTTCAGGAGGCCGGCAAGTCGATTCCGGATGCGGTCGCCGAACTCAGGGAGGCTGTCGATCTCCTGCGCTACTACGCGGGGCAGGCCAGGAATCTCTATGCCGAGCCCCTGCGGCTGCCCGGACCGACAGGTGAACGAAATACGCTCGGTCTGCGGGGTCGCGGCGTTTTCGTGTGCATCAGTCCGTGGAACTTTCCGCTCGCGATTTTTACGGGGCAGGTTGCTGCGGCGATCGCTGCCGGGAATGCGGTTTTGGCAAAGCCCGCAGAGCAGACGCCGCTCGTCGCGTTTCGAGCGATCGAGCTGCTGCACGAGGCGGGGGTGCCCGCATCCGTCCTGCACTTCCTGCCGGGCGACGGTGCGGAAATTGGTGGACGTGCCGTGGCGGATCCCAGAATCGCGGGCGTTGCCTTCACGGGCTCGACGGACACGGCGCGGCTGATCAATAAGTCGCTTGCAACGCGAGAGGCTCCGATAGCGGCACTGGTCGCCGAAACCGGCGGCCAGAACGCCATGTTCGTCGACAGCTCCGCGCTCCCGGAGCAGGTCGTTCATGATAGCGTCTATTCCGCATACAATAGCGCCGGGCAGCGCTGTTCGGCCTTGCGGCTGCTGTGCATCCAGCGCGATATTGCGCCACGGGTCATCGATATGTTGGTCGGGCACATGCAGCAGCTCCAGGTGGGAGATCCCGCGCTGCTGGCCACGGACGTCGGGCCGACGATCGACGACGAGGCTCGCGCGATGCTGCAAGCCCACGTCGATCGCATGGCGTCGAGTGCCAAGATTCTGCATCGCTGTGCGCTTGACGCGTCCACCGAATCCGGCACGTTTTTCGCTCCGACACTGATCGAGATCCAAAGTGTCGATGCTTTGGAGCGCGAGGTATTCGGTCCGATACTGCACGTTCTTCAGTATCGGAGCCGCGACTTCGAGGCGCTGATCGACGCCGTAAACGGAACCGGCTACGGCCTGACAATGGGGCTGCACAGCCGCATCGACGCGCGGGCTCGCAGATTCGCGGCGCTGTCCGGGGCCGGCAATATTTATATCAACCGCAACATGATCGGCGCCGTCGTCGGAGTACAGCCGTTCGGCGGGCGCGGGCTGTCCGGGACCGGTCCGAAAGCGGGCGGGCCGTATTATCTCCCTCGGTTCGGTACGGAGTATTGCGTCAGCAACAACATTACGGCGGTCGGCGGTAACGCCAGCCTGCTGTCGCTCGAAGGGGACTGATCCTTGCCGCCTATCAGCGTTTTCGACATCTTCAAGATCGGCATCGGACCGTCCAGTTCGCATACGGTCGGCCCGATGAAGGCGGCGCGAGCGTTTGCGGATTCGCTCGCGCCGGTTGCGGGCAAGGTTGCTCGGCTCAACGTGACGTTGCATGGCTCGCTGGCATTTACCGGCAAAGGCCACGGGACGGACTCCGCGATTGTCCTCGGGCTTTCCGGATCCGACCCTGCAACGGTGAACCCGGACAGCGTCGAACCGCTCCTCGCGCGAGTGCGGGATGTCCGGTCCCTCGATGTTCCCGGCGTCGGCCGACTCAATTTCGATCTGGACAACGATCTCCGCTTCGATCTCGAGCGGGAGCTGCCGCGACACACGAACGGTATGCACTTCGTCGCCCTAGCGGGTGACGGCCAGACTGTTGCCGCTGCCGACTATTATTCGCTGGGTGGCGGCTTCATTGCTCGTGGCGACGAGCCGGAGGAGCCGCCGCAGTCCGGAGAGCCTCCGTTTCCCTTTGTGGATGCGGCGTCACTGCTGCGGCAGGCACAAGCCAACGACATGAACATTGGCGAGCTCGTGTTTCGCAACGAGTGCCACTGGCGGGACGCGGATGAGGTCCGGCAGCGCATCAACGCGATCTGGTCGGCCATGCAGGCTTGCGTAGAGCGCGGCTTGCGCACGGACGGCGTGCTGCCGGGTCGCATGGCCGTGACCCGGCGCGCCGCGAAGCTGCGGCGCCGACTCGAGGCGCGCGACACGGCTACGCCAATGGACGCGACAGAATGGGTCAACGCTTACGCGATCGCGGTAAACGAGGAGAACGCGGCGGGCGGCCGGGTCGTGACTTCACCGACGAACGGCGCGGCCGGCATCATTCCGGCCGTATTGATGTACTACGCGCGTTTCGTGCCCGGCGCAACGGAGGAGGGCGTGCGTACGTTCCTGCTCACCGCCGGCGCGATCGGAATCCTGTATAAAATCAACGCATCGATTTCGGGCGCGGAAATGGGCTGTCAGGGCGAGGTCGGTGTTGCCTGTTCGATGGCGGCGGGTGGACTGGCTGCTGCGCTGGGCGGCAGCAATGACCACGTCGAGGAAGCCGCGGAAATCGGGATGGAGCACAATCTCGGGCTTACCTGCGATCCGATCGGAGGCCTCGTGCAGATACCCTGCATCGAGCGTAATGCCATGGGTGCCGTAAAGGCCATCAATGCAGCCACGCTGGCCATGCACGGTGACGGTACTCACAAAGTCAGCCTGGACCAGGTTATTGCGACCATGCGTCAGACCGGGCTGGACATGTCGTCGAGCTACAAGGAAACGTCGAAGGGAGGGCTCGCGGTCAACGTTCCGGAGTGCTGACGCGCGGGTCGGCGGTGATCAGCGTTTTTTCCGCTTTTTTTTCTTCGGGTAGTCGTAGAGCACGAGCTCCGTTACCGGACGGTCGCGTAAATCCCAGTTCTCACGATCGACGTTGACGCAGACAACGCCGCTCGTCGGCACGTTGCTCGTAAGGGACGGCGACAGGAAATTCGCAAACGCCGTCAGTCCCGGGTTATGCCCGACGACCATGATGTTATTAAAACCGGCATCCTGGGCGGCAACGATAGCGAGGAAGTCATCGAGGGAGGCCAGATACAGACCTGCTTCGCGCTGCAAAAATTCCAGAGGGTAGCCGATCTCCGCGGCGATGGTCTTTGCCGTCGTCAAGGCTCGCACAGCGGGACTCGTTATGATCAGAGACGGGCGAATACCCGCAGCGCTGATGCGTTGTCCCATGACGGGCGCATCGCGCTCGCCGCGTTTGTTCAACGGGCGGTCCCGATCGCGGAGCTCGGGGTAGTCCCAACTCGATTTGGCGTGCCGGACCAGCGTCAGGGTTTTCATCGACCTTTCTTGTTCTTGGAATTGCTCTCGATGTTACATCAAACCCGTTTGTAAACGCGCCTCGTCGGACATCATCGTCTGGTTCCAGGGCGGATCGAAAACGAGTTCGACACGCACGTCGGCGATCGTCGGAATTAGTGCGATTTTCTCGCGTGCGTCGGCGACGAGTATATCGCCCATGCCGCAGCCCGGCGCCGTCAAGGTCATGTCGATGCTTACCGAACGTTCGCCGTTGCCCAGCGGCCTGATATCACAACGGTAGACGAGCCCGAGGTCGACGATATTGATCGGAATCTCCGGATCGTAGCAGGTCTTCAGCTGTTCCCACACGACGGCCTCGATGTCGGCGTCCGAGGCATTCTCGGGCACCGATGGCGGTGCCACCGGCTCTTTGCCGAGCGCGTCCGCATCGATGCCGGCGATGCGGAACAGGTTGCCCTCCACGTAGACGGTGAAGCTGCCGCCCAGCGCCTGCGTGATGAAGCCGGTCGTGCCGGTGCGCAGCAGCAGCTCCTCGCCGGCCGGAATGATGACTGCCCGCACGTCCCGGGATAGCGTGAAGGGCTCGTTTGTGTGACCGAACATCGCCCGGGTCACTCCGTCGAAACCGGCGTGGTCCGGCCCCGCAGTGCCGAATCCAATGCGTGCCAGGCGAGCGTGGCGCACTTCACCCGGGTCGGAAAATCACGCACACCCTCGAGCGCCCGCAGCTTCCCGAGGTCGAGAGTCGCATCGTCACCGACGCCGGCAGAGCCGGTCAGGCGACTTCGTACCGCCTCGAAGTGCTCGAGGGCGCGCGTTTTCGACAGTCCCCGAACGGCGTCCGTCATCAACGACGCCGAGGCGATGGAAATCGCACAGCCTGAACCCTCGAAGGACAAGTCGTCGATGCCGTCGTCGCTGACGCGCAGGTACAGTTTGAGTTTGTCACCGCAGAGGGGATTGACGCCCTCGGCGGCGTGCGTGCAGTTTTCGACCTTGCCGAAATTGCGCGGGCTTTTCGCATGGTCGAGAATGAGTTCGCGATACAGGTCGCGAATATCTTCCGTCGTGTCGGCGTAAGCGCTCATCACGCGAATATCGTCCGCGCCTGTTCGAGCGCGGCAACCAGCCGGTCGACATCCTCCCGGGTGTTGTACAGTGCGAGCGACGCGCGCGCGGTGCCCGGTATTCCGAACAAGTCCATC
>JBFJOC010000031.1:0-29195 GCA_041617855.1 Woeseiaceae bacterium | reverse complement strand
CTCGAGACCCTGCAGGAATGGGCCTGGAATCCCCTCGTCTACGTGAGCCTGTCGGGCAGCGCAATCTACGGTCTGGTCGCCCGCGATTTCGCGCCTGTGGACGTACGGCTGGCCGCCGCGGCGGCGCGCCTCGAGCAGCTGCCACGGTTTTTCGCGCAGATGCGCGATGCAATAGAGCCGGCGCGTGTCCCCCGCGTCCACGCGGAGACGGCGATTCAGCAGAACCCGGGGCTCGTGTCGATTATCGAAAACATGGTCGTGCCGGAAATGGCGGCGCTCGATTCCGAAGCAACGGCCCGGCTCAACGATGCGATCGGCGTCGCCACGGCTGCCATCGCCGAGCAGCAGGCTTGGCTCGAGGAGACGCTGCTGCCGGCTGCCGCCGGCAATTTCCGCATCGGCGCGGCGCTCTTCGACAAAAAGCTCAGTTATGCATTGAACTCACCGCTCGATCGCCGGGAGATCCGTGCGCGCGCCGAGGCCGAATACGAGGCCGTGCGCATGCGCATGTACGAGGTGGCCAGGACCGTTTACAAGGGCCAGCACTCCTACACGGCGTTTCCGGATAGCCCGACCGAACCCTACAAGCAGGCAATAATCCGAGCCGCGCTCGAGCAGGCCTATCGCAAACTGCCGCCGCGCGACGGCATCGTCGAAGTCGCGAAGGAATACCTGCAAGAGGCGACCGATTTCGTGATCGCGAAGAACATCGTCACGGTCCCGGAGGATCCGATCGAAATCATCGTCATGCCCGAGTTCCAGCGCGGCGTCGCGGTCGCCTATCTAGATCCACCCGGCCCGTTGGACAAGGGGCAAAAGACATTTTATTCCGTCTCGCCGCTGCCGGAGGACTGGACAGACGCACAGGTCGAGTCTTTCCTGCGCGAGTACAACCTGTATTCGATCCAGAATCTGACGATCCATGAGGGCGTGCCGGGTCACTACCTGCAGCTGTCGCTCAGCAATCGCTACCCGTCGACGCTGCGGGCCGTGCTTTCGTCCGGTCCGTTCGTGGAAGGCTGGGCCGTGTATGCCGAGAAGGTCATGGTCGACGAGGGCTACCTGGACGGTGATCCGCTGATGCGGCTGATCCAGCTCAAGTGGTATCTGCGGGCAGTCACCAACGCCATCATAGATTCGGCGATCCACGTCGACGGTATGAGTAAGGAAGCCGCGATGAAGCTGATGATCGAGGGCGGCTTCCAGGAAGAACGCGAGGCCGCCGGTAAGTGGGTGCGCGCGCAGCTGACGTCGACGCAGCTGTCGACCTATTTCGTCGGCTTTCAGGAACATGTGGCCATGCGCAAGGCGGCCGAGCAAGCTTGGGGCGACAAGTTCACGCTGCGACGCTATCACGACGCGGCCTTGTCCTTTGGCTCACCTCCGGTGAAATTTGTCCGAGCACTTGTCACGGGCGCCGAAATCCCCGCGAGGCCCACCAAGAAATCTGAACACCAGTAATTAATGAGGCATACAGACAAGAATCTTCTAAAAAAAGCGGCGGCCAACAGGCGGCCGCTGACACTCTAACTGGATGATGCCCTAACTAAAAATCGTACGTCAGCGTGACGAAATACCGCAGGCCCCGCGTATCATAAGTCGATGAGTCCGTATTCGCCTGCACTCGGGCGGGGATGATCTCGGAATCCTGGTCAGTGACGTTCGTCACACTGATACGCCCTCTAAGACCGTCCAGGCTGCCACCGGAAATGTCCCGAAATTCGTACGTGAGTCCGAGATCGATGTAATTAACGTCATCGGTCTCGAAGCCTTCGACGTTATTGTCGACCATCGAATCAATATATCGCCACCGAGCATTCATGCCAAAATTGCCGACCTTGTAATTGGTGTTAATGGTCCACTTCCAGTCCGGTCGAGATACGCCGATCTCGAGAGAGCGGTGGCCGATCGTGCCCGCCAAGTCGTCAGTCGGCGCACCTTCGAACGCCACCCCTTCCCGAGTGGTCATATACGTCGCGATCCAGTTCACACTGAGCTCATCTGGTCCTACTGTGTTTGCCCAGTCAACCTGGATATCGACCCCTGCGGTCTCGAAGGCCGCGAGATTTTTGAGTAATTCACTCGCATCGATGATCTCGCTTGTCACCGGATCCCGCCGAAAGAAGTTGCAGAACGTGTTATTGAGCTCAAAATTCGGATTGCATGCGGGGTCGTGCAGTTTGCTACGAATGTCTGAGCATCGATAGACGAAATCGCATCCTCGATCTCGATTTGGTAGTAGTCAATCGTCACCTGCATTGCTGCAACTCGAATACGTTCTGAAGGTCGGCGACGATACTCGGGCTCATGCTCTCAGAATATTCAAATATTTACGTCTAAAACAACACCGGATCTGACCAAAACGTCCATGGGCTTTTGCCGCGTAACTCACTAAATTGCCCATGATTTTTTTCTGGCCTTATGGCTCACCTTCTGGCGGACATGTCAGGTCATCGAGCAATTTGCATGGCATTCCAACTCAGGCAATCTATAGACTGAGCAAGATTCGCTTGCTGTTCCAAGAACACGGCTTCGCTCACTTACCGGCAGGCGTAGCGCTGGAGAACGCAGGCCGTGTACAAAAGGCACTGCTGGAATGTACGCCGTGGAAGCTCGCATTCAACGACAATCAAAAACACATTGAAATGTCGGGTGATCAGAGTCACTCGCTGCGCAAGCAGGACCTGAATCGGCTGCAGCAGGCCATTTTCAATCAGGCGCAAAATGCCTTTCAATACAGCTATCACAACTATCCGATTTAAGATGCTTACAAAACCGGCATTAACGACGGGCAAGTTCTGGACGATTTTTATGAGTGTTTGAACGACGAAGAGTTTTTGACTTTTGCGCGCGCCGTAACCGGTTTCGACAATATAAGCTTTGTCGACGCTCAGGCGACGCGTCACAGCCCGGGCCACTTTCTAAGCGCACATGACGATTCGATGGAGGGCAAAAATCGACGGGGGGCTTATGTATTCAATTTTACGCAGAACTGGCGCGTTGACTGGCGCGGCTACCTGCAGCTAATCGATGACGCTGGTAATGTCCGCTGGGGATTGGCACCAACGTTTAATGCCGTTAATCTCCTGGCGATTCCTAGACGACACAACGTCAGTTTCGTAACACCCTTCGCAGGCGGGTTCCGGTTTTCGATTTCCGGCTGGTTTCGCAGTGGGAATCCTGACTGAGGATAACGCTTCAAATTCTCGGTCCTATTCTTCCAATTGATTTGCTGGTTCGCCGTCCAGTCAGGACAACCATTGCGGTCCGCACAGGCGTCGATGAAAGATTTAGGCAGTCCTTCCAAGCACTTTTTAAGTTCAAACGCGCTCTTGGGACTCAACTCGCGAATTAATGATGTGGAGCGCTAGTAGCCGCCCATCCTCAACATTGGAGTCAGGCTGATAGTGCCTCGACGCTCTTGACGAAGATCGTTTGAGCATGAATCGAAAGATGAAACTCCACAGATGTACACTGCAACGGTGCGTGTTCGCTGACTTATCCGGCGAGTCAAAGCTCGCGCAACGCCTGCGCAACCGGTAACCGCGCAGCGCGGATCGCGGGCAACAGGCCGCCGATGAAGCCGATGATGAGCGCCGTCACGATGCCCTGCACGAGCAGGTCGCCGGTCACGGCAAAGTCGAACACGACCTGGGAGAAGCTGGCGTTTGACAGCGTCGACACAGTAAAGCCGTTGAACACGACGAAGGCGATCGCGCCGCCGATGAGGCCGCCCACGAACGCCAAGAGCGTCGACTCGATGATCGTCGAGATCAGCACCGCACCAGGCCCGAAACCCAGCGCCCTTAGCGTCGCGATTTCCTTGCCGCGCGTCGATACTGAAGAGTACATGGAGTTCAGCGCGCCGAACACGGCGCCGATCGACATCAGGATCGTGATCGGGTAGCCGAGGACGCGGATGAAATTCGACGTCGCCTCAGCCTGGCTCGCATAGAAGTCGCGCTCCGTATATACGTCGACATCGAGTCGCGGATCATCGGTCAGCGTGCTGCGCAATGCCTCGAGGCTCTCCGGACTCTCGAGGCGTACGCGGACGGTCTGGAAACTGTTGCCGCGGCGATACGCGTTCTGCAGCACTCGGGCATCGGTCCAGATCTCGGACTCCGCAACGCCGCCGCCGGCTGAGAACACGCCCACGACCTGCCACTCGGTACGCCCGAATTTGATGGTCGCGCCGAGATCCAGGCCCTTGAATTCACTCTGCGCGCCCCGGCCGACGATGAGCTCGTTCTTGCCCTTCTCGAACATGCGGCCCGCAACAAGTCCCGTATTGTTGCGCACCGCGAATGCGTTGTCGCCGACGCCGCGGAACGGCACGTTCGCATCCAGGTCGTTCGACTTCTTCTTTATATCGACGAGCACATACAGTTCCGCAGAGACCAGCGGACGGCCGCCATCCCGCAGGATGCCGGGCGTGGTTTCGATAATCTGTACCTGCTCGCTCGACAACCCGCTCGACAGCTCCGACGTCGAGCCTGCGCGAATAGCGATCGCCGTATCCGTGGCACCGGCAAGCGTCATCGTGCGCTCGAAGCCCTTCGCCATCGACAGCACGGCAGCGAACACGAGCACCACGGCGGCAACGCCGACGACCGCGACGGTCGACGTCGCGACGCGCTGCGGCAGATTCAGGATGTTCAGCCAGGTAACGGCAAGGATCTGGTTCAGCGTTTTCATGGCGAACGCATTCGCGGCCGGGCCGCTCTCGCACGTCCATGTGCTCCTCGGCATAAGGACTTCCTGTCCAAAAGGCCGCTCCTACGGAACCCCATCGCAGCCGTGGGAGCGCCATCCTGGCGCGATACGGCCCTTTGCATCGACTCCATGTTCAGCCCCGCGCCAGCGCGTCGACGATCGACAGGCGCATCGCCTTGAGCGCCGGGAAAATGCCGGCCAGCACACCGGCGCCGACGGTGATGACGAGAGCCAGAAACAGGGCCGTCGATGAAACGACGACACCGCTCGGCAGGAACGCGGCCAGCGTCGCGTCGATGCCTCTTACGGCCAGCCAGCCCAGGCCCAGCCCGATGAGGCTGCCGATCGCCATGATCAAAACGGACTCCGAAAGCACGATCCCGAGCACGGTGCCGTTCTTGAAGCCGAGCGTTTTCAAAACGGCGAGCTCGGATATCCGCTCGCGCACCGACTGCGACATCGTGTTGCCGGCCACAAGCAGCAGCGTAAAAAACACGGCGCCGAGAATCAGCGTTACGATCAGCGCGATATTGCCGAACTGTTCGGCAAACGACGCGGCGAATGCCGCCTCGGTGCTCGTCTCGGTCTCGTTCGGCGAATTCGCGAACATCAGATCGATCGCGTTCGCCACCTGGACGGGGTCCGCGCCTTCGGCAAGTTTGAGCGTAAACCAGCCCGCGAAGCCGTCGCCAAACTGGTTTGCCTCGGCAAAGTAGTCGTGCTGGAACAGCAGGAAGTTCGTAGCACCTTTCGGGTCCGTCGTGTCGAAGATACCCTCGATGTCGAACTCCCAGGTACGCGAGCCGTCTTTCTTCGGAAAGATCGTCGACTGCAGCGGGATACGATCACCAACCCTGATACCGAACAGGTCCGCGAGATTCTTGCCGATGATCGCCCCGGTGCGGTTCCGCTTCCACGCCTCGAATCGCTCCTCGGGCAGGACGAGCTCGGGATACACCGCGAAGTACTCGTCGGGACGTACCGGGAATTGCGGAAACTGGTTCTTGGGATCCTGATAGAACGCGCCGAACCACGACTGCACCGTCACGGCGTCGACGCCATCGATCTGGGCGATGCGATTCTGATAGCTGATCGGCAGGAAATTGATCAGCGTGATCTTGTCGATGACCACGAGGCGTTCTGCGCCAGTCATCGCGCCGCCCGCGGTCATGGCCTGGCCGACCGCATTGAGCAGAATGAACAATAGAAACGCCACCGCAACCGACAGGATCGTCAGCGACGTGCGGATCTTTTTGCGCCAGGTGTTGCTCCAGATAAGCCCGAAATACTTCATGCCGCCGCCCTCGACTCGAGCTTGCCCTTGTCGACATGCAGCGTGCGTTTCGCGAAGCCCGCCGCGCGCGGATCATGGGTCACCATGACGATCGTCTTGCCGTGGTCCGCGTTTAGAACCTGCAGCAGGCTGAGGATCTCGTCCGCCTTCTCGCGGTCGAGGTCGCCGGTCGGCTCGTCGCAAAGCAGCAGCGAGGGATCCGAGACGATCGCTCGAGCGATCGCAACCCGCTGCTCCTCACCACCGGAGAGCTCACTCGGATAGTGCTTCGCGCGATCGGCAAGGCCGACGATGTCGAGCGCGACCCGTGCCCGGCGCGCCCGCTCCCGGCCGCTGAAATTCGTCAGCAGGAGCGGCAGCTCGACGTTTTTCTGCGCGGTCAGCACGGGCAGTAGGTTGTAGAACTGGAATACGAAACCGACGTGCGTCGCGCGCCAATCCGAAAGCTGGCTGTTCGACATCGACGTCAGATCCGCGCCGTCGACGGTGACGTCGCCCGCTGTCGGCCGGTCCAGACCGCCTAGCAGGTTCAGGAGCGTCGTCTTGCCCGAGCCGGACGGGCCCATGATCGCGATGAAATCGCCCGCAGGGATTTCGAGGTCCAGCTCATGCAGCACCTCGACGCGTTCCTTGCCCTTCACGTAGGTTCGCGTCACGCCGGCGAGGCGCGCCAGCAAATCGCTCATCGCTTGCTCCTGTCAGTCCGTTGTTCTTATTGTCTGTCCGGCGCTGAGCGGCGCAGCGGACGAGCGCACCACTGTATCACCAACGTCGAGCCCGCCCGTAATCAGCACCCGGTCACCGCCAGCAGTGCCGGCCGTTGCGACGCGGCGTTTTTCCACCCGCGCGTCCTGCACGCGCCAGACGTAGGCGCCATCCGCATCTTCGTTGACGGCGCCGCGCGACACGGTGACGCCCTCTATCGCGACCTCCGGCCCGGCCGGCACGTCGGTGCCGAGAAATGCGACCTTGACACCCATGTCGCGGAGCACGCGCTCATCCCGCTCGAGAAAATCGATGCGTACCCGCACCGTCGCTTTCTGGCGGTCCGCAGTCGGCACGATCGCGATGACTTCGGCCGGAATACTCCAGTCCGGATAGGCGTCGAGCGTGGCGGTGACGCGCTGGCCCGGCACTACACGCTGGATGTAGGCCTCGTTGACGTCGACCTCGATCTCGAGCGAGTCCATGTCGACGATCGTGCATATGCCCGTGCGCGTGAAGCCGCCGCCGGCCGACACCGGCGAGATCATCTCCCCGGGCTGCGCGTTCTTGGAGACGACCATGCCACCGAACGGCGCACGGATCGTCATGTTCGACAGCGCGTCCAGCGCGAGCGCGACGTTGCGCTCGGCGACCGTGACGTTTTCCTCGCCCGTCCCGAGGCGCGCTGCGAGAGCGTCGAAATTGGCCTCCGCCGCGTCCAGGCTGGCAGCGCTCGCCAGCTTGCGCGCCGCGAGGTCGCGGAATCGGTCGCGCTCGAGACGTGCGGCTCGAAGCCGAGCGCGGGTTTCCGCGAGCGCCGCACGCGCGGCCACCGCCCGCGCCTCGGCAAGATCGAGCTGGGCCCGCTGCGTCGCGTCGTCGAGCCGCGCGACGACCTGATCCTGCTCGACCCGCATGCCTTCCTCGACCAGAATTTCGACAACCTTGCCTGTCAGCTTCGACGACACGGTCGCCTCCCGGCGCGCGACGACGTAGCCGGAGGCATCGAGCACGCTGCCCACGGCCGCGGCGCTGGGCGGCCGGCGCGCGAGCTCGGTCGTAACGGCGACCGCGTTCCCGGCCGGCCGCAGCAGAAACCACCACGCGGCGACCGCAACAATGGCCGCGGCAGGCACGAGCAGCCACCAGCGCGCACCATCGGTGGGCGCGCTCGCGCTACGGTCGATCTTCAGCTCGTGGATTCTCTGCGACGGGTCGGCCATTCAATATGCTTATCGTGGCGGCGCGTATTCCGCCCATGCTACCACCCGGCGCCTCGGCATCGAATCCTGCACGTCTTCGGCCGTTGACTTTATCTCCGGATTCGGCGTTGAATGCGACGGGCTCTGACAGCGATCTACACGACCGAGTATCGCTATCGAACCCACTCCGTCTCCGGGGGGCAGCGGTGCCGCCATGTGCGTGCCCATTACGATGAATTTCGATACGACAAGGCCTGCCTATCGCGGCTACGTGATGTGCGTCCTGGTCGTCGTCTATACGTTCAACTTTATCGACCGCCAGATCGTCGGCATCCTGGCCGTGCCGATCAAAGCGGATCTCGTGCTCAGCGACACGCAGCTCGGGCTCATGGGTGGACTGGCGTTCGCACTGTTCTACACCGCCTTGGGCATTCCAATCGCGATGCTCGCCGATCGTGCGAATCGTACCTGGATCATGACGATCGCACTCACGATCTGGAGCGCGATGACCGCGGTATGCGGCCTCGCGCAGAATTTCTGGCAGCTCTTCATGGCCCGGCTCGGCGTCGGCGTCGGCGAGGCCGGCGGCGTCGCGCCCGCCTATTCGCTGATCTCCGATTACTTCCCGCCGCAGCAGCGCGCCCGCGCGCTGAGCGTGTATTCGTTCGGCATCCCGATTGGCAGCGCGCTGGGCATCGTTTTCGGTGGGCTCATAGCATCGAAAATAGACTGGCGCATGGCGTTCTTTGCCGTGGGTCTGGCTGGTGTCGTCATCGCGCCGGTCTTCAAGCTGACCGTGATGGAGCCGGCGCGGGGCAGATTCGATGCAGCCACCGCAAAAACGGCCGCCGCCCCTCTCATAGAGATCCTGCAGATACTTGCACGTAAACCGAGCTTCTGGCTGATGTCCCTCGGCGCAGCGAGCTCCTCGATGATGGGCTACGGCTCGTTTTTCTGGCTGCCGTCGTTTCTCGTGCGCAGCTACGACATGACCCTGCTCGAGGCGTCGCTGTTTTTCGGTGCGATGATCTTGATCGGCGGCATCGCCGGAATCTGGGCCGGGGGGGCGCTCGCCGATCGCTTCGGCGCAAAGCGCCGCGGAGCGTATGCTGTCATTCCCGCGATCGCATTCGTCGCAACGGTACCGCTGTATTTTCTCGGGCTCCTGTCACCGAATCTTCCCACGGTGTTCCTGGCAATGATTGTTCCAATCGGGCTCGGCCTTGCGTGGCTAGGGCCCGTTTTGTCGGCATTCCAGCATATCGTCCCGCCCAACATGCGTGCGACGGCATCGGCGGTATTTTTGTTCATCAACAATCTTATAGGCATTGGTGCCGGTACCGCTGCGATTGGCTATCTATCCGACATGCTGCAGCTTAGACTCGGGGACGATTCGCTGCGCTACGCAATCCTCGCGGGCACCGGTTTTTACGTGATTGCGGCCCTGCTGTTTTTTGCCGCGGCGCGCTTTTTGAAGAACGACTGGGAAGCGTAGGAGCGCCGTCCACGAAGATTATGGAGCCCGCCGTGCGGGCGACACATCGCGGCCATGGACCGCTCCTACAGACATTCCCGTGGGAGCGCCATCCTGGCGCGACCTTCGCGGCTGGAAGCCGCTCCTACGAAGGGTTGGTGTGGGAGCCCGCCGTGCGGGCGACACATCGCGGCCATGGGCCGCTCCTACAGACATTCCCGTGGGAGCGCCATCCTGGCGCGACCTTCGCGGCTGGAAGCCGCTCCCACGAAGGGTTGGTGTGGGCGATACGGGGACATTCCGGTACTGGAATGTCCCGGCCTAGATCGGCAGCACGTTCGAGTGCTTCACATCGGACAGCACGATACTCGAGTTCACTTCCTGTATCCCCGGCAGCTGCGACAGCTTTTCGAAAAAGAACTGCTCGTAGGCTTTGATGTCCGTCGTCACGATGCGCAGCAGGAAGTCGACGTTGCCAAGCAGTACGTAGCAGTCGAGCACTTCCGGAAACGCCTGTACCGCCTCCGAGAACGCAGCCAGGTTACTGCGACCGTGCGACGTCAGCTTCACGTGCGCAAACACCATCGTGTTGAGGCCGACCTTCTCACGGTCGAGCTTGACGGGCTGATCCTGAACGATGCCCTCTTCGCGCAGCCGCTGCATGCGCCGCCAGCACGCCGACTGAGACAGGCCGATTTCGTCGCCGATCGTCGCAGCCGTGATGCCCGCGCGGGACTGCAGTAGCTCGAGGATACGCCGATCGATCTGATCCAGATTGAGATTTGTCATATAACTTGGCGTTGATATCAATTTTCACGCATAATTAATGCAAGAAATTAGCGTATTGCAAATGTATAAGCAATAAATTGTCGAATCGCCGGGTATATCATTATTTTTGTTCGCGTCCGCAAGTCCCGTGCCGATGAGCGTTTTCGAGAATCCGGAGTTCGACCAGCATGAAGCAGTGCACTACGTGTCCGACGCCGCCACGGGGCTGCGCGCCATCATCGCGATCCACTCGTCGGCGCTCGGCCCAGCTGCCGGCGGCTGCCGGCGCTGGAAATACGCGGACGACGATGACGCGCTCACCGACGTACTGCGCCTTTCGCGCGGCATGACCTACAAAAATGCCATCGCTGGCCTCAAGTTCGGTGGCGGCAAGGCGGTGATCCTTGCGGACGATGCGGCAGCGAAATCGCCAGAGCTGCTGCGCGCGTTCGGCCGCGCCGTCGAGGGACTTGGCGGCCGTTATGTGACCGCCGAGGACGTCGGCATCAGCATTGACGATATGCACCACGTTGGCGTGGAAACGCGCTACGTGTCGGGTCTGCCGAAGACCGGGAGCAGTGCAGGCGGCGATCCGTCACCGTTAACCGCCCTCGGCGTTTTCCTCGGCATGCAGGCAGCGGTCAAGATCCGGCTCGGTAAGAAGTCGCTCGACGGGTTGCGGGTTGCCGTTCAGGGCGTAGGCCACGTGGGGCTCGAGCTGTGCAAATTGCTCGAGGAGGCCGGTGCGTCGCTCGTCGTTGCCGACGTCAATCGCGACAGTCTGGATCGTGCCTTGGATAAGATCACCGCTACGGAGCTGCCGGCCGCGGATTTGCTGTACTGCGACGCCGACGTGCTCGCGCCCTGCGCGCTCGGAAACGTGCTGACCTCCGTGACGATCCCGCGGATCCGCGCAAAGGTCATCGCCGGTGCGGCGAATAACCAGCTCGCGACCGAGGCCGACGGGCAGCGACTCGCGGAGCGCGGCATACTTTACGCGCCCGACTACGTGATCAACGCGGGCGGCATCATCAACGTTGCCCACGAGTATTTCGGTAACAGCTCGGAAGAGAAAGTTCGCGCGGAAATTGGCAAAATCCCGGGGCGCCTGGAGAGCATATTCGAGAAAGCGCGTACCAGCGGCAAACCGACGAACGTCGTCGCTGACGAGCTGGCCCGGAGCATCGTGGCGCGCGCCGGCAGGCAACCATCCGCGGCCGCGTAACGTAAATGCCGCGTCCGACCCGAAGGACATCGACAAGAATGGCCAAGAAGTCACGACTGCACATTCCCCAACCGACTGCCCGCCCCGGCGAAAAGCCGGACTTCAGCTACCTCGAACTGTCGCCGGCTGGCAGCATCGATAAACCACCTATCGATGCACGCACACGCGACATCGAACATCTGAGCGCGGGCCTGGTCAGGATCTTGGACGACGACCACACGGCAAAGGGGCCCTGGAACCCGCATCTCGACCCGGCGAAACTCCAGGTGGCGCTGCGCTGGATGCTCCTGAACCGCGTGTTCGACGACCGCATGTGGCAAATCCAGCGCCAGGGCCGGATTTCGTTCTACATGCAAGCCGCCGGCGAGGAGGCCGTCTCGATCGGCCAGGGCATGGCGCTGAGACCCGGCGACATGTGCTTCCCGTCCTATCGCAACCAGGGTCTGTTCATGTACCGCGGGACCAAGCTTGTCGAGCTGATGTGCCAGTGCCTATCGAACACCCGCGACATGTGTAAGGGTCGCCAGCTGCCCGTCCTGTATCACGACGCCAATGCGAACATCTTCTCGCTTTCCGGAAACCTCGCGACGCAATACCCACACGCCGTCGGCTGGGCGATGGCGTCCGCAATCAAAGGCGAGGACCACATCGCCACGTCCTGGGTGGGTGACGGCAGCACGGCCGAGGCCGATTTTCATCATGCGCTGACGTTCGCAGCCGTCTACCAGGCGCCTGTGATATTGAACGTCGTCAACAACCAGTGGGCGATCTCGACGTTCCAGGGATTCGCAGGCGGGGAACGCCGCGCATTCGCGGCCCGTGGCCTCGGCCTCGGCATTCCCGGCATTCGTGTCGACGGCAACGACCTGCTGGCCGTCTACAGCGTCACGCTCTGGGCGGCCGACCGGGCCCGACGCGGCGGCGGGCCCACGCTGATCGAGCTGGTCACGTATCGCGGTGGCGCCCACTCGACGAGCGACGACCCGTCGAAGTATCGGCCGAAAGACGAGTGGAAGGCCTTTCCGCTTGGCGATCCGGTCGAGCGCCTGAAGCAACACCTTATCGCCGAGGGCTACTGGTCCGATGCGAAGCACGACGCGCTGACCGAAGAGCTCAAGGCCGAGGTGCGCGCCGCCTGGAAAGAAGCGCAGAAGGCCGGGACGATGACCGAGGGACCGTTTCTCGATCCTGCGACGATGTTCGATGACGTCTATTCGTTCACACCGCCGCACCTGGAGGCACAGCGCCGACGCATGCTCGAAGTCGAGGGCGGGACATAACAATGGCGCAGATGAACATGATCGAAGCCATTCGCTCGGCGCTCGACGTCGTCATGGACCGCGACCCGAACGTCGTCGTGCTGGGCGAGGACGTCGGCTACTTCGGGGGGGTTTTTCGCTGCACCGACGGGCTGCAGCGCAAGTATGGCGAGCACCGCGTGATCGACGCGCCGATCTCGGAAGGCGGCATCATCGGCGCAGCGATCGGCATGGGCATCAACGGCCTGAGACCCGTCGCCGAAATTCAATTCGCTGACTACATATACCCGGGCTTCGACCAGGTCGTCAGCGAACTCGCGCGCATTCGCTATCGCTCGGCCGGCGACTTTTTTTCACCCGTCACGATTCGCACGCCCTGCGGCGGCGGCATTCGCGGCGGCCAGACGCACTCGCAGAGCCCCGAGGCGATTTTCGCGCACGTCAGCGGGATCATGACCGTGATGCCCTCGAACCCGTACGATGCGAAAGGCATGCTGATCAGCGCGATCGAGTCCGACGATCCCGTCGTATTCTTCGAGCCGAAGCGCATCTACAACGGTCCGTTCGATGGCGATCCGGACAAGCCGGCGGTGTCCTGGGCCGCGCATCCGAAGGGCGAGGTACCGGAGGGACATTACACCGTGCCGCTTGGCTCCGCGGAGATCGTCCGGACCGGCGAGGAACTCACGATCGTTACGTACGGCACGCTCGTGCACGTCGCCGTCGCCGCCGCGGAGGCAACGGGCGTCGACGCCGAGATCGTCGACGTACGCTCAATCTCGCCGCTCGACACCAACACGCTAGTTGCCTCGGTCAACAAGACGGGGCGCTGCCTCGTCGCTCCCGAGGCAACCCGCTTTGGCGGCTTCGGCGGCGAGCTCGCGGCACGCATCCAGAAAGAAAGTTTCTGGCACCTCGAGGCGCCCGTCGGGCGCATCGCCGGATGGGACACACCCTATCCACACGCGTTCGAGTGGCAATACTTTCCGGGCAAGAGGCGCATGATGGCCGGGATCCGTAGCATGATGGAGGTCGAATGAGCGAGTACGTCTTCAAGCTTCCGGACCTCGGGGAAGGCACGGTCGAGTCGGAAATCGGTGAGTGGTTTATCAAGGTCGGCGACACGGTGGTCGAGGAAGACGTCGTCGGCACCATGATGACCGACAAAGCCGCCGTCGAGCTGTCGTCGCCGGTGTCCGGCAAGGTCGTGAAGCTTGCCGGCGAGCCCGGCGACATCGTCGCCGTCGGCGCGCCGCTCGTAATCTTCGAAACCGATGCAAGAATCGATGAAGAGCCCGCCGCAGAAGCATCGGCGCGGACCGACGGCAATGGATCCGACCGTGAGGCCGCGGCCACCGACCGCGATCAGCCCGCGCCAGCGCAAACTGCCGCGATCGTTGGCCGGTCGCGCGTCATGACGTCGCCCGCAATTCGCCGGCGCGCGAGACAAACCGGCATCGACCTGACGGACGTGCCCGGCACGGGGCCTGGCGGCCGCATCACGCGCGAGGATCTCGATGCGTACCTGAAGCGGGCTCCGGGCGTTGCCGCGCGCGAGGTTGCCACCCGCGCGGACCGGACCCGGGAAATCAAGGTGATCGGCCTCCGACGCATCATTGCGGAACGCATGTCTGCCGCAAAGCGTGAGATCCCGCATTTCTCCTACGTCGAGGAGACGGACATCACGGAGCTCGAGCGTTTGCGTAAACACCTCAACGCACAAAAGAGCGATTTCGCAACGCGGCTCACGCTGCTACCGTTTCTCGGGCTCGCGCTGGTACGAGCGCTGAGAGACTTCCCGCAATGCAATGCAACCTACGACAAGGATCGCAACGTCATCGTGCAGCACGAGGCCGTGCATCTCGGCATCGCGACGCAGACACCTGATGGACTCAAGGTCCCGGTCGTGCGTCACGCCGAGGCGCATGCGCTCGACGAGCTCGCCGTGGAAATCCGACGCGTCACCGAAGCCGCACGCAATAACAGCATCTCCAAAGACGAGCTGACGGGCTCGACGATCACGATCACGAGCCTCGGCAAGCTGGGCGGCATCGTGTCGACGCCGGTCATCAACATGCCCGAGGTCGGCATCATCGGCGTCAACCGCGCGGTCGAGCGGCCCGTCGTTGTCGACGGGCAGATTGCGGTGCGCCTGATGATGAACCTGTCGACGTCGTTCGACCACCGCTTCGTCGACGGATTCGACGCGGCCGCGATGGTGCAGCGCGTGAAGGAGATGCTCGAGCATCCGGCGACAATTTTTCTGCGCGCAGGCTGAGGGGACATTCCTGCGGAATGTCCCCAGGAATGTCCCCCCTACTGCTTCTTGACGCTGTAGACCAGGTCGATCGTATTCACCGCGCCGCTCGTCGACTCGACGACGAGCCGCTGGCTGAGTTCGTATCGCAACAGCAGGCGGCCGAGGTTGTTGACGAGCCCGTAACCGTATTCGACGAACAGCCGGTTGTTGACCTGCTTGCCGGCGACGATCCTGCTCTCATCGGCGCCGCCCTCCACCGTCAGCGTGTCGAGGCCGACCTGGCTGCCGACCTGCGACGCGATCGCGCCCGCTTGTGACAGACCGAGGGCGAATGCGGCCCTGTTCAGCATTTCGCCTTCACCTGCGCTTGCCGTGGCCAGTGGCCGCCCGGTCAGCAAGTACGACAGCGCCTCGGCATCGCTCAGCGGCGGCTCGCTGTAGACGGTCGACTGCAGCTGCCTCGGCGTGCCGGTCAGATGCACCCCTGCGACGACGTCGCGCGTTTCGCGCACTGTCCGGACATCCAGATTCGGATTATTGAGCGGGCCGTTGAAAATCAGCTCGCCCTCCTCGATCTTGAGCGACTGGCCGTACGCTTCGTAGCGGCCCTCGCGGAGCTTGAGGCGTCCGTTTCCGAGATACGGCGTGTGCGTCCCGCCCGTGATGTTGACCGCGCCGTCCAGCCCCGTCGACAGGCCGAACGCATCGACGCGAACGTCACTGCCAAGGCGTGCATTGATGTTGACGTCGATGCGTCTGCGTACCGTTTCGTCAACCTGCTCGGCGCGGTGCACCACGGCATCCGGGGACGAGCGCTCAGCGGTCTCGGGGATCGTATTGATCGTCACTTTCGCCGCCGGCAAGACGATGTCGCCTTTGACGATCGCCCGCGTCGGGTCCATCTGAACCGCGACCGCCGGCGAGGCAACGACCCGCCAGTCCGGCAGCCGGATGATCTCGAAACTGTCGCCGTCGATGTCGATCTGTGCCTGGAATCTGCCTCCCGCGACGATCTGGCTGCTTCCGTCGATCGTGACCGTGCCGTCACCGGAACGCGCGCTTCCCGTAACGCCGATGTTGCCCGGCTCGCGTTGGCGAAGCTCGGCGTTGACCTCCGTTACGTTGATTCCCGCGCGTCGAACCGCAAACGCTCCGTCGTGCAGGGCGATCGCGCCGATGAATTGCGGCAACGTGACCGTGCCTCCGACCGTAACGGATCCGCTGATGCGACCCTTCGTGTCTGAGACGGATGGCAGCAAAATCGGGAAAATCGAAAGGTCGTTTATATCTAGCGACGCGCGGCCGTCGATCGCCGACGCTCGATCGAAAACGTCGCGCATTGCGAGTCCGCCTTCGGCCCTGCCGTACTCGTCGCTCAGGACAACTCGAAGTTCCGAGGTCAGCGCATTGTTCTCCACGGCAGCGTTCATGACGCCTTCTTCGAAGGTCGCCGTGATCGTCTCGCCCTCGTATTCGGCAGAGAACCGAGCGTTCGTTATGTCGACGTTCGCATCGGCATTCAGTCGGTTCGCATCGGCGGCATAGCGGCCGGACGCGGCGGCCCGAATCTCACCATTAACCACGACGCCCGCTGGCAGCGGCAGAGCCAACGCCGTCAACGGGAAACCGGTCAAAGAGACATCGAAGTCAACGTCGCCTGTCTCGACCCGGTCGATGGCGGCGCAGACATTGCCCCCGTAAGCCGTCGCTTGCAGGCACAGTCGATCCAGGCTGACGAGCGCTTTGGACACCGAGAGACCCGCACCGTCGGCGTTGACCCAGCGCCCCGCCCGATCGCTCGTGAGCTGCAGGGCATCGATGCGTCCCGCCCACTTCGAATCGACCAGCCCGCCGCGCGCGGCCAGCACGAGTTCTTCGCCCGGCGCCCTGATACGCGCATCGACGGCGTGCTTCGCCGCATTGCCCTTGAGTTGCAGGTCGACCGATTCGACCCGGAAATCTCGAACGCCGATCGCAGTGGCATCGAGCGTGGCGTCCACCACGCCGGTCTGGGCGATCCGGCCGCGTGCCGTCAGGGTTTCGGCGGAGTATTCGAATAAGCGCAGGCCGGATCCCGACACCTGCCCCGAGACAGCCACATTGCCGACGGCGCCCTGGACGCGCATATCGGCGCGCAGTTCGCCGGAGGCGCCGTCGATCAGCGTCGCGACGCGCGGCATGCGCACGACGACAGCAAGGTCGAGTTCATCTCGAATCCTGCCGCTCGCCTGCACGCGATTCTCACCGACGCGAACGTCGGCATCCCGGATGCTGAGCGAGGTATCGCGCAGCGTCACGCCGAGCTTGCCGTCGATCGGTTGGTCGTTGAGCGTTCCGCCGATGCGGTCAAGCTCGAGCTCGACGTTCGGTCCTCCAGCTTCGACCGATCCGCTGCTTCGCCCCGCTGCATCGATCGAACCTTGGAACCTGTCCTGCGCAACCGACGGATCGAGGCCTTCCGCATTGAATTCGACATTCCACGAGACGACCGGCTGCCAGGTCAGTTCCCCGGCAGCCCGCACCCTGCCGGCATCCGACTCGACGATCAGCGTGTGCGCGCGAATGCCCTCGAGGCTGCCCACTCCTTCGATGTCGACATGACCGGCCGGCCATTCGGTTACCTCGACCAGCGCATCCCCTTCGAAGCGGTACGACTCGGTCGTGCCGACCAGACGCAAGCGCCCGTCCGGGCTCGAAATCGTATTGCCGTCTGCCGAAATGACCAGGTCACGCCATCGATGCATGAGATCGCTGTGCAGCGCGCCGTCGCGAAACGCGATGCTGCCCTCGCTGTCCACTTCACCGGGCGCGCGCAGGCGATGCTCGACGCGATACTCGTCCATATTGCCTCGAGCGCTAAGCCTGCCGGCATATTCATCCGCGCCGGGCATTGCGTAGCGCCAGTCCAGCGTTGCCGATGCGGCGAACGGCGCCTCAAGCTCGCCGTCACCGGCGAGCGATGCCGTCAGCCAATCACTCTGCACATCGAACGTCGAGATACGGAGCTCGGAGCCGCTTAAACTTCCGGCCAGCGCCACGCTTTCGATGCTACGTTCGAAGGCACCGCGTCGCACCGCGATGTCCCGCAGCTCCGCCTTGCCGACCTCGACGGTCAGCGGGATGCTGATACCGAATGGCTCACCTCGCGTCGGTGGCTCGGTTTGCTCGATCAGTTCAATATCGATCCCCTCGGCCTCGATCTCCGGGAAACGAACCTCGCGGGAGAACAGCGGGCGCAGATAAACGCGCAACGCGATGCGGTCGACAACAACATCGGTACCGGCGTCGGACCAGCGCAGGCCGCGCGTCTCGAAACCGCCCAGCAGCGTGCCGTGCACCGCGCCGATGTCGAGCTGTGCCGGAAGATACGGTTTCGCTCTCGCAAGTAGCCAGCGCGTGCCGGCTTCGGTGCCGATCAGTAACGCGACGACACTAACCAGCAGAATGAGCAGTGAAACGATCGCGACTGCGGACCACAGGACAGCGCGCCGCATCAAAGCTGCCCGCCGACGCTGATGTGGATGCGCACGCTGCGATCGATCTGGTTGACGGGATGCGCCAGATAAAAACGCACGGGTCCGACCGGCGATCGCCACTTGATGCCTATCCCGGTTCCGATCGCCGGATCGACGTCGATCGTGTCGAAGGCGTTGCCGGCATCCACGAACACGGCACCGAATAGGTTGCCACGAATGCGATGTTCGTACTCGAGGCTTGCGACCAGAAGATTGCTGCCGCCGATGACGTTTCCGTCTGCGTCGGTGGGACCGAGCGTTTGGTAACCATAGCCGCGTATCGAGTCGTCACCGCCGGCGAAAAAGCGCACGGACGGCGGCAGCTCGGCAATCTCGTCTTTTTCGGTGATCCCGATCTGCGTGCGAAACAGAACGGTACTGTCGGTGCTTAGCTGGCGCAGCCAGCGCAGATGTCCGAGAAGCTGAACGAACGACGTCGTCGAGCCCAGCGCTTCGTCCGTGCCGCGCAGCGTTACGCCGAGCCGCCACCCCCGCGTCGGATACAGATCTGCGTCCGCTTTTTTCTTATCGAGCGTGATCGCCGGCATGAAGAGTAAGCTGTTGTCCCGGACCTCGCCGACGGTAAAGCGGTCGTAGTTGACATCTGCCGATAATGTCCTGAGCCAACCCCGCGTAAGCTGCCGGGATCGCTTGAAGCCGACGCGCAGCGAGTCGCTCGCGAACGTGTCCGTATCCTCGACGTCGACCGCAGCCGTGTAGGTCATCCATTCGGTGCGCGGATTCTTGAGCGGGATGCGGTATTCAGCCGCGATCCCGGACTGGACCTCCGAGAGCCGGAGCTCCGCGTTCAAGCGATGCCCGCGCATGTTCACGCGGCGATTTCTGAGCCCGGCGCGGAGCCGCGGCCCGGTATCGGTCGCAAAGCCGGCGCCGACCGTGTACTCGATGCGTGCGGCGGGCTCGAGCGTGATCACGACCGGAATGCGCCGATCGGCCGCAGCCGCATAGTCGGGCGACACGTCGATTCGGCCGAAATAACCGCTGTTGGCAAGGTCCCGGTAGGCTTTCGCAACGGCCTTGCCGTCATAGGGCTGCCCGGGCTCGAGATCGATGTAGGCAGCGACGAGGGCGGGATTGAGAAACGCCTGTTCCTGGCGGATTTCGCCAAATTCGTAACGCGGTCCGCTCGCATAGTTCAGCGTAATGTCCGCGCTCTGTTCCTCCGGCCAGACATCGATGCGTGCGGCGCTGAACTCGGCGTCGACATAGCCACGCTCGATCGCGGTAATCTGCAGGTTTTCCTTCAGCGAGTCGTACACGCGGTGCCGCAGCGGGCTGCCTGCGACGGGTTTTCCGGCGGCGAGCACACTCCTGAACTCAGGATCATCGGCGCCCGGTCCCGTCACGGAGACGTCGACGTTGCGGACCAGCACGGGCTGGCCGGGATCGATCCGCAGTATTGCATTCCAGCAGCCCGCGTCGAACGATAGCTCCGGCGTGATGATTGGGTCGTAATAGCCGAGGGGTTCGAGCGCTTCACGCGCCTGCTTCGGCGCCTCGCGGAAACGCCGGCGGACGCGCCACGGTTCCGCGTCGCAGGGTTCCTCGGCCAACTCGACATACGCCCGCACGTTGCGGGCGAGGTCCTCGCCAAGGCCCTCGAGCCTCAGCTCGGCCGCGGCCGCTGCCGGCAGCAGCAGAATAATCGTCAATGCCTTGCGCATTTGTCGGACGGGCTCTAAACGCGGGACGCCCCGCTTGATCGCCTGAACGGGTTCGACCAGGAATCGCCGATATTATTCGGATCGGCTAGTTCAATCCGCTCACCAGGATCGCGAGAATCGCGACCGGCGCAACGACGCGGACCATGAACAGCCAGATCTTGAACAATGCGGGACTTCCGAAAACGAGCTCTTCGCCGAGAACCTCCGGCTTCATTCGCCAGCCGACGAAAACGGCAATCAGGATACCACCCAGAGGCATCAGGACGTTCGCCGTCAGGTAGTCGATCAAATCGTAAAGCGTCTTGCCTGCAAACGGCCCGAATGCATCGAGCGGCGTGAAACCCGCCCAGACGTTGAACGAGAATACGCTGGCGAGACCGATCACGAATGCGAGAGACCCGAAGACGAGACAGGCGACGTTGCGCTTCATGTTCCACCTGTCTTCCGCGTACGCGACGATTGGTTCGATGATCGCAATGATCGACGTGACGGCCGCGAAAGATAGCAGCAGGAAGAACAGCGCGCCGAAAATCGATCCGCCGGGCATCTGCACGAATGCCGCCGGCAGCGTACGGAAAATCAGCCCTGGTCCCGAGGCCGGGTCCAGTCCATTTGCAAACACGATCGGGAAGATCATGAGCCCGGCAAGAATCGCGACGAGCGTGTCCGCAATCGCAATGACCAGCGCCGATCGGGTCAGCGATACCTGCCTGGGCACGTATGCGCCGTACGCCATCATCAGCCCCATGGCGACGCCTATGGAAAAAAACGCCTGACCGATGGCCGCGAGCACGGCCTCACCCCCGATCTTGCTGAAATCGGTACCGAACAGGAACGAAACGGCAGCGCCGAAATCACCTGCGATCGCAGCATAGCCGATCATGACGAGCAGCATGATGAACAGCGCGGGCATCAAAACCTTCACCGTGCGCTCGATGCCACCGTGCAGCCCCCGCCCGACGATGATGAGTGCGAACGTCATGAACACACCGTGCCAGACGGTCATCGTCAGTGGGCTTGCGAGCAGATCGTCGAACTGCCCGGCAACTTCGGTCGCCGCAGCGCCGTCGAAACCGCCCGCTGCCTTGAGTATGTAGACGAGCGTCCAGCCGGCAATCACACTGTAATACGTGGCGATGAGATATCCGACGATCGCGCCCATCCAGCCGACGATGCCCCAGAGTCGGGAACGCCCTGCGTCGACGGCGACATCCCGCATCGCGACGGGCGGGCTGTGATGCCCGCGCCGGCCGATCAGCAGTTCCCCGATGAGAATCGGTATCGCGACGAATACCACGCAGACGATATACACGAGCACGAACGCGCCGCCGCCGCTGACGCCGACGACGTAGGGGAACTTCCAAATATTGCCGAGACCGACCGCGGCGCCAACTGCCGCAAGAATGAACGTAAAGCCCGATGTCCAGGTGTGCTCGGCATCCGCCGACGTGGGAAGCGCCATCCCCCTCTCCCTCCGCTCAAGGTGCGGAGATTATGCCAGAAGCAATCGGCAGGCCGGCGGCGGCGTTTTCCGAGATTACTGCCCTGCGGCCGCGCCATTTGCGCGACGCACGAGATGCGGCCTAGAAGATGTCGAAAAGCCCCGCCGCGCCCATGCCGCCACCAACGCACATCGTGACGACGCCGCGCTTCGCACCGCGACGGCGGCCTTCGAGCAGCAGGTGCCCGGCGCAGCGTGCGCCCGTCATGCCGTAGGGATGCCCGATCGATATGGATCCGCCGTTCACGTTCATTTTGTCGGGATCGATGCCGAGCCGGTCGCGGCAATACACGGCCTGCGAAGCGAACGCCTCGTTGAGTTCCCAGATGTCGATGTCGTCGATCGTAAGGCCGTGCCGCTCCAGCAGTCGCGGCACGGCGAATACGGGCCCGATACCCATCTCATCCGGCTCGCAACCGTGCACCGTGAACCCCCGCAGCGCGCCGAGTGGCTCGATGCCTCGGCGCTCGGCGAGACTCGCGTCCATCAGCACGCAGGCACTCGCCCCGTCCGACAGCTGACTCGCGTTGCCGGCGGTGATGTATGTGCCTTGCTGGACCTGCTGTCCGCCCTGAAATACCGGCTTCAAGGCCGCGAGGCCCTCGAGCGTCGTATCGGGGCGGTTGCACTCGTCGCGGTCTGCCGTTTTTTCCTCGAAAGATTCGGCGCCGGTTTCGCGATCGACCTTTTTCCAGGTCGTCGTCAGCGGCACGATCTCGTCCCGGAAGAGACCCGCCTCCTGAGCCGCTGCCGTGCGCTGCTGGCTCAAGAGCGCGAACTCGTCCTGCGTCTCGCGGGATACGCCGTAGCGTTCGGCCACGATTTCCGCCGTCTCGATCATCGTCATCCACAGCGCCGGCATGCGCTGAACGAGTTCTTCATCGGTTGGGTGAAACGTATTGAAGTGTCCCCCCATCTGCACGAGCGAGATGGATTCGACACCGCCCGCAGCCGTTACCGGCACGCCCTCGTTCGTTATGCGACCCGCGGCGATGGCTATAGCCTGCAGGCCGGACGAGCAGTAACGATTGACGGTCATGCCGGAAGTCGTCACGGGACAGCCTGCCGCCATCGCCGTATTGCGGCCAATGTTGTACCCGGTTGCACCCTCGGGGTGCCCGCAGCCGATAACGACGTCCTCGATCTCTTCCGGAGTCACGCCCGCACGTTGCATTGCGTGGCTCAAGGCGTGCCCGGCCATCGTGATGCCGTGGGTGTTATTGAACGTCCCGCGGACGGACTTTGCGAGCGCGGTACGCGCCGTGGAAACGATGACGGCCTCTGACATGGCTGATACTCCCGGAAACGACAACCGATTTGCGCCGGATCGGCGCGTTTTCCTTACTGTATCAGTACCCGCGCCGGAGCGTGAGTCATGCTGGCGACTTCGCTTTCGGGCATCGCCCCGTACCCGATATAAACCGGAGTCAGTCAGGCGTCTGAATCGCCTGGGCAGCGGCTCGCTCGAGCATCGTCTGCTGTGAGTGCACTGCGTTTTCGACCGGGACGCGGCGACGATAGTCGCCGTCGGAATTCATTTGCCAGGCACCAACGGAATCTTCGAGCTGCAGGTCCAGGCACTCGCGCAGTTCCGCCTGCGAAACCGGATCACGCACGGGCACCAGCGTTTCCACGCGGGCTTCGAGGTTGCGCGTCATCAGGTCCGCCGAGCCGATGTAATATTCCTCATCGCCGTTGTTGTGGAAATAATAGAGCCGGGCATGCTCGAGGAAGCGTCCAAGTAAGCTGACGACGCTCACGGTATCCGACAGGCCTGGCAGGCCCGGGCGCAGGCGACAGGTATCGCGCACGATGAGGTCAATCTTGACGCCGGCCTGCGAGGCCTCGTAAAGCGCGCGGACGAGATCCGGGTCCTCGAGCGCGTTCGTCTTCAGCTGGACGCAGCCGTTGCCGGCCGCCCTCTGATGCTCGATTTCCCTGCTTATCTTGTCCAGCAGCGCGCGCTTCATGCCGAGCGGCGACACGAGCATGTCCGCGTATTCGCGGCCGGACAGAGACCCGGAGGTCAGCAAATTGAATAATTCGGTCGTGTCGCTGCCGATGGCGCCGTCCGATAGCAGCAGCCCGAAGTCGCCGTACTGCCGGGCCGTGATCGAATTGTAGTTGCCGGTGCCGACGTGCACGTAGCGGCGCAGCTTGCCGTTGGGTTTCTGCCGGAGTATCAGCATCGCCTTGCAGTGCGTCTTGTAACCCACCACGCCGTAGGAAACGTGGATCCCCGCCTCCTCGAGCCGGTTTGCCCAGCGGATATTCGCGGCCTCGTCAAATCGCGCCTGCAGTTCGACGACGACGGCCACCTGCTTGCCGCGAGAGACCGCTTCGATCAGGAGCGGCACGATCTCGGTCTTTTCCGACGTGCGATAGACGGTCGTCTTGATCGCAAGCACCGACGGATCGAGGACAGCTTCCTTCAGCATTCGCGTCAGCGAATGATCGAACGATTGATACGGATGCTTGACGAGCAGAGGCCCGTGGCGATCGAGCTCCTCGAACACGCTGCGCGCCTGGGCAAGCCGGGGATGCAGTGCGGGCTCGAATGCCGGAAATCTGAGGTCCGGATAATCAATGCCTGCGATTTGCATGATATCGCCGATGCCGAGCAGGTCCATCACGACAAAGACGTCCTCCGGACCGCTGAACTTCAGCTCATCGACAAGGTATTCGCGAAGCTTTTCACTCAGGTCGGGGCAGACCTCGAGACGGACGACCGGCGCGAATCGGCGGTCTCTGAGCTCCGCCTCGATCATCTCGAGCAGATCGTTCGCCAGCTCCTCATCGCGCTCGACGATCGCGTTGCGCGTTACCCTGAAAAACCCGACCGATAAAATCTTCGCACCTGGCAAGAGCATGTCGAGATTGCCCGCAATGACCTCCTCGAGCGGTACGTAGCGATCTTCGTCACCGATCTGCATGAATCTCGGCGTCCGATCGGACGTAGGTACCTTGATACGAACAAGATGCGGCGTAAGCTCGGCCGGGTCGTGCACCTCGACGAGGAGATTGATCGACAGATTGGAAATGAAGGGAAACGGATGCGCTTCGTCGATCGCGAGCGGCGTCACGAGCGGTACGACGCTGCGCTTGTACTGCTTGCGGACCTTCTTGCGCGCGTCCTTGCCGAGCTCTGCATAAGACTCGATGCGGATGCCCGCATCGGCAAGGTAGCCGAACAGCTCCTGCTTGATGAAGGCGCGATCGGCGAGCGCCTCGATGATTATCTCCCTGCATTCGTCCATCTGCTGTTGCGGCGCACGGCCGTCAACCGTCAGGGACGTGACGCCGGCGCCGACCTGCTGCTTCAGGCCGCCGATACGCTTCATGAAGAATTCGTCGAGATTTGTGTCGAAGATCGACAGGAACTTCACGCGCTCGAGGAGAGGATTGGCCTCGTTCTCGGCCTCCGCAAGCACGCGCCGGTTGAACGCAAGCCAGGTCAGCTCGCGGTTCAGATACAGCGCCGGATCGTCCAGATCCCAGTGCGGTTTCGGTTTCCCGATATCATCAAGTGGCGTGACGCTCGACATCGCTCGATTCTTTCTTAGAAAGTGTCCGGCTACCATACGACCGGCCGGCTGCGGCCGCAAACACCTGCTTCTCATTTTAGGGCGAAAAAAGCCGGAGCCGCGGGGCTCCGGCTTCGGGAGCGTGACGGCCCTGCTATTTCGCAGACGAAACCTTCACTTTCCGGCGCACCGCCTTTTTCTTCTTGCGCTTGGGCGCCTCTATTTCCAGCATGCCGCGCTTGAATTCCGCGGATACCTTGGCGACGTCAATTTCCGCGGGCAGCGGTACCCGCCGGTAGACCTCGTTGCTGCGGAATTCGCTCCAGTGCGCGCCCGCGAGCTTGCCGGATTTCGGCTTCTTGCGTTCCTCCCTGTGGCTCGCCTTGATGATTAGCTCCCTGGGACTCGCTGTGATTTCGATTTCTTCGGGCTCGAATCCCGCGAGCGCCACCTTGACCTCGATCTCGTCGTCTTCCTCGTCTAGCTCTGTCGCGGGCCAACAGATTTCGCGTTCCGCGGTCAGCCAATCGTCGAGATCGTTGCCTTCCTCAAAACCTCGGCCTGCGAACAGATTGAAGGCGCGGACGCGAATCTTGTCGGCGAGCTCGTCGAGCTCGGCAAAGATCGGCAGCTTGCGGTCTTCAACCTTCGGGACTTTCTGGATTCTCAGTTTGGACATCGGACACTCCTCAGAATCAGTTAGAGCGTGAAAGAGCACCCGTCCATCAGCAGCGGAGCGTCGGCCCAGCTTGTTGTCTGTGTTCTCCGATGTCGTTGCCAACCAACGGACTGCGGTTCGGGAGACCATCGGCGACGGGTTCAAAACACCGCCCTCCGGTACGGCATTATGCAACCCGGCCGGCCTTGCGCCTATACGTAAAAACACCCGCGATTCCGACCGTCGCCCCGCATATGCCGGGCCGACGCTTCCCGATGAGGCGAGTATAGCTCGCACGGGTTACCGCTTCGTGACAGAACCGTTCGGAGGACTTCGAGCCGTCCGTGCCGGGCGATGCGAGGAACACGGTTTTCTGAAAAACGACGGCGCCGACGACTGCCTGTCTTCGGCAAGCGAAATTCAGCGGGCGCGCGCTGGCGCCCTCGCGCTGCGCAAAGCCGAGGGCTGCGGCGCTCCCACAATGCTCGGTCGCGGCGAACGCTGAGCAGGGTCCTTCCTTACCTGAATCGTAGCGGCGCGGGACTCGGCAGTTGTTTTGGGTCTGGCACTGCAGTGCCCGCCGGATCGCGAATCTGAGCTATGGCAACAGCGGCGCTCGAGCGCTATTCGAGGTATCCCCGGGCGTAAAATAGCGGTATGCTGGTTGCCCGAGAAACCTTTCCTAAGATGCTGAAAAAGAACAAGTTGCTGCAGCACGTAGCGTAACGACGGCGGGGACAGTCATGGCAAAAGTCAGGTGCGGCCTGATTCAGATGGGGCTAAAAGGTGACGGCACGATGGAGCCTCACGATATTCGGCAGCGCATGCTCGAGGCGCACGCGCCGTTCATCGAGGACGCCGCCAGGCAAAATGTCCAGGTCCTGTGTTTCCAGGAGGTTTTTACGCAGCCTTACTTCTGCCCGAGCCAGGACCGCAAATGGTACGCCGCCGCCGAGCCGATCCCGGACGGCGAGACGACGAAACTCATGCAGGAATACGCGAAAAAGCACGCGATGGTGATCGTCGTACCGATCTACGAAGAGCACATGGCCGGCGTCTATTACAACGCGGCGGCCGTGATCGACGCCGACGGCAAATACCTCGGCAAGTACCGCAAAACGCACATTCCGCAGGTCGATCCGGGGTTTTACGAGAAGTTCTTTTTCAAGCCGGGCGATTCGGGCTACCCGGTTTTCGACACGGCCTACGTCAAGCTCGGTATCTACATCTGCTATGACCGGCATTTTCCCGAGGGCTGGCGCGCGCTGGCGCTCAATGGCGCCGAATACATCGTCAATCCGTCGGCAACCGTCGCGGGGCTCTCGAAATACCTGTGGGAGCTCGAACAGCCCGCATCGGCTGCCGCGAACGGCGTGTTCATCGGGGCCATCAACCGGGTGGGCACCGAGGATCCCTGGGCCGAGCGCATGGGCGAGTTTTACGGCTCGAGCTACATCGTCAACCCGCGCGGCACGATCGAGGCGCAGGCGAGTTACGACCGGGACGAGCTGCTCGTGCACGACATCGACCTCGACATGGTTCGCGAGGTTCGCAACACCTGGCAGTTCTTCCGCGACCGTCGTCCCGAAACCTACGGGCGCCTCACGGAAGCGGGCTGAGGGCCCGGTTCGCGAGGAGGCACCGTCGGGATGGCGAGCATTCCCAAGACCAGCACGCTGCGGACGGTGGGCGAGCACATCGAGCTGGATGTCGGCCAGGATCTCCTGTCGAGCCCGCGCTACAACGACGACATCGCGCCGACGAAGGCCGCACAGCGCACCTGGTCACGCTGGAACGTCGCGTCGCTGTGGGTCGGCATGGCGATTTGCGTGCCGACCTACACGCTCGGCGGCGTCTTAACGTCGTATTTCGGCCTGTCCGTGAGCGAAGCACTCTGGACTATCCTCATCGCGAACGTTGTCGTGCTGATTCCGCTCACGCTGAACGCGTACCCCGGTACCCGCTATGGCATCCCCTGCCCCGTCGTGCTGCGCGCATCATTTGGCATCATCGGCTCGAACGTCCCGGCGCTGATCCGCGCGCTCGTCGCCTGCGGCTGGTTCGGCGTGCAGACGCTGTTCGGAGGCATCGCGATTCATTTGCTGTTTTCGGCGCTGTCCGATGGCTGGGCCGCGCTGGGCGGCACCGGCGAGGTTTTGGGCTTCTTCATCTTCTGGGTCGCCAACGTCTGGGTCGTGATTCGCGGCTCCGAATCGATCAAGCACCTCGAGGCGCTCGCGGCGCCGCTGCTTCTGGTCGTCGCGATCGGCCTAACGCTGTGGGCTCTGCCGAAGGTTTCGCTGCCCGAAGTGTTCGCAACGCCCGCCACCAGACCGGAGGGCGCACCGTTTCTCGGCTACTTCATGGCGGCGCTCACGGCCATGGTCGGCTTTTGGGCGACGCTGTCGCTAAACATCCCCGACTTCAGCCGTTTCGCGCGTTCGCAGCGTAGCCAGGTCGTCGGCCAGATGCTGGGCCTTCCGCTGACGATGTTCCTGTTTGCGGGCCTCGGCGTGCTGCTGACCGCGGCGTCGATGGAGCTCGTCGGTGAAACGATTTCGGATCCGATCAACCTGATCGGCCGCATCGACAACACGCTCTGGGTCGTGCTGTCGATGCTGATCATCATCCTCGCGACGATCTCAACGAACACCGCGGCGAATATCGTGTCGCCAACGAACAGCTTTCAGAACATTGCGCCGAAATACATCGACGAGACGAAGGGCGTTCTTTTGACCGGGGTGATCGGCATCGCGCTGATGAGCTGGGAGCTGTTGAAGAAACTCGGCTGGCTGGATTCCGACGTCAGCCTCGAGTCCCTGTATTCGAACTGGCTGATCGGCTACTCGAGCCTGCTCGGCCCGATCGCGGGCATCATGGTCGTCGACTACTTCGCGATCAAGCAACAATCGTACGACCTGCTCGCGCTGTATCAGGACAACGCGGGCTACCCGGCGTGGAATAAAGCCGGTTTTATCGCGTTCCTGATTCCCGTCGGGCTGACGGTCATCGCGATCACGACGGGTAAACTGAGTTGGTTCTATAATTACGGTTGGTTCACGGGTTCGATACTGGGCGGACTGATTTACTATTTTGCGGCGAAGCCACGGGCGAGGAGTTGACGATGAGCGTACTGATTTCGGGTGGAACGATCGTCACCGCGGACCTGACGTATCGTGCGGACATACTGTGTCAGGACGGACGCATCGCCGCGATCGGTGACAAGCTGAGCGCTCCGGCCGACGCCGCCAGGATCGACGCCGGCGGCCAGTACGTGATGCCCGGCGGCATCGATCCGCACACGCACATGCAGCTGCCGTTCATGGGCACCGTGGCGAGTGAGGATTTCTACACCGGCACTGCTGCGGGGCTCGCCGGCGGCACGACGATGATCATCGACTTCGTGATT
>JBFJOC010000030.1:0-29321 GCA_041617855.1 Woeseiaceae bacterium | reverse complement strand
CACGTGCGCCGTCGCGATCGTGATGCCGCGCTCGCGCTCCTCCGGCGCATTATCGATCTGGTCGTAACCCTTGACCTCGCCTCCGTGCTGCTCCGCCATCACCTTCGTCAACGCCGCCGTCAGCGTCGTCTTGCCGTGATCAACGTGACCTATCGTGCCGACGTTCACGTGTGGCTTCGTTCTCTCAAATTTCTCTTTTGCCATGTCCCTTAGTTCCCGGGTTGTTGTCAGCCATCAGCTATGGCCTATGCCAAATTTCGCGTTCCTTCCGGCGGCACCGCTCCGGCCGTTAGCCGGGCCGCGCTGCCTGATCGTTCCGTCTGGAGCCCACACCCGGATTTGAACCGGGGACCTCTTCCTTACCAAGGAAGTGCTCTACCCCTGAGCTATGTGGGCCCGCCCCGTCCTTACCCTGCCGTCCGTATGGAGCGGGTGATGGGAATCGAACCCACATCATCAGCTTGGAAGGCTGAGGTTCTACCATTGAACTACACCCGCCTCTCCGGCCGTGCCGAGCTAATTGGTGTCACGACCCTCTAACCTTCTCTCGAGCCCCCGGGCCGTCGTCGCTTCCGGACGCTCGCACGCACCTTTTACAGGCGTGCAAAAATCCCGACAGTCTCGCAAACCAACCGTCCGGATGTACGTATCTCGTTGTATCTTCCCCTTGGCGGAACTGCCACTGCAGTCACGCACCTGGTTCAGAATGTGTCACGCGGCGTCGACGCTTAATTCAGGTCAAGTAGTCGACTCACAGGGGCAAACGATGCTGCTATACTTTCGTTTCCCACCGCCTCCGCCGAACCGTAATCTGGTGGAGGGGGTAGGATTCGAACCTACGTAGGCATAGCCAGCAGATTTACAGTCTGCCCTCGTTGACCGCTTGAGTACCCCTCCGCGGACACAAGCCCGCTATTTTCTAATTGGCCAACATGGCTGTCAACAGCTAAGCCGCTGATAAACCGTGGCCGGGATGGCGGCGGCGGCGATTCGGTGTTCGGCCCGTCACGCTTTTAGCGTCTTGACCGACCAGTGCCAGGGCTCGTAAATGAATCCCCAGGGATCGTCGCGCAGGTAGGTCATTGAAAAGCCGAATCTTTGTGCTTCGGATTCCAGCCACCGAAACGCGTCGGAGGTCTCGAATTCCTCGGTGAGCGGTCGTGATCCCGGCGTTGCGATATCGACGGCCCGCCCGGTGTGGTGCTCGCTGTATCCGGGCGCGGCATTCACCGCGAGAATCTCGTCTATGGACTGCCCCGCGCTGATCTTCTTGCGGATCAGCCGGGCCTGGTAGTCGATGCTGCGAAATCCGGAGACGAGGAGGAGCGTGATACCGTCTTCCGCGGCTGCCTGGACCATTGCGTGCCAGCGACGCCCGGTTGTCGGGGTCAGCCGCTGCATGCGTCCGACGAGGTTCGGCCCAACCTCGATGAGTTCGCTCGCCTCCGGGTAGGCCGGCGGGCCACCGCCTTCGCCGTACGACGCCGGAATACCGAGCTCGCTGTGCAGTTTGCGTAACATCCAGGAACGAATTGTCCCACAAAGCCCGGCGTCGGCAAGCAACGCAGCCCGCGGCATTGAGCCCAAGGTCCGCAGCTATCATGATGATGAGGGTGCAATGAGCTGAGCCACCATGGCCGAGGATCGAATCTACGCAGGCAGCGCCGGCCCGAACGAGCCGTTCCGCTTCGACGACGCGGTCGCGGCGGTCTTCCCGGACATGCTGCGCCGCTCGATCCCCGGGTACGAAGCCGCCCTCGAGGCGATCGGGTCGCTAGCCGGACGTTATGCACAGGCCGGGACGAACTGTTACGACCTCGGCTGCTCGCTCGGTGCGGCCACGCTTGCTCTAAGCCAGGGTATTCGCGTCCCGGACTGCCGTGTCATCGCGGTCGACAACGCGCCCGCGATGATCGAACGTTGCCGGCAGGTCATCGCAAAAGCCGGCGCATCCGCGCCGGACGCGACGCCGGTGCGCCTGGTTTTGGCCGATCTGCAGGACATCGCGATCCGAACCGCGTCGATCGTCGTGCTGAATTACACGCTGCAGTTCATCGATCCGATACGTCGCGACGACGTGATCCGCCGCATTCACGCGGGTCTGGTCCCGGGCGGCCTGCTCGTGCTGTCGGAGAAAGTGATCGATGAGGACCCGCTCATGGAGGCGCTGCTCGTCGATCTGCATCACGAGCATAAGCGCCGCAACAATTACGGCGCTCTAGAGATCAGCCGCAAGCGTGCGGCCCTGGAGGACGTGCTGCGACCGGAGACCGTCCGAACGCATATGGACCGACTCAAAGCCGCCGGCTTCGAGCGCGCTGCAGTCTGGTTGCGGTACTTCAATTTCGTCTCGATCATTGCCTTCAAGAAACAATGATCGATGACGTCGGCATCGGGGCGCGCCTTGCCGATCTCGGGCTCGACAGTCAATTCGCGGGCCTCGAGCCGCTGCTTCGAGCAAGGCTTGCGGATGCCGCGCACGGCGAGCTGCCGCGCTGGCGGGCCCTGGTTGACAGCCTGCCTACGGCGGTTGCCGCCCAGGAGATTCTGGACGGCGATGCCGTCATGGTCGGCGCGAAGCTCGACCGCGTGTCAGAGTGCGCGGTCCGTGCAGCCTTGCTCGCGCTCGCCCCGTGGCGCAAGGGGCCGTTCGACGTCTGTGGCATACGCATCGATTCCGAGTGGCAGAGCAACATGAAATGGAACCGCCTCGCCGACGCGATCGCGCCACTCGACGGCCGGCGCGTTCTCGACGTTGGCTGTGGCAACGGCTATTACGCCTGCCGCATGCGCGGCGTCGGCGCGGCGGCCGTGCTCGGCATCGATCCGACGGTACTGTACCTGATGCAGTTCGCCGCAATCCGCCGCTTCATGCGGCCGCAGCCGATTGCGCTACTGCCGCTGCGCCTCGCGGAACTTCCGCCGGCAATTCGCGCATTCGATACAACATTCTCGATGGGCGTCCTGTATCACCAGCGCTCGCCGCTCGCGCACCTACGCCAGCTTGGGCAAACACTCAGACCCGGCGGGCAGCTGGTTCTCGAGACCATCATTTTGCCCGGTAGCGAAGCGTTCGCGCGAACGCTACCCGGCCGGTATGCACGCATGCGCAACGTATGGCTCCTGCCCACGCTCGCGGAGCTGCAAATCTGGCTCGAGCGCAGCGGCTTCGGCAACATTGAAATCGTCGATCGATCCGTCACGACGCTCGAGGAACAGCGCCGCACGGAATGGATGCCGTTCGACTCGCTTGCCGACGCGCTCGACCCCGACGATCACGCTCGTACCGTCGAGGGCTGGCCAGCGCCGCGTCGCGCGTTGCTTGTGGCGTCGACGAGCTGAGCCGACCGCCTGCTTGACACCCAGCCGTACTTTCTCTAATTTCAGTTAAAACAGAAAATTAAGAATAAAGCTATGCAGCTGTCTCCCGCGGTCCAGAAATACGTGCTTCACTGGGGCGAGATGGGCACACGCTGGGGAACGAATCGGACCGTTGCGCAGATTCAGGCGCTCCTGTATCTGTCGCCCAAGCCGCTGCGCGCCGACCAGATCGTAGACGCCCTCTCCGTCGCGCGCTCGAACGTCAGCACGAGCATTCGCGAACTGCAGAGTTACGGCCTGGTGCGCATGACGCACGTCCTGGGCGATCGCCGCGACTACTTCGAATCGCTGCATGATGTCTGGGAATTGTTCCGGGTCATCATCGAGCAGCGCAAGCAGCGCGAGCTGAATCCGACCCTGGCGATGCTCAGGATCTGTGCCGAAGAAGTCGAATCCGAGAAAGACACGGATTCGGTCACGAAAGAACGTATCCGAAACATGCTCAAATTCGTGGAAACGGCGAGCGAATTCTACGAGGACATCAAGGACGTGCCGACGAGCACGCTAACGAAAATCATGAAGCGCGGCAAACGCATTACCAAGCTTGTGTCGATGTAGAAGTATCGTGACGGCCGCGGATGACATCCTGCTCGTCTACGACAAGCAGTGTCCGGTCTGCGATTTTTACTGTCAACGCGTCAACGTGGACAGGTCGGCCGGCAGTCTCGTGCGAATTGACGCCCGGGAGCGGAATGACGTCTTGGCCGAGATTACCAGCCTTGGACTCGATATCGATGAAGGTATGGTGCTGAAAGTGGGCGCGCAGCTGTATTACGGCGCCGATGCGATTCACGAGCTTGCTCGCCTCAGTTCCAAACGAGGGTTCTTCAATCGCATCGCCTCCTCGACGTTTCGCTTCAAGCCCGCAGCCCGCATCCTGTATCCGGTCATGAAAGCAGGGCGCAATCTGCTGCTCAGGACCCTCGGCCGCACCCGAATCAACAATCTCGGCAAACCCGACAACGAACGCTTCTGAGAATCGGTCGTGACCTGTCGGGGAGGCATTGCGCAATGCGGAATGTCCCCGGCGGGCCGTGGATCGCGGCTGGAAGCCGCTTCCGCAATAGGAAAGCCAACTACAGGAGCCTGCCAGGCGGCGGGCGGATCGCCGCCTGTATTACAGCTCGTTACTCGACGACACCAGGGCCGTGCATGCCGCGTGTGTCCGCGTGACACCTGCCGTCTTCTCCCGCAGCAGCCATACAGATTCGGTCAGCGCCTGGGCCTCCGGCCCGCCGTTGATCGTGTGCGGTGGCCGGTAGAAGTACCCGCCGGGCGCGTACTCCCCCGTGTGTCCTTCACCTTGGACGCATTCGCTGTGCCGATAGCTGCCGGCCGCAAGGTAGCCTTCTCTGAGAACCGACGACGACTCCCACGGCAACGATACGCCGGGTGGAATCCTCCAGAGCCAGGTTCGCGCGCCGCTCCCGGGATCCACGCGTAATTCCTTGACGGCAGTGCCGTCGCGACGGGGCACCCAGTCAAGCAGGCGGCTCTCCTGAATTAGCGGCGTTCGAATAACCGCTCGCGAATCCACGTCATTGAGGAAATACAGTATGCGGGCCCCTCCGTCCGTACGCAGATTGAAACCGAGCGTGCCGGACGGCAAATAAGCGTAGCCACCTCGACCGAGCACTACGTCGGAGAGCGCGAGTTCCCCCTCCAGCACGAACAGCTCGAGCGCTTTGCCCGGCGACGCGCCGCTCGTTCCGGTCCAGTTCGCCGGGAGATCGATACGGTTGCTCGTGCTGCGGCTTTGCGCATCGCCGGCGTACTGCTTCGCGCGCACGCCGGGCAGGCTCGCCATGAAAATGTCCGGCAATTCGTCAGACTGAATAAATGCGGGATACGGCAGCTTCGGCGGTGACGCCGCACAGCCGGCAGCGACGGTGACGGCGCAAAGCCAACCAAGGTACCTGAAAGTCGATCGCAAGTTCTTGTAACTCACGCAGGGCGCGACGCTCGCGAAATGGCCGCTAAAAAAAAGCCGCCCAGAAACTGGGCGGCATAAAAACCGAAGATGTGTCAGGCCGGGAGCAAATTGCTCTCGAAGCGTCGCTTCCTCATTGATGCGACCTTGTCCGATGAATATGTTCTCCCTGCTGGTGGCACGCTTCTCCGCTGGCCTCGACCGGTCGCAGATTACCGGTCATCCGGCGATGTGTTGAGAGGAAACACGCGGCGCCTGCCAATGGATCATGCGTCCCGCATGGCATGCCGCCCGCATTGCCAGTAAACACCTCATCTCCGTGCGTACCGAATTGGTACGGGCGGGGATGCTACTACATCTTGTATCAGATGGACAACTATGCACAAGATATCGTGTGCACCTTATCTTCGCTCCGGCTTCTCGAGCTGGCAAACTACGCTGACGCCCCTAGGCCCTGAATCGACGGAATCCCGATGACGAAGACCAGCCCCGTAACTGCCCGATCCCGACACCAGGTCGTCGGCCTGTTTCTCGGGCCCGCGCTCGCGGGGCTGATGCTACTGCTCGACAGTCCCGACGGGCTCTCGCCTGCCGGCTGGACGACCGCCGCGTTCGGCGTCCTGATGGCGGTCTGGTGGGCCACCGAGGCTGTCCCCATTGCCGTGACCGCGCTGCTACCGCTCGCCGGTTTTCCGCTGCTCGGAATCGCAAACATTCAGGATACCGCCGCCCCGTACGCGAACAAGGTCATCTATCTGTTTCTCGGGGGCTTCATCGTTGCGTTCGCGATGCAGCGCTGGGATCTGCATCGGCGCATCGCGCTGAACGTACTGCAGATTGCCGGTGGCAACGGCCGCTCGCTCGTTGGCGGGTTCATGCTCGCAAGCGCGCTCCTCAGCATGTGGGTAATGAATACATCCACGACCATGATGCTTTTGCCGATCGCGGTCTCGATTATTACAGTAATTCATAATTCGTCTGACGAGCTCGATCAGAAAGCAAAACAAGCGTTTCAGTATGCGCTGCTCCTTGGCGTCGCGTATGCCGCGACAATCGGTGGTCTCGCGACGCTCGTCGGCACCGCGCCGAACGCAATGCTCGCTGCATTTATGCAGCAGAACTATGGCACCGAGATCGACTTCGCGAGCTGGATGCTGGTCGGCCTTCCACTCAGCCTTTGCATGCTGCCGCTTGCGTGGCTCGCGCTGACGCGCGTCGTATTCCGGGTCGATTTCCACACATCAGGCGAAGGCCGCGCAGAGCTGAAACGCATGAAGGAGGCAATGGGCCGAATCACGGTGCCGGAAAAACGCGTCGCTATCGTGTTCGTACTGATGGCTATCATGTGGATTACCCGGCCGCTGCTCGCGAAGCTGCCGGGCCTCGATGGCCTCGACGATTCCGGCATTGCGATGGCTGGCGCAATTGCGCTGTTCCTGATTCCGAGCGGCGACGACCGTGATCCGATGCTGCTGCGCTGGCACTACGCAGAGAAGCTGCCGTGGAGCGTGCTGATTCTTTTCGGCGGCGGGTTGACGCTTGCCGGCGCCGTATCGCGCACCGGCCTCGCAGAATGGCTCGGCGCCAATTTGCAGGCGATCGGCACGCTGCCGCTACCCCTGCTCGTCATCGTCGCCGCGGCTATGATCATTTTCCTGACGGAGCTGACCAGTAACATTGCGACGACTGCCACGTTCCTACCCGTCGTTGGGGCGATTGCGCTCGAGGCCGGGGTCGACCCGATCGTGCTGACGGTTCCGGTTACGCTCGCTGCCAGTTGCGCATTCATGCTGCCCGTCGCGACACCGCCGAATGCGATCGTGTTCGGCTCCGGGCTTTTGACGATTCCAAAAATGGTGCGGGCCGGGATAGCGCTCAATGTTATCGGCATCGTGCTCGTCTCCATCGCGGCGCTTGCGCTTGCGCCGCGCTTCCTCTGAAAGCTGACCGCCCATGAACGACAAGTACCCAGTGAGTCCCGAGAACCGCGTCCGGCAGCTCCGCGAAAAAGGCACCTACGACCGCAAAACCGTGCACGCGATACTCGATCGAGCGCTCGTTGCCCATGTTGGTTTCATGCAAGACGGCGCTCCGGTTGTAGTGCCGATGATTTTCGGACGGGAGGACGACACGCTGTACCTGCACGGAGCCCGCAAGGCGCGCATCATTCGGCTGCTCGAACAAAGTACCCGCGTCTGCGTAAACGTCACGCTTGTCGACGGAATCGTGTTCGCACGCTCGGCTTTCAATTCGTCTCTCAACTATCGCTCCGTCACGCTGTTCGGTAGACCATTACTCGTCGAACGCCGCGATGCGAAGCTTCGCGCGCTCAACATTATCAGCGAGCACACAATGCCGGGGCGATGGAACGAGCTGCGCGAGCCGCTGGACAAAGAGATCCGAATGACCGGCGTCATAGCGCTCGCGGTCGACGCGGCGTCAGCAAAGGTCTCCGCAGGCATGCCGGAGGACGAGGACGAGGACTACGAAATTCCCGTGTGGGCGGGTGTGCTGCCTCTGGAATCGCGTCTCACGACGCTGCAGTCCGACGATCGGCTAATCGAGGGCGTCGAGCCGTCCGCCATTGTTCGGGCCATGCAGGATAAGGTTTTCTAGCATTGCTGCCGGGGACTTTCCGCGATGCGGAATGTCCCCGCCTTTTCGCGGCTGGAAGCCGCCCCCACAAGTCATTGCCGCGATATATCAGGGTTCCGGGGACATTCCGATACCGAAACGTCCCTGGGACCAATAATCGCCCGCATCGCGGGCTCCCACAGTTGGCTTTGCTGTGGCGGGAGCGGCTTCCAGCCGCGAGTTACACCACGTTTGGAAAGCGGCTGTGCTCCGCCTCGAGGCGCAGCAGCGCCTCCTTCGTATCGAGGCCGCCGCCGAAGCCGGTCAGGTCGCCACCGCTGCCGATCACACGATGACACGGAATGATGATCGGAATCGGATTGCGCCCGTTCGCCGCGCCCACGGCACGCACGGCTTTCGGATTGCCGATGCGTTCGGCGATATCACGATACGACCTTGTTTCGCCGTACGGGATCTTTTGCAGCTCCTCGAGCACGCGCACCTGGAAGTCCGTGCCGGACATCTTCAGCGGCACGTCGAATTCCTGGCGGGTCCCTGCGAAATATTCGAGGAGCTGCCCGCGAACGGTCACGAATGGTTTTTCATTATAGATCCAGTCGGATTCGGGGTCGCGGCGCATCGAGCCTTCCGGGAATCCGATCATCGCCAGCGCGTCTTCGTTACCGGCGAGCAATAAATCTCCGATCGGCGTCGTCAGATAGCAGTAATACATGATTCACCCTCCGGAGCCCGCCAGCGAACTCCATAATAATAGCGTTGCGTACGCGCGCCAGGGCCGCCACGCTTCGGCCAGAGCCAGCGCATCCCGCGGGCCGGGCCGCGAGCCCGTTTGGGATTCAAGCGCCCTCAGTACCCCCAGGTCAGCCGCAGGAAACGCGTCGGGATCCTTGAGCGCCCGCATTGCAACGTATTGTGCGGTCCAGTCCCCGATACCCCGAATCCGCACCAGGCGCTGCCGGAACGCATCGATGTCCTGCGCCGGATCGAAGCAAATGTCGCCCTGGGCAACGGCAGCCGCGATTCCGCGAATCGTTTCGGCACGCGCGCCTGGAATTCCGATGTCGTTCAGGCGCGCTCGCGCGAGCCGCTCAGGCGTCGGAAACAGCCGGCCGAGGCTGCCCGCGTGTGGCGAGTCGCGGAATGAATCCGGCAATTCAACCCGGTCGCCGCAGCGGTCGACGATACGGCCCGCGATCGTACGTGCTGCCTTGACCGATACCTGCTGGCCAAGGACCGCGCGGATTGCGAGTTCGAAACCGTCCCACGCGCCGGGCACGCGAATGCCCGGCAGCGACCGCACGAGCGGTGCGAGGGTAGCATCCGAGCGCAGCGTCGCGCCGATCTCATCGACCGGCGCATCAAGATCCAGCAGGTCCCGTGCGCGCTGCACGAGCCGAAGCAGCGCACCGGTCGGTGCGCCGTGCACGTTTACCACAACAGTTACATTGCGCTTGTCATGCGTGCATTCGATGACGCCGGCGCTGCCATCCATGTCGACCGTGCGCAGGTATGTGTTGGCGGCAACGTGTTCGACGCCCGGCGACGTGCGCCCGGCAAAGAATCCGAGCAGCCGCTGCCAATCGAACGGCGTGCGATACGCGAGACTGACTTTCAGCACGTCCTCGCTTGCCTCGGCCGGCGCATTGTCGCGACGCAGATCACGCGGCGCGCGCCCGTAGGTCTTCCGAAACGCATCGTTGAAGCGCCGAGAACTTCCGAAGCCCGCAGCACCGGCAACCTGCGCCATCGGCAAGTTCGTGTCGCTGATCAGACGCTTCGCGAAATGCAGCCGCTGCGTGTGGGCGACCGCGAGCGGCGATGCACCGATATGCTGTGTAAACAGTCGCCTGAGATGCCGGCTCGTGACGCCGAGCCGCACTGCGAGCTGTGCGACGTTGCCATCGTCGAGCGCGCCGTCGGCAATGAGGCGCAACCCGCGCCGCACGGTCGTCGACGTGCCGTTCCAGGCCGGGGTCCCGGGTGCGCATTCGGGCCTACAGCGCAGGCACGGGCGGAAGCCGGCTTCACTCGCGGCGGCAGCGCTTGGAAAGAAGCGAACGTTTTCGCGCTTCGGCGCGACGGCGGGGCAGATCGGCCGGCAGTAGATCCCGGTCGTGCGGACACCGACGAAAAAGCGGCCGTCGAAGCGCCGGTCGCGTGCCAGGCGGGCGCGCTCGAAGGCAGCATCGGGCCGGATCGATTCGACTGCGTCCATGGGCGAAAGTATACGCCCGCCGGCGGCTCAAACTAGCCACTTTCGGACACGTAACCTGGGAGCGCGTTCCCCGGCGCGAATGTCGCGGCAGCCTCGCGGCGCAAGGTCGCTCAAGCACATTTCCGTGCTCCGCGCACATAAGGACCTCCTGTTCAAAATGCCGCTCCTACCGGATACATCGTGGGAGCGGCATCCTGCCGCGAATACAGGCCGGGGACATTCCGATTCGGGAATGTCCCGTCTCTGCTCAGTCGTCGATGCCGCCCATGCACAGGTACTTGATCTCGAGGTAATCATCGAGACCGTATTTCGAGCCCTCGCGGCCCTGACCGGACTCCTTCACACCGCCGAACGGCGCCATCTCGTTCGAGATGATGCCTTCGTTGATGCCGACGATGCCGTACTCGAGCCCCTCCGCAACGCGCCAGACGCGGCCGATGTCGCGCGAATAGAAATAACAGGCAAGCCCGAACTGCGTGTCGTTCGCCATCGCGATTGCCTCTTCCTCGGACTCGAATCGGAACAGCGGCGCAACCGGTCCAAAAATCTCCTCGCTGAAGACGCGCATGCCGTCGTTCACGTTCGTCAGCAGCGTCGGCTCGACGAAGCAGGCGCCGAGCTCGGATCGCTTACCGCCCGCCGCGACATGCGCGCCTTTCGCAATCGCATCCTCGACGAACGCCAGAACGTCATTCGCGGCGCGCTCGTTGATCAACGGCCCGATGTCGGTGCGTTCGTCGGCGCCGTTGCCGATCTTGAGCTGGGCCATCGCGACGACGAGCTTATCCGCAAATTCGTCATAGACGCCGTCCTGCACAAGAATGCGGTTCGCGCAGACGCAGGTCTGGCCAGCATTGCGAAACTTGCAGATGATCGCGCCGTTGACGGCCGTGTTGATGTCCGCATCGTCGAACACGATGAACGGGGCATTGCCGCCGAGCTCCATGGATGTGCGTTTCACGGTGCCGGCACACTGCTCGATTAGCAGCTTCCCGACCGCCGTCGAGCCGGTGAACGTGAGCTTGCGCACCGCCGGATTGCCGGTCAGCTCCGCGCCAATTTCCTTCGTGATGCCGGCAACGATGTTGATGACTCCGGGCGGAATGCCTGCGCGCTCGGCGAGCTCGACCATTGCAAACGCAGATAGCGGCGTTTCGTTTGCCGGCTTGCTGACGACCGTGCAGCCGGCGGCGAGCGCCGGCGCAATCTTGCGTGCCAGCATCGCGTTCGGGAAATTCCAGGGCGTGATGCAGGCGACGACACCCACCGGCTGCTTGATTACGACGAGGCGCTTGTCGGCCGACGGCTCCGGGATCGTGTCACCGTAGATGCGCTTCGCCTCTTCGGCGAACCATTCGATGTAGTTCGCACCGTACGCGATTTCACCGCGCGACTCGGCCAGCGGCTTACCCTGCTCGGCGGTCATGATCTGCGCCAGGTCCTCCTGGCTGTTCATCATCAGGGTGAACCACTTGCGCAGCAGCGCGGCGCGCTCCTTCGCGGTCTTGCGCCGCCAGGTCCCGAACGCACGTTCCGCAGCCTCGATCGCGCGCCGCGTCTCCGCGGTGCCGCACTTCGCAACTTTCACGATCGTTTCGCCGGTCGCGGGATTCGTGACGTCCTGCGTTTCTCCGCTGTCTGCGTCGATCCATTTACCGTCAATGTACGCCCGTGTCTTCAGTAGCGCCTGATCCGTGATCCGCATCGCCGCAATCTCCTCATCGTCGTATCCATATTTTCATCAAGTATGGAATCTGGGCCTGGCCGGCGCAATGCGGTGCCGGCCAACGGCAAAAAAAAACGGCGCCCCGATGCGAACCGGGGCGCCGGACGTCAGCCGGTAGGGGGATGCCGGCTTGAGAGACGTTACGCGGCTTCGCGATCCCGGGCGGCGAGCCACTGCTCGAGCTCATCCGAGCCGCCTATGCGCTTGCCGTCGACGAACACCTGCGGATAGCTCGTGGCGTTTGCTACTGCCCTGAGCGTGCGGTCTGTGTAGTCGCGATTCAGTACCAACTCTTCGTACTCGATGCCGGCGTCGTACAGCATGCCCTTCGCTCGCGCGCAGAACGGGCAGCCGTTGCGCGAGAACACTGTAACGTCGTGCGGTCGCGCCGCGCTCGGATCCAGGTAGCCGAGCATCGTGTCCGCATCCGAGACGTGAAACGGATCGCCGGGCTCGTCCGGCTCTATGAACATTTTCTCGATGACGCCGTCGCGCACCAGCATCGAGTAGCGCCACGAGCGCTTCCCGAAGCCGAGCTCGGCGTTGTCGGCGAGCAGCCCCATACCGTCCGTGAACTCGCCGTTGCCGTCGGGCAGGAACGTGACGCGATCCGCGTCTTGGCTGCGCTTCCATTCGTCCATGACGAACGCGTCATTCACGGAGATGCAGATGACCTCGTCTATACCGCGCGCGCGGAATAGCGGCTCGAGCTGATTGTAGCGCGGCACGTGCGACGACGAGCAGGTTGGCGTAAATGCGCCGGGGAGCGAAAACACGATGACGGACTTGCCTTTGAACACGTCGTCGGAGGTCAGACTCACCCACTCGTGGTCTTGCCGCGTGCGAAACGTCGCGTTCGGCACGCGCTGGCCTTCGATGTTCTTAAACACCATTGAATCTCCTTCGTATTTACCCAATCAAGCGAGCATGCTGCGCAGCATCCAGGCGTTTTTTTCGTGCAGCTGCATGCGCTGCGTCAGAAGGTCAGCCGTCGGCTCGTCGTTCGCCGCCTCGGCGATCGGAAACACGGCGCGGGCGGTGCGCACGACCGCTTCCTGGCCGAGCACCAACTGCCGGATCATCTCTTCCGCCGACTCGTCACCGCCGCCTTCCTCGATGCTCGTCAGCCCCGCGAACGCCGAATACGACCCCGGCGCCTGGATGCCGAGCGCGCGAATACGCTCCGCGATCTCGTCGACCGCGGCGGCCAGCTCGGTATACTGAGTTTCGAACATGGCGTGCAGCGTGTTGAACAGAGGACCCGTTACGTTCCAGTGATAGTTGTGCGTCTTCAGGTATAGCGTGTAGCTGTCCGCGAGCAGCTTCGACAATCCGGCCGCGATCTCGGCCCGCTGCTGCTCGCTAATTCCGATATTGACTTCCATCAGTAACCCTCCCTTTGCAATCCGGAACTCTAGCGCTGGCGCACTAACACTTAAAATGGTTTAATTCGATTATTATGATCTATTTTTTAGATATATGAGACTACCATCGACGAAGCAGCTACAGTACTTCGCGGCGCTGGCCGAGCACGAGCATTTCGGCCGCGCCGCGGAGGCGTCGTTCGTGTCCCAATCCGCGTTCAGCAACGCGATCAAGGAGCTCGAGGCGACGCTTGGCGCTCAGCTCGTGGACCGCACGAATCGCCAGGTGACGATCACGGCGATCGGCCAACAGGTTGCCACGCAGGCCCGGCTATGTCTGCGCGACATCGAAAGCCTCGTGGAACTCGCCGCCGGACAGCGCGAGCCGCTGACCGGCGCGCTTCGGCTCGGCGTCATCCCGACGATTGCCCCGTTCCTGCTGCCGCGGGCGCTGCCGAAGCTACGGCGGAAGTACCCCGACCTCCGCCTGTACCTGTCCGAGGATCAAACGCAACGTATCTACGACCGGCTGATGGGCGGCGAGCTTGACGTCATCCTCCTCGCCCTGCCCTGGGACATGCGCGGTACGACCGTGACGACACTGTTCCGGGATCCATTCTGCCTTGCATGCCGAAAAGGCACAGAGCGCGTCGATCCGGAGAACTATCGCTTCAGCCGCCTCGATGCCGACAGTATCCTGCTGCTCGAGGACGGCCATTGCTTGCGCGACCACGCGCTCGCCGCGTGCCGGATTCGCAACACCCAAAAGGTGCAGCGCTTCGCGGCGAGCAGCCTGCTGACGCTCGTCGAGATGGTCGACGCCGACTTAGGCATTACGTTCCTGCCGGAGATGACCCGAGGGTCCGCCTTGTTGCGCAACACGCGCGTTAAGCTGTATCCCCTAGCCGAGAGCAGCTACCGGGAAATCGGGCTCGCGTGGCGCAAGGGCAGCGGTCGCAGCGAGGAGTTCGAGCTGTTAGGCGATTTTTTGAAAAGAGGTCAAGCCGAGTTTCGTCGGTAATAGGAAATCGGATCGGCCCTTATTCTTTGGCGGAGGGGACGTTATTCGTAGACCTCCATGCGGTCAAGAACTCTTACCCGGGCCGGCTTCAGCGGAGTCCCATTGTTAGCCACGAGAAGCGGGAATTCGAGCTGATGGCCGACCGGCCGGCTTACCACAAGACCCGGGATCGTTTCTGTCTCCAGACCCACAACAGAGTCAGCGCGGAGATTTTCATGACAAGCGCATACACGATCGCGACGATCGCGTACTCCGGCCGGCCGAGTAGCGAGACCGCGAGTAGTGCCGACAAGGATAAGTTTTGCACGCCGACCTCGAACGTAATCGTCTTGACCTGCGCACCGGGTAGGCCGGAAAGACGCGCCATCCAGTAACCGGCAGTCATGCTCGACAGGTTTAGCGCCGCCGCGAGCAGGCCAGCCGACGGCAGGTTGGCGGCGAGGGATTCGAGCGAACTAAGGGTCGTCGTCGTGATTATGGCAAGCAGCATCACGAAGGATGCCTTGCGAACGATCTCGAGCTTGCTTTGGACCCAGCCCGTGTAGCGCTGCCGGACCAGCATGCCGATGGTAATCGGTAACGCGGTAAGCATGCCCAGCGTCTTGAGCACGGCCAGGACGGGCAGGCCGGGCACGTCTCCCTCTCCTCCGAAATAACCAAGCGCGAAAGCGGCGATGAACGGGATCGTGGCGATCGTGAGCACGCTGGCGATCGCCGTCAGCGTCACCGACAGGCCGACGTCGCCGCGCCCGACGAAGACATAGCCGTTCGAGGTGATGCCACCAGGGCACGCGGCCAGCAGCATCGTCCCGATCGCAACCGGCACGGGTGGCGCGAAGATCAGCACGACCAGGAAAGCGAGTCCGGGCAAGACGAGCAGCTGCCCGGTGAGCCCGACGACGGCTGCGCGCGGGTAGCGCACGATCCTCCGGAAATCGTCGAGAGTCAGCGACAGTCCCATGCCGAACATCATTGCGAATAGCATCGGCGGGATCGCGCGCGTGAAGACGAAATCGACGAACTCCATCGGGACATTATGGTCCAGCGGGGGCCATTGCTCGCGTCACGGGACGGTTTTTTGCACGATTCTGTACGAGGCCGCCGATGACAGTCGGCTAACATTGTCAGTCCGTGGCAGTATCAACGCGCTGGAAAGTGCGGTAACAGTCACACCAGAAACCAGCCGCACGGGCAGGGGGCGATAATGAAAGACAAGATCGGATTCGAAGAGCACGTGGCGATCGAGGAGACGATCGGCGAGACCAGGGCTTTCGCCGGCGACTCGGACCGGTGGGACGAGTTCACCGAGGAGATCCTGGACCTGGACACCAAGCGCCTCGCCTTCATGGACGAGGCCGGTATCGAGCTGGCGTTGCTATCACTCAATGCCCCGGCTGTGCAGGCGATTCTCGACCGGGACGAAGCGGTCGAAATCGCCCGCAAGGGCAACGACACGATGGCCGCAGCGGTCGACCGGCATCCCGATCGTTTCCGCGCTCTCGCTGCCCTGCCGATGCAGGATCCGAAATCGGCCGGCGACGAGCTCAGGCGCTGCGTGGAGACGCTGGGCTTCAAGGGTGCGCTGGTCAACGGCTTCACACAGCGGGACGGACCGGACTCAATGGTCTACTACGACATCCCGGAATACCGCGACTTCTGGCAGGTCGTCTCGGACCTCGACGTGCCATTTTATCTGCATCCCCGGATGCAAATCCCGGAACAGTCGAGATGCTATGAGGGCCATCCGTGGCTCCGAAGCTCGCCCTGGGGGTTTGCCGTCGAAACCTCGATTCATGCGCTCCGGCTCTGCGGTTCGGGGCTCTTCGATGATTTCCCGAACCTGAAGATCGTCATCGGCCACCTCGGTGAGGGCATTCCCTTCGGGCTCTGGCGCATCGATGCGCGTATGCGTTTCTCGCCGCGTGGGTATCGCGGGAGGCGTCCGCTAGGCGACTATTTCCGCGAGCACTTCCACATCACGGTCAGCGGCAACTTCAACGATGCGGCATTTCGCTGCACGCTCGACATGCTCGGAGCGGAGCGGATCTACTTCTCCTCCGACTATCCCTTCGAGCGCATGCAAGATGCGGCGGACTGGTTCGATAATACGACCGTAATCGACGACGAAACCCGGCTCAGGATTGGCCGGGAGAACGCGGTTCGGCTCTTCGCGCTCTAGACGACCACGCAAACAGGCGTCGAACCGAGATTGCATGTTTTCCAGGATAATCCGCGGTTTGACGCATTAAAAGTTGCGCGCCCGGAGAGATGCCCGGCAGCTGCGCTGCCTCGTTACCGCTCCGCGGTAACGCTTGTCGGCGGACTACGTCGGCCTCGGATCGAACTGCGGCGCTACGCGCCGCTCGAGTTCGAACTCTCCAGGCGAAAAACAAACGGCCCCGTGGAGGGGCCGTATGATCTTTCTGCGCGCCCGGAGAGATTCGAACTCCCGACCACCTGGTTCGAAGCCAGGTACTCTATCCAACTGAGCTACGGGCGCATTAATGAGTTACCGATATGGTGCCGGCACCAGGAGTCGAACCGCAACCTCGACTTGCTCTACCGAAGCCGCGAAGTCCACGGCATACCGTGAGGAACCACCACCTTGTAGCGCATCAACGAGACTGCAGAGATAGTGACATACCGTGTCGCACCCCTCCCGGGGGACCCTGTGGCTCACCATATCGAATCGCGCCGCCTACGGCGCGATTCGATATGGTGCCGGCACCAGGAGTCGAACCCGGGACCTACTGATTACAAATCAGTTGCTCTACCAGCTGAGCTATGCCGGCGCATCGGGGCCTGAATTATTCGCTTTTCGGCGCGAGCAGACAAGCGCGTGCCGGTCAGCGGTCGGGGCAGGTCGCGTCGCCGCGCAGCAGGACCATCTGCTCGCCGTAAGCATCGACGATCGCGCCCGCTCCACGATCCGGCGGCAGCCCGACATCGACGTAGTACAGCGTGCCCTCGTTCATCATAGGCCCGATCACGGCAGGCAATCCGAGGGATCTTGCCTGCAGTTCCACTTTCTCCGCACGCTCGATTTCACTAAACAGGCCGAGTGAAACCTTGAGGCCCTCGTCTTCGGTATCCGCGAGATAGGCATCATCCAGCCCGCCATCGCGCAGCCTGACCAGCATGGCTCGGCCGGCGGCACGGTTGCCTACGTCGCGGATCTGCACCCAGTGGCCGACGAAATACTCGCCAGCTTCGGAGCGCAGCGCCGTTCGCATGCCCTCGTTTGCCCAGCGTGTCAGCGCCGCCTGCGCATCCGTATCTTCGCGGAATGGTCCGATCGTCACGCAGCCAGGCCCAGTGACGGCGGCGAGATCCGTGGCCGCGGCGACCGCCGGTAAGCTACCAGCGTTTAGCGACTCAACCAACGGCAGCGGCGGACCCAGCTCCGCCTCGCTGATGATTGCGACGCCGGGTTCCTCCCGCTGGGGTCCGAGCCGGCCCCACAGGAAATACAGGATGTTCGCGAGCACCAGAAGCAGGAGGAGGTTCTTCATCACTCGGTGTCCAGCAGTTGGATTAGGCCCATGAGCACGAGGTGCGGTCGGTGCAGCGCTTCGCCAGCAAGCGAGGCAAGCATGCGCGGTGCATCTCCGCCGGTCAAGACAATGACTGGATCGTGTCCTTGCCGCTCGAGTATTTCGACGACGCGATCGACGGCGGCGACGAGCGCGTTCAAGACACCGAACTCTACCGCCTCCGACGTGTTGCGGCCGAACATGCTCATGTCGGTCACGATCGGCTTGCGCCGCATCGCGAACGCCGGAACGTCGCTGGTCTCTGACGCCAGGGCCGCCATCATGAGCTGAATGCCGGGAATGATGTGGCCACCGAGATGCTTGCCTGCCGAATCGATCGCATCGATCGTCACCGCGGTGCCCGCATCGACGACGACGCAGGCGTCTTCGACCTCCGCCCAGGCGCCAATCATCGCCATCCAGCGGTCCACGCCCATGCGCCGCGGCTGCCGGTACCCGTTCCTAACGCCGAACGCCTCTCGCGACGTCTTCGCAAAGTGTACGTCGCGGTTGCAGTGCAGCCGGATCACGCCGGAGAGGCGCGCCGCGAAGCCTGCGCCCGCCACGTTGCTCGCCAGCACGGCGTCCACCTGGGTCGGCAACTTTGTCGTCAGCACCTGCAGGCCCTGGTTACGTATCTTCGCCTGCGCGATTTCTCCCGTACGTCGAATAACGCCGTCGCGCGCCTCTCCCCATTTCACGCGCGTGTTGCCAGCGTCGATCAACAGCGCGTTCATTATCGATCATCCTCATCGCGACCGACAGCCGCAATCGTCCCGGAAATTAGGCGTTCCCGGCCGGAATCGGTGTCGATTAGCAGTGCGCCGTCCTCATCGATGCCGACGGCGATACCGTCACGCATTTCCTCGACTTCCTCGACCATCACCGCCCGCCCGTGAAGCCAGTCGAGTTGTCGCCACCCGGCAAGGAACGTCGAAAAACCGGTCGAAGCAAACCGTTCACAACCTGCGTACAGCGAGTCGATACATAATACGGCCAGCTCGTCGCGCGCCGGGACCGATTCGACAGCGCTCCGCAGGTCGACCGCCCGCTGCACGGCCGCCGTTTCGAGCTCGAGCGGCGCGTCGAACGCAATATTGATGCCGAGGCCGGCTACGATCGTGATCGAGCTATCCCCGTGACTTGCCTTCGATTCGGTCAAAATGCCGCCGACCTTGCCGTCTCCTAGCATGATGTCGTTCGGCCATTTCAGCATGACGTCGGCGACGCCCGCATCGCGAACCGTGGTCGCAACGCTGACGCCAAGCGCGAGCGTCAGCGGTGCGAGATGTGCCGGCGGTCGCGCAAATGTGTATGCGAGAGACAGATACAGACCCGACCCGAGCGGCGATATCCAGCTACGCGCCCGGCGGCCGCGGCCGGCCGTCTGCTCGTTTGCGATCGCGGCGCGGAATCTTTTTGGTCCGGGAGCAGCTTCGTTCAGAAGATAAGAATTCGTCGAGTCGACGCGCTCGAAGACGTCGAGCTGGTCCAGATGGCGTTCAGTTGCCGGGTGCAAAGCCTCTCGTATGCGCTCGCCGTCAGCCGCGCTCATTTCTGGAGGCCTTCCGCCGGCGCCGAATCAGCATCGCGGCATCATTGCGGTGCTCCGTGCCCTGTCGCATGCGCCGGATGTTCGATCGATGGCAATAAATGATGAACACCGCCATGGCGGCCGAATATATGAACAGCGGCTGATCTGCCGGCAGGCGACTGACGGCGAGCCAGATTGGCAGAGCACCCGCGGCCATCATTGTCGACAATCCGACGTAGCCGGACAGCACTAGCGTCCAGGCCCAAACGATCAATAGCGGTATGATCAGCTTTGGATTCACGACGATTAGCGTGCCCACGAGCGTGGCCGCTCCCTTGCCACCCTTGAAGTTGTGATAGACGGGCCAGACATGCCCGAGGACGGCAGCCGCCGCGCACGAGATCGTCAGCCACGTGCGCGAGATCTCCGGATCGGCCGGCACGTATGGCAGCGTCAGGCCCGGCACAAGGCCGGCACCAACCGCGCCTTTGCCTACATCGACGACGACCACGCCGAGCGCAAACCAAAAGCCCTGCGTACGAAGCGCATTCGTCCCGCCTGCATTCCCACTGCCCATTTTGCGAATGTCCACCCCGCCCGCGAGCTTGCCGACGACCATGGCGCCCATGATCGAGCCAATGAAATAACTGAGCAGAAACTTGATGCCGAGCTCCAGCATGCGTCGGAAACCGTTTTGCGTGCCGAGGAGCCAACATTGTAGCATCGGCTCACTCACGCTCGCGGGAACGCCATGACGCAAACGCCCGTATCGCTGTTCGTCAATCCGGCCGCCGGCCGTGGCCGCACACGCAGACGCGTCAAGCGTATTCTCGACATCTTTGCAAACTCGAGTATTGACGTTCGGGTATTCGAGAGCCGCGGTGTCGGAGACCTCGAGCGCACGGTTTACGAGCGCGTCGGCGCCGGCGATAAGCGCATCATCGTAGCGGGCGGCGATGGCAGCATCCACGAGGCCGTAAACGGAATTATGACCGCGGGCTTGGGTGCCGCTCTCGGGGTCATTCCGTCCGGCACCGGCAACGACTTTGCGAAAGCAGGTGCGATTCCGCAGCACTGGGAGCAGGCGACCCAGCTTCTCGCCGATCGTCTTGCCGGCGACGTGATCTCGTTGTCCATCGACCTCGGCCGAATGAACGATCGGTATTTCGCGAACGGTGCTGGCATCGGTTTCGACGCCGAAGTGACGCGCGTCGCACGATCTTATCGGCTGCCGATCGGGGATCTCGTCTATCTGCTGGCAATCATCCGCTGTCTGGTCGACGGGATTGCCGTGCCGGAAGTCGAAATTTCGGGCGACGGTACGGAACTCCGTGATTTCGTCGCAGGCCCTTCGACACTCGGCTTAGCGCGCTGGAAGGGGCCGGTCACACTCGTCAACGTCAGTAACGGGCCCTGGATCGGCGGCATGTTTCACATCGCGCCGATGGCGGATCACAGCGACGGCCGCCTCGAGCTGCTGGTCGCCGCGCCGGTCACCCGGCGGCGTATCCTAAATCTGCTGCCGAAACTTATGCGCGGCGCCCACATGGACGAAGCGGAGATATCGCACGCGAGCGTGCGCCGACTCCGCATCGAGGCATCGGTGCCGGTGCCCTCGCACCTGGACGGCGAGGTGCAGCCGCCCGCACAGACGTTTGAGATCGAGGTGCTGCCCGGCGCGCTGCGGTTATTGTAAATCGTTCCGGGGGCATTCCGATCCCGGAATGTCCCCTGTTGTCAACCAGCGTCTGCAGGAGCGGCAATTTGGACAGGAGGTCCTTGTGTCGCGAAGCACCGGGACGTGCGCGCGCGACCTTGCCGCGATCAGTCGCGCCTGGAAGGCGCTCCTACGGAACCCCCGTGCGACGATTCGCGGCTGGAACCCGCTGCTACGGAACCCGCGTCGGAGCGCTGTTCCCGGCGCGATTCCGGACCGCGCGCTGCCGCGAGCCGAGATAGATCGCGCACAACGCGATCGCAGCACCGGCCAGTTCGATCGTCGTCATTGGGCGGGCGAAGAACAGCACATCCCAGACGAAACTCAACGTCGGTTGCAGCAGCAGCGCGATCCCGGCTTCGGTCGTCGACACTTTGGGCAGGCTGCTGACGATAAAAATGTAACCGAGGCAGTGCGACAGAACCCCGTAAGCGAGCAGCCAACCCGCATCGACGAGTGACGGGACGACGAGCGACTCCCCTTCGGCCAGCGTCGAGGCAAGCAACATTGCCGCTGTCAGCATCGAGACGATCGCAACCTCGCGCACAGGCAACTGTCCTGTCGAGTACCCGTGCGCAGCGCGCATCGTCAAAAGATAGCCGGCGTAAACGATCGCAGTGAGCAATCCGAAAATGATGCCGAGGCGATAATCACCCGGCAGGGCCTGCCAGTCGAACCCGACGATCATGCCTAGGCCGATGAACGCCATCGGCACCGCAATCAGCTGAACAGAGCTGGGGCGCTGCTGCAGCACCAGCAGTCCCGCGAAGACCATAATGAATACCTGGAAATTCGCGAGCAGTGTCGACAATCCGGGGCCAATGTAATAGATGCTGCGATGCCAGAACCACAGGTCCAAAGCAAAAAATATTGCAGCCGCAATTAGAATCAGCCAGACACGACGGTCGAAATCGAAACGCCTGCGTGACACGACAACGACAGCGGTCAGCGCGATGCCGCCGATGAAGACGCGGTAAAAGCCGCTCGCGGTCGGCGAGATCGTCACGAGCTTGACCCATACGGGCGACAGGCTGATGAGTGCGGCGCCAATGTACAGGCGCAGCCGCGGATTCGACAAATAGCGCATGCGTGGTCGATAGACTAGCGACTCAGCGCTGTTTTACGCGGCTTTGTAGCCAGAATGCCCGCCGAGTACGTACCTGCTCATCGGCATCAGGATCGACTTCCAGGTAAAACGTATCTGCAGGTGCCGCCTCGAAACGCAGGTCCGTCGTGATCAACTCGTCCCCGCGAATTACGACCAGCGGCGCCGTATCGCCCTCGCGAAAGCTGCCGAGACGCTTCGCGCAGTTGGAGGTCGTCAACACGAGCCCGTCCAACGCGACGGCGACGTCGCCGGGCGCGATTCCGGCACGTTCCGCCGGACCGCCGTTCGCAACGATGCTGAAGACCGATTTGCCGTTCTGCTCGACGAGCGACGCACCGAGCCAGACGCGCGGCTGTGAGTCGACGTCAGCAGGCTTGCCCCCCTTGTCGTCGGGCCCGGTTGCGCGGCGCGAGCGCAGCAGCAGTCCGTGGCTCGCCAGCATCGTTTCGAGCGGCAGCTCGCCGGTGCCGCGTACGGCGGCGTCGAAAAAGTCCTCGAGGTCGAGACCCGCTACCTCCGCGCACACCGTTTCGAAGCCGCACTCGGGCATGCCGTCGTCGGTTTCGCCCCAGCGCCGCCAGCAGGCGCGCATGACGTTGTCGAGCGATACTTTGCCGCCGGTATCCCGGGTAAGTTTAAGATCGAGGCACAGCGCAACGAGCGCGCCCTTCGCGTAATAGCTGACGATAGCGTTACCGGCATTCGCATCCTGTTTGTAGAATTTCGTCCAGGCATCGAAGCTCGATTCCTCGACGCTTTGTCGAAAGCGACCCTGCCCACGCATTATCCGCGTGATGACCTGGCCGAGCAGCTCGAAGTAGCTGGCATGCGAAATCAGGCCCGCACGGCATAGCGCAAGATCGTCATAGTAAGAGGTAATTCCCTCAAAAACCCACAGCAACCCGGTATGTACCTCCGCCGACAGGTCGTAAGGCGTGAACGCCGCTGGCTTCAGGCGCTTGATGTTCCAGAGGTGGAAGTACTCGTGGCTCGCGAGTCCGAGAAAGGTCCGGTAGCCATCGCTCACGCGTGTCTCACCGCGCGCCGGCAGATTGTCACGCGAGCACACGAGGCTGGAGGACCAGCGATGCTCCAGCCCGCCATATCCCGTGCCGGGCGCATGCAGCAGGAACAGGTAGCGGTTAAGATCACGGGGTGCGCCGAGCAGCGCCATATGCTCCCGGCAGAGCGTGTGTAGATCATGGCACAGCCGCGCCATGTCGGCGCGGATATTGCCGCGAATCGCGATCGCGTGCGGAATGCCCGCTACTTCGAATTCGCCGATCGCGAGCGCCGCCATCTCGACGGGGTGATCGATTAGGTCCGCGTAGTTGACTGCCGCGTAGAGCCCGAAGCCGTATGGCGGTGCGTCCTTGCGCAAGAGCGACGTCGCCACGCGCCAGTCCGAACCCACCGGTGGCTCTGGTGGTATTAGCTCGACCTCACAGTTGCTGTCCCGCTGGCCGACGACCTCGAGGAACACGCAGGGCCCGTTGAAATACGCGTGAGTTGTATCGAGGTGCGCGCCGCGCACGCTGTCGTCGTTCGCATAAATCTCTGCCGTAATCGTCAGCGGATGCTGAACGACGTCCGCCTGCCAGCGGCTCTTGTCGAGTTTCTTAAGCCTGACGGAGCGCCCCTCTGACTCGGCAGCGATCGACACGACGTGCTTTGCGTAGTCGCGGATCATGTAGCTGCCCGGAATCCATGCCGGCAGCTCGACGATCTGCCCATCGGGGGCCGGGTCAGGAATCGTCAGCGTGACTTCGTAGAGGTGTGCGCCAGGATCGACAGGGCTGATCCGGTAACTCAACGCCTCGCTCATGAAGGCCGCACCGGCTCCGTGAGTTTCAGCGTCAGGCACTTCGCGGAACCGCCGGCCTTCAGAAATTCCGTCAGCCCGACCTCGTTGACACTGAAACCGGCAAGCATCAGGCGTGCCTTGAGCGGGTCGGACGCCCTGTGCAGAAATACCTGGTCACCAAGATTGACGGCGTTGCAGGCGAAATTGCCTGCGTCCATCGTGTCCACGACGATCCGCTTGTGCGGCGGAATGCGGCTCTCGATGGCGATGCGCGACTCGTAGTCGAACGCCGGCGGATGATACATCAGAAAGCCGTCCGTCAGCGGGCAGAAACAGGTGTCGATGTGATAGAAGCGCGCGTCGGTAAGTTGTATCGAGACGACCTCAATGTCGAAGAACTTCTGGATGTCAGCATGCGCCTCGATCTCGGTGCGGAAACCGTAGCCGGTCCACAGCCAGTTGCCGCCGCGGTCGAGCAAGCAGTCGCCGGCGCCTTCGAAGCCAATGTCCTCATCGAGCTCGTAAAGCTCGAAGCCGTTATCGCGGAACCAGCGTTTAAAGATCGGCTCTTCCGGGCGACGTTCGTGCGGCATGAAATGGCTAGCGATTGCCTTATTGCCGTATACGACACCGGCATTGGCCGTGAACACGAGGTCGGGAAGGTCGGGATGCGGATCGAGCTGGACGATTTCGGCATACTCCGCGAGCTTATCGCGAAGCTCCGTCCACTGCGCCTTGGCACGCGCGAGGTTCAGCGAGTCCTCGTTGCCGGCCATCCACGGATTGATGACGTAATCCACGTCGAAGTAATCGGGCGGGCACATCAAAATCTTGTCTTTCTTGGCGGTCATCCCACGCGACTCTCAGTAGGCTGCTCCATGGCGACGATCCCAACCGTCCCGCGACTCTTGAGTATCGAACAGCTTCAGCGCTGAATCGCCTGCGCTTCGCCCAGGTGCATGAGCGGCAGCGGCGTCGGGCTCGATCCGTCCATGAAATACATCTTGCTCGCCGGGTCTTTCGAGATTGCCTTCAGCGCCTCGAGCGACTGCAGCTGAATATACGCGGGATTCTGTGCGATCGCATTGTTGATCTGGGTGATTTCATACGCCTGCGCGTCCGCAAGAATCTTCTTGCGCGCGGCTTCTTCCTCGGCCGCGGCGCGGCCGGCTTCTGCCCGGGCAACCTGCTGCTGCAGCTCGGTGCGCACACGTTCGAGCTCGGCGCGTTCGCGCTCGACGGCCTGCTCGCGTTCCTTCTTCTGCTCGATCGCCTCGACGATAAACGGCGGCAGCGTAATGTCGCGAATGAGCACCGCCGTCACGATAATGCCCTTCGGCGCGAGAAACTCCCGCAGGCCGTCCGTGAGTGCGACCTGCAGGGTTTCCTGGGTTTCTTCCTGGAAAAAATCCTCGGCCCGTTTGATGCTCTTACCCTGTTCGCGCAGCAGCGAACGCAGCTTCGGAATCAAATGCACCTTCACGGCCTGCGCCGCGTCGCCGGTTTCCTCCAGGATACGCGGCGCCATGCCGCCGTCTATGCGGTACTGCACGCTGACGTCGAGCCGCGTCTGCAGCTGATCCTGGCTGGGCACGCTTGCCGTTTCCATGTGCGTCTTCTCGCGGGCGTCATAAAGCGTCCAGCTGTAGAACGGGTTAACCGGGAAGTGCAGTCCCTGCGGGTAGCCCTCGGCCAGGACATTGCCGAACAGCGTCGCAACACCGACTCGCCCGGGGGGAATCGTCTTGACGAAAAATACCCAGATCAGCATAGCCACGATTGCTGCGCCGGCAATTACGATAGCGCCGCGGGGCAGGTTGTCGAAATCCATGGGTCGCCTCCTGTGGGGCAATGCGAATATGTTGTCGTCGGAATCGGACATCGTAATCGGCCTTAGGGTGCCTTCGGCAGATGAACCTCGGCAAGCATGCATCGTACGCTGCCGCCGCCAGCGCGTTCAATGCAGTTGATATCGGTGGTCACGATCGTGCCATTATCGCGGAGTTTGTCGAGCTGATCGGCGCGCAGCGATTCCAGCGCCGTTTGCGACATTACCGTGAGGCGCTCGTCCCCGTTGCTCCGGAGCTCCAGCATATTGCCCGCGAACGATTCGAGCTGGTCGAAATCGATGCGCACGATGTCGTGGCCCGTATCCTCCAGTTGTTTCAAGACAGCGGTACGCTGATCCTCGCGATGAATGGCGGCGTCGCAAACAACGGCGACGCATTCCCCGATATTCATGAGCACGTTCGTGTGGTAGATCGGCACGCCGTCACGATCGACGGCATCGAACGCGACGACGTCGTAATCCATCCGCTGCGCAAAGTCGCCGAGCGGGTCCAGATGCGTGCGCGCTGACAACCCCGCATACGCGATACGATGCTGCCGGTCGAGCACCATGCTGCCCGTGCCCTCTAAATAATGACCGTTCGCTTCGTGAGCGGTCAGATCGACGATTTCGCTGACGTGGTAGCCGAGCTCCGTGTCGAGCATTTCGATGATGTCCATACGCCGCTCGAGTCGCCGGTTCTCCGCCTCCATCGGGTACAGCACGACGCGCCCGTCCGCATGGAAACTGACCCAGTTGTTTGGGAATATCGCATCGGGCGTCTCGGGCTCCGGCGAATCGACCGCGACGATGACGTGAACGCCGCGGTCATCGAGCGTCTCCGCAAGGCGATCGAATTCCGCGACGGCCGCTGCCTGCGGATCCGCCGGCAGCGTGCGCGCGTCCGCCTGAAATCGGTTCGAGGCGGCCGTCATAGGATTGCTGCCGAACCGCGCAGGGCGAATCATGAGCACCGCGCCCGCGAGCTGTGGCTCCGCCGTAGTCATGTCATTCCGCCGATCTGCCGTAATATACGTCGAGCTTGCAACCCGCAAAGCCGGAAAACAAGGGGCAGAACCGTGGCAGACGCAAAGAAGAGCGCGTTCTTTCGCAGTCTCGGCAACCCGGCCTGGATAGCGTTTATCTGGTTCGGTATGACGTTCGGAATCGGCGCCATTTCGACGCCCGCACGTTTCAGCGTGCCATCGATTACCCGGCCGGTCGCGCTCGACGTCGGCCGGGCCGTGTTCTCGATGCTGAACAGGGCCGAGATCGTTGCGCTGATCGTGCTGCTGATCGTAATCCGGTTCTCGGGTCGGGCGCGACGCTGGTGGCTCGTCTGCGGCGCGCTTGCGCTGATACTCATCGCGCAAACTGCCTGGCTGTTACCGGAGCTCTCTGCGCGCGGCGCGGAAATCATCGCCGGCCGCGAACCGCCGCCGTCGATGGCGCACGGTATTTATACGTCGCTGGAACTGGTGAAGCTGGGGCTGCTCGCGTATCTGGGATTTAGCTCGATCGCGGCTGGAAGCCGCTCCCACGAAAATGTCGCGTAGCAGCGCCGTCTCGGCATGACGGTCGCGGCTGGGTCGCTCTCGGCCATCCCTGGCCTCCGCGACATTCGGACTGTCCTGTCCATCAAGCCGCTCCCACAAATGATTCGGGGACATCGTGGGAGCGGCATCTTGCTGCGAACAATGTCAGAATCAAGCCTTCGCGCTGGGTCGCGCCGTAATTGCTTTGTACCAGCGCTGCAGGTTTCCGGCGTCGTTCGGAATCGGAATCTTGACCCACTTCGCGAAATCGATCAGGACCAGGCCCGAAATATCTGCGATCGAATAACGCCCGCCCGCAATGAAGTCCGTGGTGCTCAGCCTGTCGTCAAGCCTGCGGAAAAAGATCTCGACCCGCCGGCGGCCCCGCTCCGCCAATGCCGGAATCTGCTCGAACTCGTCCGGGCCCGGCAACGCGTGCCCTTTGAGTCCCTTCGCCACATTCCGGAACGCATCCATCATGCTCATGAGCCCCTGCTGTTCTACTTTCGCATTCCACATCAGCGTCTCTGCCCGCTCGAGCGGCGTCGTACCGAAAAGTGACGGCTCGGGCTTGATCTCGTCCAGGTAGTAACAAATCGCGAGCACCTCGCTGATCCGCGTACCGTCATCGAGCTCCAGTACCGGCACGACGCAGTCCGGGTTGATTACGCGAAAATGCTCACCATACTGCTCGCCGTTTGCGAGGTCGACCTGCACGAGGTCGAGCTCAAGTCCCTTTTCGGCCGCGAAAATGCGTACCCGCCGCGGGCTCGGTGCCGTGCTGCAGTCGTACAATTTCATGAGTGACCTTCCAGCGCCTTCGCGGCTTCGAAGACGGTGTCCGCATCTTGGTCGAACAACAGTCGCTTCGCGTCTTCGGTCGTCAGCTTGTTACGCTTCCAATCCTTGCCGACGTCGATACCGCGCCGCACCGCCGGCCGGGCCTTCAGGCCGTCATACCAGCGGCGCAGGTTCGAGAACTTGGCCAAATCGTTTCCGAGGCGCGTATGTGATAGCACCCAGGGCAGTGACGCTATGTCAGCGATCGAGTAGTCTCCGGCGAGATAGTTGCGGTCCCTGAGGCGCACGTCCATGACGGCCAGCAGGCGGTCGTATTCGTTTCGGTAGCGCTCGAGCGCATACGGCACCGGCTCGCCCACGTAACTCACGAAATGGCTGAGCTGCCCGGCCATTGGACCTAAGCCTGCGGCCTGCCAGAACAGCCACTGGAGCACCTCGAAGCGCGAGCGTTGCTCCGCCGGCAGCAAGCGCCCCGTCTTTTCAGCCAGATAAATAAGAATCGCGCCGCCCTCGAACACGGAGATACCGGTGTCATGATCGACGATCGCGGGCATGCGGTTGTTCGGGCTGATCTTCAGAAAATCGGGCATGAACTGGTCACCGGCGCCGATGTCGACGGGGATCGTGTTGTACTCGAGCCCGCATTCCTCGAGCATGATGGAAATCTTGACGCCGTTCGGCGTCGGCCAGAAGTACAGGTCGATCATGGCGGGACGGGTTCCGTTCTTGGCACAAGTGCGGCGCGGCCAGTATATGATGACGGCCACTGTACCTGATAGCCGGATGCGCAAGGGTCCGGCGATCGACACGCTGCTTAACGATGACAGACGACTTCACGGCAGAACAGTCCCTGGTGACGGACGACGGTCACATCATCCACTGTCGAATCAGCGAGCCCGACGGGGTCTCGCGCGGCGTCATCCAGATTTTGCACGGACTCGCCGAGCACTGCGCACGTTACGGGCGGTTTGCGGCGGTGGCACGCGCGCATGGTTACGTCGTCGTTACGCACGATCATCGCGGCCACGGCCCGAATGCCGAGGTGCTCGGTCACTTTGCCGACGAGAACGGTTTCGACAAGGTGCTTGCCGACGTGGGCACCGTCAATTCTTGGCTGCACAAGCGCTGGCAGCAAGTGCCCGTCGTCCTGCTCGGTCACAGCATGGGAAGTTTCATCGCGCAGGCGTACGCGACGCAGCGTCCGGGTTCCTTTTCGCTCCTGATCCTGT
>JBFJOC010000029.1:0-29592 GCA_041617855.1 Woeseiaceae bacterium | reverse complement strand
GCGGCCGGGGACATTCCGGGCACACACGACGCAAGGTGATCGCGGATGGGCTGTCATGCACGTGTAAGCAACCGGAATGTCCCCTGATTCTGCGGCGTCGGCGATCATTGCGGCCGGGGACATTCCGGGCACATACGAAGCAAGGTGATCGCGGATGGGCTGTCATGCTCGCGTAAGTAACCGGAATGTCCCCTGATTCACCGACGTCGTGGGAGCCCGCCATGCGGGCGATTATCGCGGCCGGGGACATTCCGGGCACACACGAAGCAAGGTGATCGCGGCTGGGCTGTCATGCACGTGTAAGCAACCGGAATGTCCCCTGATTCACCGAGGTCGTGGGAGCCCGCCATGCGGGCGATTATCGCGGCCGGGGACATTCCGGGCACACACGACGCAAGGTGATCGCGGATGGGCTGTCATGCACGTGTAAGCAACCGGAATGTCCCCTGAAATGTCCCCGGCTAGCCTCAATCGAGCCGAAACCCCGCCGCCTCCAGAAGCCGCGCGCTGGCGTCGAATTCGTCGCGGTCTGCGTAGCTCAAGACCACTTCGAATTGCCCGGTGCCGCGGCGAAACCAGTCGAGGTTCAGCGACGGGGCGCGTTCCTCGAGACGCGCGATGAACGCGTCGGCACGATACGGCTCCCCGAACGTGACGAGTGTCGACTGGCCGAGGTCGGAATACAGCGCGTCGCCACGCACAGGACGCGACCCGCCACTGCCCATGACGTAGTTCAGGTGCCGGAATATGTACCCGGAATACCATTCGGCGCCACGGGGAATGTTCTTGCCGCTGGTCGCAATTCGGCCGGGGCCGTAATTGTAGGCGGCAAGTGCGAGATGCAGGTTACCGTCGTAGCGCTCGAGGAGCTCCTTCAGGTAACGCGCACCCGCGTCGATATTCGTACACGGATCGTAAAGATCCGTAAGGCGATGAATCCCGAGGTGCCGTGCGGTTTCCGGCCAGAGGATCTGCATTATGCCGTGCGCATTCGCACGCGAGCGGGCCGTCTCCTCGAAGTCGCTTTCGCCACGGGCGACAGCGAGCAGCAGCGTTTCCGGCAGGCCGTGCTCGAGCGCCGCGACGCTGAAGCAGGTCGCGTGCGGGAAACGATAGGCCGGGGCGAGATTCGTCTGCCCATTCAAGTAGTTTCGCCAGGCCGCGTCGAGATCGATCGCACGGCTGACGGCGTCGGCGGTGAGCGCAAGTAGGACCAGCAGAGCCCCGAGCGCGGCGAGTCCGATTTTTGCAAGCGGTCGGTCCATCTCATCCGCCCGGTAGCTTGAGTCCGGTAGCCGCGGAGATCTGCGCCAGGTTTGCCTCAATGTCCGCGTCGTCCTCGTACGCGAACGCGACCTCGTAAACGCCGGTCTTTATCTTGACCACGCGATAGTCAAGTCCCGTAACGCTTTGCAGCTGCGAGACGAAGCCGTCGGCGGCCAGCTCGCTCCTGAAAGGGCTCCAGAACGCGTACCAGCGCTCACGCTCCGCTTCGATCTCCTGCGCGGTGCCCGCTGCGGCGCCCGGCATTTCGGAATCGTCTGTCCCGGCGGCGATCTCGGCCGGCAATTCGTCTGCAATGCTCGCATCCGCAGCCGGGACGTCGGCCGGCGCTGGCGACAATTCTGCGTCCGCGAGCGCCGGCGCATCGGTGCCGGCCGGCGCCGATTGCGCGTAACCAGCCTGCGCCGGATCAGCGTTCTGCGCCGCAGCAACCGGCTCGGCCACACCGCGATTCAGCGGCAGGATTATCGGTTCGGTCGTCATGCGCTCCGGCTCCGACACGAAATCCGGTATACCGATCGTCACGATCAACAGCGCTACGGCGAGTGCAGCGCCCGTCAAGATTCCCGCGATTCGCATCATAGGATTACTCTCACGTTACGTCTTTCACCGTGATCGCCCGCCAGTCGAAGTGCTGTGCCGCGTCGGCTGCAAGCAGCGCGAACTCGTCCAGCCATGCCTTCAGCTCGGCTGCCATCAGGCCGCTGCGCATGGCGTCCGTGCAGCGCAACGGAAGTTTGTCGATGTGGTTGGCCATCCGGCGCGCGAGCCGCGCCTCGTTGACGGCGATAACGTAATACGTGTCGCGACCGGGCGAGACGCGCCAGTCGAGGATCTCTGCGGTAAGCGGATTGGCGGCAGTGCGGGGAATCGGGAACTGCACGGGCTCGTTCCCTCTGACGAGCGCGGCGGACGCGCGATGACGGCACGCGGGATCGCCGAGCCGAACCATGCCGTGATTTGCCTGGTGCGCAAGGAAGAATACGATGGTGTCGCTGTTGGCCGTAGCAGTCAACAGCGAGCACTTCGCGTGCAGCGCCCAGAGCTTGGCGTCCGTGACGAGGCTGCGCTTCCGGGGGTCACAGTCCGCAGGCCGTAACGGGCGTGTGATCCGCAGCGGCCCGAGCAAAGCGTCGTTACCGCGATTCGGGATGGAAACCGAGGCCGCCATTGCGCGATCGACCGGCTCGCGCACCGTCGGGGGAGCAGGATCGGGACGCGACGGGCGCTCATCCGCCAGCGCCGGTTCCGGCATCAGCACGTACGCGCTCGTCGTGACGGCGGACAGCCCGTCGGCCGGGTCCTCGGGCGTAATCGTCAGCCAATACTGATACAGCGGACCGTCGATCGGGTGCGCCTTGCCGCTCAGGCGCGCATTGACCCGCTCGCCGTCCCGCGCGATTTCGATCGACGCATGATTCGCAAGGTTGTTCGCGGCGAGCTCGACGGTGCCCGCGAGAACGTCGCTACGCACCGGCGCGGCGCCTCTCGCGACGACGTACTCACCGTTATCGCCGCGCAGGAGTGTGCAGGACAAGGCGTGCGCGAGATGCGCTGCAAGCAGATCCGTTTGCGCAAGGTTGAACGGCACGTCGCGGCTGCCCAAAAACGTTTCATCGACGCGCGCCTGCCGCATTGCCTGACGCTGTATCGTCGTCAGGCGACCCTGCCAGCCGCGACCGAAGCCGGTAACCCAGCTGCGGTCTTCGAGATCGAGCGCTCGTAGCGTAACCGCATAGCGGCTATCAAGCAGCTGTTCGAGCTCGAGACCGATGTAGTAATGAACGTCGTTTTGCGTGCAATCGATGGCGGCTGGCGCCAGCTGACTGGTGCCACGTCCCTGCTGCCAGCCGATCGATACGCCGGGCGTATCGACCGCGGCATCGAGAAGGCGGTCGCGCAACGACAGCGCGAGCGCATTACTGACCGCGGCGGGCACGTTGTCCCGCAGCACAACGAACATGACCGTTTCGCCCTTGAAGCGCGGGTGGGCGAGCAGCTGCTGGCGCACGTAGGGTACGAGATCGCGATCGACCCAGCGATCGAGCTCCTGGTCCTTCGATGCCGCCGTCGCCGGTATCGCCTGGGCGACGATGATCAACAGCAGCGTCAGCCCACGGCGGATCATGACGCCTCGAGCCTCAGGTTGCCGTCGCTGGCGATCACGAGTGTGCCGCCGGAATTCTCGCGCAGCAGCGCGTCGAGCTGCCGGCGCAGCTTCCCAGGCAGCGTGACGCCCCAGCTCACCGCTGCGGTATCGGCGCCGGTGCGCGCCAGGGCATCGCGCACTGGCGCCGGCACGGTTGCGGCCTCCATCTCGTGGAACCGGTTCGGGTGCGACGCGTCCCAGAAACTGATGCGGCTCTCGAGCACGGTCATGCGCTGCGCACGGCCGGCCTCGATCGCGTACAGGCCGACCTGCTGCGCCGCGACCAGACGCGTCAGGGCGAGATCGGACTCGAAGCGCAACGTGAATCCCTGCCGGTCGGGGATTGCCGGCGGGGCCGTGATCGACGCGGGTTCGCGTACGGGGGTCGCCTCGGAGACCGTCCGCGTCGGCACGTTCGGTACGGGGCGCGCGCTTTTATTTGGCACCGGAAGTTGCGGCGTCCATTTTGGGCGCGTTAGCGCGACGTTGGCGGTCCGCGGCTCGCGCGCAGGCGATCGGTGCGCCACGGCCGCGGGTGGTGCCACCGCCGGGGGCGCCGCGGAGTCCGCGGCCGGCTGCGCGGGCATTACGGCCTGGGCCACGACCGGCGGGTCGGCGGCCGGCTGCAGCGGGATGCTCTGCACGAGCGCAAAAATAGCCACCAGGCACAGCGCCAGTATCGCCATGAAGCGCATGATGTCGGTTTGCAGATCGGCCGAGCCGCCGGCATCGCCGTCGACGCCGCGGGTGAGCGGATAGGCCAGCGGCGACCGGCTCACGATGTCGGCTCCATGGCGTCGGCATCGCGGTCGGGCGTCTTCAGGTGCTTTTCGATACGCGCGAGCGACTCGCGCATTTGCGACGTGTCCGCCCGCGCAGCGCGATCGTAATGATGCTGCAAATCGGCGCCCAGTGTTACGGTCTTGTAAACGCGCATCAGGTAGCCGCCGACGCCGCCGAAGATTGTCGTGGACAGCGCGAGCAGAATGCCGCCATCGATCATTCGCTCGAGCATTGCAAATGCGCCCTGCGCGAGTGCCGCCTCGCGATCACCCAGCGCATAGATCAGTGCGCTGCGCATGCCGATCGCCGTCCAGATGACGCCCGTGCCGAAGAACAGGGTCGTCCAGATGTCGCTCAGGTGGTCGAGCTGCACGATCTGGTTGACCGGACGATCGTTTTCGAGCGCCCGCCGCAGGCGACCGTGAGTGATAAAGAATGCGAGCAGCAGCAGCGCGAAAACGGGGATCGAGAGTCCGAGGTTTGTGTACGCCCACGCCAGCCAGTCGCTCGGCGAGCTCAACGCCGTATCCTCGAGCCGGATGCGATTCATTCGGCTCAAGACGTAGAGCAGCGCAGCGCTGCCGATCAGCGTGCCGAGCGTGCCGGCGATCACGCCCTGAAAAAAGTCGCGACCCTCCCGCATTGTGGCCTGATCCGTCAGCGGGCGCCGGCCGCGCAGGCCGTGCAGGTTGCCTCGAGGATGAGTTCGACTTCCTGATACAGCTCGTCGGCCCGATAGTAGGATTCGTTGTCGAGGCTGACTCTGAGGAGCCCGCGCTCCTTGTCGGATAGCTCGCGCTCCATGTCGAACAGCACTTTCTGCTTGTTGGGACAGGTGTGCGAGCAGTTATTGTAATCGCCTCTGAGGGACATGAACTTGACATTGAAATAGCGGTTGTAATGCTCCTGAGCCTGGCGCTTGCTCAGGAGTCCCTTGTCAGTTGCCCAGACCAGGAACTCGCTGAATTCCCGCTTGTTCTCCGGTTTCGGATCGCCTTCGGCAATCCGCAACAGGTCGTCGTAGTAGCGGTCGAAGTGGCTGTGGCAGCCGTTCATCAAAGCGTGCTTCGCCGTGCCGATCGCCTGATCCAGGTTGCGCGACTGCGGCGAGTCACAGGTCGGTTTCGTCGAGGCGCAGGCGGACAGTGCCAGCATGGCCGCGAGCACGACCGACGGGCCGAACATCGAGTGCAGTTTATTGATCATTCGCGTATCTCCTGCTGCTGTTGTCGTGCTACTGCTCGAGCGGGCTGCGGTAGGCCTGTTCGATGCTGGCCGGCGGCGGACCTGCAACCAGGGCCTGCGACTCCTCGTCGCCGAACAGGATCGACTTCACGCCGGTGACGACCTCTATCATCTCGGGCGTTATGATCCCGAACGACTGGTTCAGCTGTTCCATGAGCGTCGCGCGCGCGATCTCCTGCCGCGTGCGTTGAATGAGGAGGCTCGTCTCCTGCATGTCGAGGTAGATGTCCGACGCCAACACCGCCAGCGACTGGTCGCTCTGGCTCCCGGACGTGGCGACCAGCTGGTAGTACTGTTTGAAGCGTTCGGAGAGCCGCATGCCGGAGCGGCCGCGTAGCGTCGGAGACGACTGCTGCGGTGATTTGGCTGAGGCGTTGCCGACCAGCGTCTCCTGCAGCGTCCAGGGCGTCATTTTCTTGCCGATTTCCGAGCGCAGGTTTTTTTCGAGGCTTAGCCGGGTGTTGTTGACCGTGTGTTCCATGTCGGGCAGACGCTCTTCCATGATCGTCAGCATCTCCAGGTACGTTGCGCCGACCTGGCGCGCGAGTCGCTGGCAGCCGGCGTCGTTTTCTGCACCGTCACACTTGCTTTCTACGTATAGCTGTTGCTGCTGGTCGAGGCGGCCGATGACTTCCTGCAGACCGGTCTCCATGTCCCGCGCGACGTCGCCCGTGTGGCGCAAATCCTCGACGACCGTCGTCGGGAAGAGGCGAATCGTCGGCGTGTTCGCGTGCGCCTCGATCGTCGCGACGAGTACCGCCGTGGCGATAGTGAACGTCATGAGTGTCGTGCGCGTCGCTCGGTAGCGAAAGTCGCTGCGGGCTACCGCGCGGAGACGTGGGCCAGATGTATTCATGTCGCCGTCCTCTTGTCACGGTTTGCTGGCGGTGTGCGTCGAGTGTTCGAAGACAATCGCGCACTTGCTGCACGAGGCTACGTACGGGTCAATGAATACAGCCTGAACGTTGTCAAATTGGGGACGGTGCCGGGTTTGGCGGGCTGCATTTTGTGTCCATGCCTATGTAGAATTCCCTATTGCATATCGAAATGCGAATCATTATCATTCTGGTCAATGGGACAAACCGCTGAAAAATCGGCAGCTTACGGCGTTCAATATCCGACGGATTTTGCCCTGAGAGACGAACATGGACGGTGAAGCAATCACGCTCGCAACTCTTAAGTGTGGCCAGAGAGGCATCATCGCGGCCGTGGAGGTAAGCGATCCGGTGGTGCAGCGACTCATGGTGCTCGGGCTGGTCGAGGGCGCCGAAGTCGTGCGCGCCGGTGCGGCCATCGGCGGGGATCCGCTGGAGTTTCGGCTGTTCGGCGCCGGCATCTCACTCAGGCGCGAACAGGCAAGCCGCTTCGTCGTCGCGCTCTGCGACTGACCACTGTCTCCTGATCGCGCGCCGCCGCACATGGACACGGCAGCATCGGTTCTGCATGCCGGCGGCGGTTCACGGGGGAAATCGCGATAGGCTCCAATCCATCCGAAGTACGCATACCGGTACGCGACGTGTCCGTCACCCGGCGTCCGGTGGCCAGCGTCGCGGTCGTCGGTAATCCGAACTCCGGCAAGAGCACGCTGTTCAATCGTCTGACGGGGCTAAGGCAACGCATCGGCAATTACCCCGGCGTCACCGTCGAGAAACACACCGGCACCCTCAAAGTCGGCGACCGCGCCGTGGAACTATTCGACCTGCCCGGCACGCATGCGCTGTCGGCGCATTCGATAGAAGAACAAATCGCGGTCGACGTGATCTTCGGGCGAATGGCGGGCACGCCGTCGCCGGACGGCATCGTCGCCGTCGTCGACGCGACGAATCTTTATCAGGGACTTTTCCTGGTCCAACAGCTTGCGGAACTGGAGCGCCCGATCGTCATTGCGCTGACGATGACGGACGCTGCTGATAGCGCTGGCCTGAAGATCAACACCGAAACGCTGTCGGAACGTCTCGGCGGCATTCCCGTCTGTCCGGTTGTCGCGACGACGGGGCAGGGCATGGAGCGGCTCCGGGAACTGATTATCGACATCAAGTCCGTACCGGTTCCGCGTCCCCCCGATGTGTGGCCCGAACTGTACGCGGCTGCCGCAGGCCTGCGTGCCGGGGCGACCGAGCCTTTGCGGATCGCGGAGGTGGCACGGCTCCTGATCGACGGCGTGACCGCGGGTAATCGTCATACGTTCGAGGCGCTCGGTGCCGGCCGCGCGGAACGGCTCGAGAGCCTGCGCGACGGGCTATTCGGATTCGAACCCGCGCTGGCCAAAGAGGCGCGGATTCGCTACCGCTGGGTGCGTGACGTGCTGGGCGAGGTGCAGCAACGGCTGCCGGCGTTTTATTCCTGGCGAACGCGGCTGGGCAACTGGCTAAATGAGCCGATACCGGGCACCGTGGGCCTGTTCCTGGTCATGGCCGTCGTGTTCCAGGCCGTATTTGCGTGGGCTACGCCGCTGATGGACATGATCGATGTGGGGACGTCGATACTCGCCGTCAGCGTCACCGCAGTACTCGGCGACAGCGCCCTGGCGAGCCTGCTGGCGGACGGCGTCATCGCGGGCGTCGGCAGCGTCGTCATTTTCCTGCCGCAGATCATGATTCTGTTTCTGTTCATCATCGTGCTCGAAGACTCCGGTTACCTCGCACGCGCGGCCTATCTGATGGACCGCGCGATGCGGTCGGTCGGTCTCTCAGGCCAGTCGATCATCCCGATGATTTCGAGCTTCGCCTGCGCGGTGCCCGGAATCATGGCAACGCGCGTGATACCCAACAGACGTGATCGGATTGCGACGATACTCGCCGCGCCGTTCATGACATGCTCGGCGCGGCTGCCGGTGTACGCGCTGCTTATTTCGGCGTTCGTGCCGGTGACGAGCATCGGATTTCTGAACCTGCAGGGTCTCGTGCTGTTCGGCCTCTACCTGTTCGGCATCACGGCCGGCATTCTCACGGCGCTGCTATTGAAAAAGACCGCGCTCAGCGGGCCGAAACCGCCGTTCGCCCTGATGCTCCCGGAATTTCGCCGGCCGAACCTGCGTACGGTGCTGATCCAGCTCCTGGGACGTGCAAAGGTGTTCCTGTATCGCGCCGGTACGGTGATCTTCACCGTAGCCGTCATCGTGTGGGCGCTTGCGTATTTTCCGCGCGCTAACGACATCGAACCCCTGACTGCGGCCGAACGCGCGACATTGCTGTCAGAGCACGGGGGTAATGAGCTCGAAGCCAGGCCGGCGGCGGCGGAAAACGTGGCTGCCGCCTGGCAGCTCGAACAGAGCTTTCTGGGTCGCGCGGGCCACTTCGTGGAGCCTGTCTTCAGGCCGCTGGGCTGGGATTGGCGCGTGTCGGCTGCCGTTATCGCCGGATTTCCGGCGCGCGAAGTCGTCGTGGCCGTGCTCGGCACGGTGTACGCGGTCGGCGACGAGGCCGACGAAGCGACGCTTGCCAATCGGCTGAAAAACGCGACGTGGCCGGACGGCCGGGCCGTATTCACGCTGCCGATGGTGTTCGGCCTCCTGATCTTCTATGCGTGTTGTCTCCAGTGTGCCGCGACGCTGGCCGTGATTCGTCGTGAGACGAACACGTGGCGCTGGCCCGTATTTGCGTGGGCGTACATGACGACGATCGGTTACCTGGGCGCGCTGACGGCTTATCAGCTGGGCAGCTGAGCGGCTCAGGGGACATTCCGGGGTGTCGATAAGTCATGGCAGACCGTCGGGACCGGTCTTCGCTGAAGAGTACCGGAATGTCCCCGATGTCCCCCACAGCAACAATTTGTAGGAGCGGCTTTTTGGACAGGAGGTCCTTATGCCGCGTCGCACAGGGATGTGTGGGAGCGGCTTCCAGCCGCGAATTTTTTGTGAGCGGCCCAGCCGGGATCTATCGCCCGCATAGCGGGCCTCCACAGCACCAACAGCTGAGGGGACATTCCGACGTGTCGATAAGTCATGGCAGACCGTCGGGACCGGTATTCGCTGCAGCGTATCGGAATGTCCCCGGTATCCCCGGCGCCCTAGAGCCGGCTCAGCCGCTCCGCCGCCTCCGAGAGCGTCGCCTCGTCCTTTGCAAAACAGAGGCGCAATCGGGTGCCCGTAAACGGCGTGGCACAGAACACGGAGAGCGGTATCGATGCGACGCCGATCTCGCGGGTCCAGCGTTTCGCCAGGCTGACGTCCGGCTCATCGGTGATATCACCGTAATCCACGATCTGAAAGAACGTGCTCTGCGCCGGTCGCAGCCGAAATCGCGAGCCCGACAGTACACGGCAAAAGTGATCGCGCTTGGCTTCGTAAAACGTAGGCAGCGCTCGATAAAAAGACGGATTGCTGTTCAGGAAATCGGCAATTCCGTGCTGCATGGGCGTGCTGACCGCAAACGTAGTGAACTGGTGCACCTTGCGAAACTCTTCCGTGAGCTCGCGTCGTGCCATGCAGTAGCCAATCTTCCAGCCCGTCGCGTGAAATGTCTTGCCAAACGATGACACGATCAGGGACTGCTCCCAGAGCGCGTCGTGACTGAGCAGGCTTCGATGGGGCACCTCGTCGAACACGATGTGCTCGTAAACCTCGTCCGAGAGCAGGAAAGCACTCGTCTTTTGCATGATCTCCGCGAGCGTGTCGAGATCGCACGCTGACAGAACGGCGCCGGTCGGGTTGTGCGGGAAGTTGACGATGACCAGGCGTGTCTTTTCCGTGATCGCGTCCTCGAGCCGTTGCCAGTCGATGCGAAAATCCACAGCGTTAGGGCTGATCGATAGCGGCACGTGTACCGTAATGCCGCCTGCAAGCGTTACGGCCGGTTCATAAGAGTCGTACGCCGGATCGAAGACGATGACCTCATCGCCCGGGCGGACCAGCGCCTGGATGGCGCTGAACAAACCCTCTGTTGCACCTGTGGATACCGTGATTTCCGTCTCCGAATCGAGTCTGCGGCCCTGCAGTTGCAGCGTTTTCGCGGCAATCGCCTCGCGCAGCGCCGGCACGCCGGGCATCGGCGCATACTGATTGGCCCCGCGATTCATGTGATAGGCGATTCGATCCGTCAGCGCCTGTGGCGGATCGAAGCTCGGAAAGCCCTGCGACAGGTTGATTGCCCCGCAGTCCGCGGCGAGTCGACTCATGACCGTGAATATCGTCGTGCCGACGTCGGGCAACTTGCTGGAGAGGACGGGAGGCATCGGTTCGACAATGACATCGGCCGGAAGCGACTGTCAATCTTTCCCGAAAGTCCGCATCGACGCGCTTCGGTGGCGACTGGAGAACGGCCTCGGTTACGCTATGCTCAAGGCAAATACTCGATTAAAAAAGGGGATCGCGATGGATAGACGTCAGTTCCTGGGTAACGCGGCCGCGGCCGGAGCACTGGCGGCGATACCAGCCGACCGGCTTTTGGCGCTCACCGAAATATCGAGCGACATTCGCGCGGTAACGGGCGACGGCAAAGATGTCGTTTTGCTGCGTGCGGAGTTAACGGAGCTGGCCGATAGTCTCCGCGGCGCGCTGCTTTTGCCCGGGGACGACGGCTACGACACCGCCCGGCGGGTCCTCAACGAGTCCATCGACCGCTATCCCGCGCTGGTCGTGCAGCCTAACGGCGTTGCCGATATTCAGCATGCCGTGCAGTTTGCCCGCGATCACGAGCTGCTGCTCGCGGTCAAATGCGGCGGCCACAGCTACGGTGGCAAGTCGACGTGCGAGCGCGGCATGCAGATCGATCTTTCGTCGCTGCGCCACGTGCGCGTCGATCCGAAGGCGCGAATTGCCCACGTTGCCGGCGGCAGCCTGCTCGCGGGGCTCGATCGCGAATCGATGGCCCAGGGCCTGGTCACGACGGCAGGCACGGTGTCGCACACGGGCGTCGGTGGCCTGACGCTCGGCGGTGGCTTCGGTCGCGTCGCGCGTCGCTTCGGGCTTGCGCTCGACAACCTGGCCGGCGTCGACATAGTGACGGCGGATGGACGGTTTCTACATGCAAGCGACGATGAGAACCCGGACCTATTCTGGGGCGTGCGCGGCGGCGGCGGCAATTTCGGTATCGTGACCTCGTTCCAGTTCCGCCTGCACCCGATGCAGCGGCGGGTCATCGGCGGCAACCTGGTGTTTCCGCTCGGCCGCGCCCGCGACGTTCTGAATTTTTACGCCGAGGTCAGCCAGACCGCGCCCGATGATCTTTACGTGGACTGCGCACTTATGGCGCCAGCGAGTGGCGACGCATCGGCGATGCTGAACGTGTGCTACTCCGGCAGCCCTGGGCGTGCCGACGTCGTGCTCGCGCCGTTCGATCGCCTCGGCAAGCCGCTGGCGAACGATGTAGGCCCCGTCGATTACGTGGCACTGCAGCAGAGCTTCGACGATTCCGATCCGCGCAACGAGGGCGAATACCTGAAAAGCGGATTCGTCAACGAGTTACCGCCAGAGCTCGTCGACAACGTCGTTGCCGGCTTCGAACCGGATCCCGGCCGGACGCTGATGGTGTTTTTCCAGCATTCCGGCGGCGCCATCGGCCGGGTCCCCGTCGACGCAACGGCGTTCGCGCATCGGCGGTCGCTTGCCAACATGATCCCGATGCTCGCCTGGTCGCTGGATACCGACGGCGCGCCGCATATCGAGTACCTCCGCAGCTACTGGAACACGCTGGAACAGTTCACGGACGGCTGGTACACGAATGAGGCGTCCGACGAGACACAGCGAGTTCTGAACGCGAATTACCAGGGCAACTATCCACGGCTGCTCGCGCTAAAAAACAAATACGACCCCGGAAACCTGTTCCGGCTGAACGCAAACATCCGGCCCACCGTTTGAGTCCTTCCGGCGAATCGGCGCATCGCCTCGATGTAACGCCCGACGAGGAGCGGCACAAGGCAAATTATGCGATCGGGACGTCAGCCGAATGCGCGGTCCGAACCGCGGCGCTCCGCGTAGTTGATCGGCTCATACGCGTTAAGCCAGTCAAGGACTTCGACGGAAGGTATCGGGCGACAGAGAAAATACCCCTGCGCCTGCTCACAGCCCATTTCAGCGAGTCGCCGCATGGTCGCCTCGTCCTCGACACCTTCGGCGACGACGCGCAGGTTCATGCTGTGCGCCAGTTCGATCGTATTTCTGACTATCGCCTGATCCTGAAAGTCTTCGCTCAAGGTCATGATGAACGATTTGTCGATTTTCAGTTCGTTCAGCGGGATCGCGCGTAGCTGCGCAAGCGACGAATGGCCCGTGCCGAAGTCGTCCATCGAGACGCTGACTCCCATGTCGCGCAGGCACTCGAGCACGAGCATGGCCTGGTTGAGGTTTTGCATGATCGACGTTTCGGTGATTTCGAGCGTCAGGCGACTTGCCGGGAGATCGTGCTCTTTGAGCAGCTGCAGGACGTGGTAGGGCAGGTACTCGTCGAGCAGATCCCGGGTCGCGAGGTTCACCGAGACGGCGAGTGGCTGATCGGCCTCCTGCCATGCGCGACACTCGCGAATGGCCTCGCGAAGCACGAAACGGGTCAGATGCATGATCGTGCCGGCCTTCTCCGCCGCGGGAATGAAGTCGTCCGGTGATAGGAAGCCGAATTCCGGATGGTGCCAGCGCACCAGCGCTTCGGCGCCGCAAATGACGCCTGCCGGGAGGTGTGCCTTCGGCTGATACCAGACCTGCAGCTCGCCGCCCACGATCGCGGAGCGCAGATCGTTGACGACCCGGAGTCGGTAATTGAACTGCTCCTCGCGTCCCGGCTGGTAAACACACACAGGATCCCCGTTTTGCAGCGCATCGGTGCGCGCGATAGAAGCGTAACGAAGAAGTTCGTCGGGTGTATGACCGTGACTGGGGTACTCGGCTATGCCGATGTGTGCGCAAAGCGAGATCGTGACTCGGTCGAGGGCGATACCCGAATCCAGTATGGCGGTGATCTGATCGGCGGCTGCGCGCGCGTCGTTAACGTCGTGGTCGTTCAGGATAATGACGAACTCGTTCGATGCGGTGTGGCCCAGGCAGTCACCCGCCTGCAGATTCACCTGCAGGTGGCGGGCGGCGAGTGCAATGAGCTCATCCGCCGCGTCGTGGCCAATCGTAGACGAGATTTCATCCATTCTGGCGAGCCGGATCGACAGGACGACGACGCTAGAACAGCCGGTTTTGGCCGCATCGAGCGCGCCCGCGAGCTGCAGCCGCACGTTTTCTCGGTTCGGCAGGTCCGTAAGCGAATGATGCAGCGCCTGATGGGATATGCGCTGTTCGCGTTCGGCGATGGCGAGGCGCATCGAGTCGAAGCTTCTTGCCAGTTCGCCGAACTCGTCCTTCGATTGAATATTTACGGCGGAGTCGTAATCACCCGAGATCATCCTTTGCGCTGCGCCGGCAAGTGATCGCAGCGGTTTTGCTACCGTCGAAGAAAGCACGCCACTCGCAGCGGCAACAAGCAGCAGCAATACCGCCGCAAACATGAGCAGGCCGCTGCGTGCTTCGACGTATGGCAGCATGGCGTCATGCAGTGAGCGCTGCAGGACGACGAATATCGGCGCAGAGGCAACAAAACGCGAGACGATCGTCAGCGACTGTTCTTCCGGTATGTCGACCGTATAAACCAGGTCCGAGTTGCCCGGGCGCCGCGTCAGGCGGCCGAGGTTGCCCGCCGCTGCCAGGCGTTCGTCCGTCGTGGCGATAACCTTGGTTGTTGGCAAGTCTTCGGCAACGATCGTCACGTTCAGGCCGGTAAGGTCCGCGAGTTTTATCGCCAGGGAGTCGTCGATTCGAAAGCCGATGACGACATAGCCAACTGGCACGGGTGCTCGCAGCGGCACGACGAATACGTGGTACGAATCGTCGGCGACCGCAACCGTCGACTCGAACTCCGATTCCGGGGACGACTTGATAAGGTCCAGCACCGGACCCGTTTCTTCCAGCGAGCCGGACAACGTGCTAGCAATCGATTGACCGTCGAGATCGATCAGCATCGCCATCTGCGCGCCGACGCGACGACTGTGGTTTTCGAGGACGGAGATGATGGTTGCACGATCGCCGCTTGCGGCTGCCTCTTTGAGGCCGAAATCGCTGGCCAGGACCGTCACGCTCGAGCGGAGCTGCTCCGCTCGGGCGGCCAGGTATTCGTTGACGACGTTTGCCCCGATGACCAGCGATTCGCGGGCGCGTTCCCGGACATCCGACTGCACCGTCTGCATCACCGCGACGAGCGTTACCAGTTGAGCGATCGCCAGGGGTGCGATAGTGAGCAGAAGCAGTTTCGTACGAAAGCTGGTTCGGAGTTGCATCGAGTCCTTCCCAGGGCTGCCTGTGCGCACTCATGGTCGCAGCGGGCGCATCCCTACGCCGTGCCTGGCCCCCAAATTTCAACGTTTCCGGGATATTAGGAGGATTCTGTCAAATGGAGTGTGCGGTAGTTCACGGTTAGCCAATGCGATGTCCCTCTAGACTCGACCGCAAGCCTTCTCGCACCTGGCCAAGCATGCTCGTTACTCGCGAAACGTCGACGCACCGCCTCGTAGCGGCAATCATACTGATCACCGCGACGGCAGCTGCGGCGGCTTCGGAGACTATCGACGTTTCCGTCGTCGCGCCTGACGGAAGTCCGGTACCAAACGTAGCCGTATTCATCGACAATTACGATGCGGACTTGGGTTTGGCGTCGGTCGGCGTGCAGGCCGTGATGGATCAGCGAAATCGGCGCTTCGCGCCGCATGTGCTGGTCGTGCAAACAGGCACCGCCGTCGAGTTCCCGAACAGCGACGACATCGCACACCACGTCTACTCTTTCTCAAAGCCCAATAATTTCGTTCTTCCATTGTACAAGGGCATTGCGCATGACCCGGTGCTGTTCGAGCACCCGGGCATCGTGACGATAGGGTGCAATATTCACGACGAAATGCTGGGTTACATCGTCGTCGTGGACACGGCGATTCATGCAGTCACTGACGAAAACGGCAATGCGCGACTGACCCTGGCAGTCGCCGATGGAAATTACTTCGTCAACATTTGGAGCCCGCGCATCCGGGATGCGCACGAAAACCTTGTCAAGCGCATAACCGATCCGGCAGAGGCTGCGGATGGCCTGACGTTCGCCCTGCAGAAACGCCTGCGACCCTCGCACCAGGCATCGTGGGACTCGGTGCAATGGAACGAGTACTGAGGGCTGCGCTACTGCTCGCATGCACTGCGGTTCCGGCGGCCGCGGTCGCGGACTCGAACGGGCTTACGGTCGGTGCGGCGCTCGGATTCGTCGACACCTCGGGTCATGTTTCGTGGACCGACGGCTTCGTCGGAAAGCTTCGGCATTCGGACGACGGCGCGACGCTGGTGCGCGGTTTCATCGATTGGCGCAGCAGGCTGACTGATACGCTCGATGCGCATGTAGTCCTGGATGCATACGACGATGACATCGGTAATGCGATCGATGTCACCGAGGCCTATCTCGAATGGCGCCCCGTGCCGCGGTCGCCGAGGCGGTATCGGCTCAAGGTGGGTGCTTTTTATCCACGTATATCGCTGGAGAACGTGGCGGCCGGCTGGAGCAGTCCGTACACGCTGAGCTATTCCGCGATCAACACGTGGATAGCCGAGGAGCTCCGCGCCATCGGCGCCGAGCTGACGATGAGCTGGCGACCGGAGAGCCTGGGAGGATCGCACGGTTTCGCCGTGAGCCTCGCCGCTTTCGGCGGCAACGATCCTGCGGGTTCGCTCCTCGCCTGGAAGGGCTGGTCCGTGCACGATCGGCAGACGCGATTGGGCGACAAGCTGCCGCTGCCGCCGCTGCCGCAGCTGGGGCCCGGCGGCCTGTTCGAGCGGCAGCATCCGTACGTCGGACCGATACGGGAGATCGACGGTCGCGGCGGTTACTACGTTAACGGCGACTGGCGGATTGGTCAGAGGCTGCTGCTGCGCGCAACGCGCTATGACAACCGGGCGAATCCGGAGGCGATCGCGGGCGGGCAATACGCGTGGAGAACGGAGTTCGACCATTTCGGGATCCAGATGACCCTGCCGGGCGACGTCGGGCTCATCGCGCAGTCGATGACGGGCGCGACGGTCATGGGCGGCATTGTCGATAATGCACACGTCGTTGATACGGAATTCGATAGCCGGTTCGTGCTTGTCACTCGAAGCTTCGCCCGCCATCGGCTGACGCTGCGCTACGATCACTTCGAGCTGACTCAGAACGATCGCACGCCGGAGGACAACAATCCGGACTTCGGGCATGCCTGGACGGTCAACTACAGCGTGGGACTCTCCGACAGGGCCAGCATCGCTGCCGAGTGGCTCGCCATAGACACTGATCACTGCGGGTGGGTCTATTACGGCATTGGGCCTACGGCGACCGAGCGCCAGATGCAGCTGCTCGTCAAGCTACGCTTTTGAGCCTGCCCTGAGAGGTCCAGGCCAACCTAAAGCGACATCTTGGGCTTGCCCCGCCGGTGAGCGACTCGCTCCAACACGTCGACACCCATTTGCCTCAGGATATCGACGATATCGATCGGCACCCAGTTCTCGGCGATGAGCCCGTTCTCGATGCGATAGAAGTCCATGACCCGCATGCCGATCCGATTTCCCGTCGCCGGCAGACCGAGCCACCCGCCGCCGGAGTGCGTCGCGACGACCGATGGCCAGCCGCCGGTGATGACATAGGTGCCGTCGTACACATTGGCGATGTGGTTCGCAACTTTGCGATCGGGAAACGCGCGCAGGAACGGGATCTGGTGATGCGCCTGAAATCCCGCGAGCCCGCGGCAGGTGCCGATGCCCGCCGGCCCGTACCACAGGAAATTCGGCGTCCAGTAGCGGGCGTGGTCCATGCTGCCGATATCCGTACCGTCAAACATCATCAGGCCGGCGTGCATTTTTTTTACTACGGCAAGCGCTGCCGCGCCGGTTTCGGCCTCAACCGTCTCCAAATTCAGGCCGTCCTGCGTTGCCGGGCTCTGCCACGCGTGCTCGGTGCCGAGGCTCTTTGCCATGGGCCAGCATTCCGCCTGCAGCATTAAGTCGGCAACGTCTATGATGACGTGCGACTCGACAATCCGGCGGCCCTCGACTTCGTGCACCTCGCCGTACCGCAGACTTGCGACGCCGTGCGTCGCGGGAATGCCGTGCCAGTCGCCTGCGAACGTGCCTTGCAGCCCACCCATCGCGCATACGAGATGCTTGTCTTGGTACTCGCCGGCGATCAGTATCTGGTCGCGCCGCTCGATGTCCGGGAAGGAATCGCGGATTGGTTTCCAGAGATTGTCGGCAATGGCAGCGGCTGTTGACTGTTCGTTAACCGGGTGAAACGCGAACAGCCGGGCGTCGCTTGCATAGGCGTCGGCGACGGCTGCGTTCAGCTCGGCCGCCGGCGCGCTGCAAATTGCCCGAAGCTTGCCATGGATGACCTGCTTATTCTGCAAATGAATCGTCGTGTCCGTCATTTTTGCGTTTCTCCATTTGCGCGTACGCCGGCGGCGACCGAGCGCGGCCGGCGTAGGTATAGCAGTTGAGAATACGTTCCGCTAGGCGGCTTTCGTTTTGTAGCGAGCGACCCGCAGGTCCGCCTGGGCCTTATGGCCGGCAAAGCCTTCGAGCGCACATAGCCTGGAGCAATATTCGCCGATCATTGCCGTTGCTTCGGGGGACACGCGCTGATACGTACACGTCTTGATGAATTTGCCGACCCAGAGCCCGCCCGTATAGCGGGCCGCAAGCTTCGTGGGCAGCGTGTGGTTCGTGCCAATCACCTTGTCTCCGTAGGCAACGTTGGTTTCCGGGCCGAGAAACAGCGCGCCGTAGTTCGTCATGTTTTCGAGGAAATAGTCCGGATTACGGGTCATCACCTGGACGTGCTCGCTGGCAATACGATCGGCTTCGGCAAGCATTTCTTCTTCGGTGTCGCAGAGAATAATCTGGCCATAGTACCGCCACGCCCTGCCGGCGATGTCCGCGGTCTCCAGCGTTTTCAGCTGCTTGTCGATCTCACGCTGCGTCTCCTCGACGATCCTCATCGAATTCGTCAGCAAAATCGCGGGTGACGTAGGCCCGTGCTCAGCCTGCCCAAGCAGGTCGGTCGCGGCCATTTCGCCGTCGCAGGTCTCGTCGGCGATGATCAGCGTTTCGGTTGGTCCGGCAAACAGGTCGATGCCGACGCGGCCATAGAGCTGTCGCTTGGCCTCCGCCACGTACGCGTTGCCGGGCCCGACCAGCATGTCCACCGGGACGATGCTCTCCGTGCCGAGTGCCATGGCGCCGACGGCCTGAACGCCGCCTAAGCAGTAGATCTCATCGGCGCCGGCAAGGTGCATAGCCGTCACGATCGCGTCGTGCGGCTTGCCCCCGTGCGGCGGCGCGCAGGCGATCACGCGCTGAACGCCCGCGACCTTAGCGGTCAGCACGCTCATGTGCGCACTGGCGACCATCGGGTATTCGCCGCCTGGCACGTAGCAGCCGACGCTGTTGACCGGGATGTTCCTGTGACCGAGCACGACGCCGGGCAGCGTTTCGACCTCGACGTCCTGAAGTGCTGCCTTCTGGATCTCCGCAAAATTGCGAATCTGGGCCTGCGCGAACTCGATATCCTTAATCGATTGATTTGGCAATCTCGAGACGGCTGCGTCAATTTCCGCGTCGCTCAGGCGGAAGCTCGCAGGTGACCATTTGTCGAATTCTTCGGAGAGTGCCCGGACGGCGTCGTCGCCGCGGCTCTTGATGTCGTCCAAAATGCCCTCGACCGTCGCTTTAACTTTCGCGTCGAAATCCGCGGCGGCATCGTCACTGATGCCGGCTTTAATGACTTTGATCACGCTACTTGCCTCACGATTAGAGTCTTGCGTTCCGAGTTCCGTTGATAATGTCGGCCGGTCTTGGGTGATCGCCGCCGCGAACGACATAGGCCTCGGCTGTTTCCGAGCTCTTGTTGCAGAACTTCCGCGGCATGCCAATGGGCACGGTCAACACGTCGCCCGCGGTGAGGTCGATCTCGCCGTCGGGAAACTCGAGCGTCAGCAGGCCTCGATGCATCATCACGACTTCTTCTTCGCCGCGGCTGTGCTGATATGTCTCGATCTGCGGATCGACCGCGACATGGCGCACTTGGAATCCATGCGGCCAGGACATTCGGCCGGCGGCCATGCCCTCCGCGGGGCTCTCCGCACCGATGATCGGATACTCGCGAATGCCGGCAGGCGCCAGCGTGCAGGCGGCCTCCTGAGTCAGCTCGCTGGCCCGCACGACGCAGTCTTGAAGCTCCTCTGCCGACATCTTGCGGAGTTTTGCGACGTCGGTGGCGGTCGTCGCCCGGATGCGCCGCTTGCCGGTCGGTATCTGTTCGCCGCGAGTGGTGTCGACAAGACTACCGTCCTCGAGAAGTATCAGCCCGTATTGATTCGCTTGCTCGAATACGTAAGGAGCCCAGGTTACGTGGCCCGGGTCATCGCCGCCGAGCACGGCAAACATGAAGCCGACGTCCTTACCGATGTTCTCGAACCCGCGAAAGACATGGATGGGGATCGATATCGTGTCGCCGGCCTCGAGCTCGACCGCGCCGTCCTCCCGATCGGCGCCGAGGTAAAATGCCCAGCGCCCCTTATGCACGACGAAGACCTCGGCCGTTTCGTGGCTGTGCTGCGAGTTGACGCAGCCGGGCGGCTGACGGGCGGCGCCGATATTGAAACCGTGCGGAATGTCGATGTGAACGTACTGGTCAGGACTTTCCGCGACGCCGGGACCGATGATCGTAAAGTTCTCTTTTTCCTTGCTACCGGGTGTGCGTGTGTCGATAAACGCGGTCGTGCACGGTCGGAGCTCCGCGTAGCGTACGAGGCGCTCGTTGAGTCTGTTGGCGCTCCAGGCGCGGCGTTCGGCAGTTTTGACCATTAGTCATCGTTCCGGCACTTACCGGCGTCAAAAGTCCGGCTGAATGTACTTCGAATGCAAAACGAAATCAACAGCAGGTGCGCGCTACGTCGGCGTTAGAGCGCTAAACTGCAAATGTTCGCGCGTTCTATCTGCATTCGCAGTACAATCCGCGCGAGCCGCCGGCAAGCGGTAGGGCCACGGACTAACACCATGTCAAATAGACCACCCGATCACGGCGCCTACGGCGCCGACGACGACATCGTCGATTTCATCCTGGGTATTACCTTCGAGATCTGGGAGCAGGGCGGAGTGGAGCTCATTCACCAGTACTACGCGCCGGACTGCATCGTCTATGGGCTCGACGGTATTACCCACGGCGCCGCGGCAATGGTTGACGCAACGCGCGCCACGCTCCAGGGTTTTCCGGACCGTCTGCTGCTCGCGGAGAGCGTGATCTGGTCCGGTAGTCGCCCGGACGGTTACTACACGTCACATCGACTCCTGAGCCTCGCGACGAACAGGGGACCTACCGTATACGGACCTCCGACGGGCGTGCGCATTCGCATGACCAACATTGCCGACTGCGTCGTCCAGGACGGTGTTATCGTCCGGGAGTGGCTGGTGCGAGACAACATGACGCTCGCCACGCAGCTCGGTGCGGAGCCGGCGGCGGCGGCGCGGGCCATGGCGAATTCGCGGAGCCCCGAGCATGCTGCCTGGATCGACGCCGAATCCGCACGGGTTCGTGACACCGAGCCTCCCGGCACGATAGAGAAGCCCATCGCGCCGCGCGAGGATCCGGATGCCTTCGCGTGGCGGGCGCTGGCAAGCTGCTGGTATGGGAAAAGAGATGTCTTCGATGCGCTGCATGCGCCCTACAACACGCTGCATCGCTCACCGCATCGCCATTACTCCGGCCGGGATGCCGTATTTGACTACTACCAGAATCTGCGCCAAATCATGGGTGACGCGCGAATCAGCGTCGACCATGTAGCGAGCCAGCCGTTCTCGCACAACGGCGTTGACATAGCGGTGCGCTGGTCGGCGGCCGGGTTTCACGATGGCGAGGTGCTCGGCGTCGCACCGACCGGGAAACCGCTGTTCATCCTGGGCGTGACCCACTGGCACTGCATTGCCAACCGTATCGCCGTCGAGACCACGATCTTCGACGATCTCGCGGTCTTGAGCCAAACGCTCGTTGACTGATATGCAGATCATCGATGCGCACCACCACCTCTGGGATCTCGGCGCCTGCTACTATCCCTGGCTGATGGCGAAAGGCGTCAGCCGCTTTTTCGGTGACCCGACACCGATCCAGCGCAACTACCTCGTGGACGATCTGCGCGCGGATGCGCGAGAGTACGAGCTGGCTGGCTCTGTACATATCCAGGTCGGCGTTGCCGATGGCGACGAGTTGGAAGAAACCCACTGGGTCCAGACGTTGGCCGAGCGGCACGGGCTGCCGTCTGCGATCGTCGCGTTCTGCGATCTGACGAGCACCGATGTCGCGAGCCGGCTGGACGCGCACGCAGAAGCGCCCGCCTTTCGCGGTGTGCGCCAGATTATCGGCCGGTCTGCGGACGAGGACGCCGTGACCGGGAGCGGCGCGCTGCTGGATGATCCCGCGTGGGTGACAGGTCTCGCCGCGCTTCGGGAACGCAACCTGTCCTTCGACCTGCAGCTCGTCCCCGAACAGGTCCCGCGTGCCGTTGCCGTTTTTGCCAGTCTGCCGGGGCTGAAAGCAGCGCTGTGTCACTGCGGCTCACCCTGGGACCAGTCCGCCGACGGCATCCGCAGCTGGCGCGCCGGGCTGCGGGAGTTTGCCGCGCTGCCCGATTTCTACTGCAAGCTGTCGGGATTCGGCATGTTCGACCACGACTGGACGGTCGCCTCCATTCGGCCCCTCGTCGAATCCTGCATCGAGATCTTCGGCACCGAGCGCTGCATGTTCGGCTCGAATTTTCCCGTTGACAAGCTGCACGCCAGTTACACGAAAATCTGGCGAGCCTACGAGACGATTACCGCGGGCCTCTCGGCCCTCGACAGGCACCGGCTATTCGTCGGCACGGCGGCTGAGTTCTACAGACTGTAGGAGCAGCATCCTGCCGCGACGATGCCGCGTCGCCGGGCATGCTTAATCGCGGCCGGCAACCGTGTGCCATCGATCGCGGCTGGAAGCCGCTCCCACGATATGCCGCTCCCACGATATGCCGCTCCCACGATATGCCGCTCCCACGATATGCCGCTCCCTTGCGAATGGCGGTCCGATGATCAGGAGAGACCGCGAAACGTTGCCGCGAGATTCTCTGCTCCCGCGAGCATGAGGCTCTGATCGGAGCTCAGCAGGAACAGCGTCGCGCCGGCCCGTTTCCAGTCGGGAATCTCGGCGAGTGACGGCGTGAACATGCCGACCGGCTTGCCCGCCGCTCGCGCGTCGTCCGTTATACGCCGCACGGCATCGATCACCGGCCCATCCGATACCGACTTTTGCATTGCGACCGCGAGGTCGACGCGACCGACGAAGAGGCAGTCCACGCCGTCGACGGTAGCGATGTCCCTAACGTTGTTGAGGGCCGCCAGGTCCTCGATCTGCACGATTACCGTAGTCTGTGCCCGGCTGTCGGAAAGGTGTTCCGCCATCGCCTTCGTCGTATAGTCCGCTGCCCGCGTGGATCCGGCAAAGCCGCGGCCGCCCTCACCGAAGTGCGCGGCTTTCACGACTGCCCGTGCCTGTTTTGCCGACGTCACGTGCGGCACGACGATGCCCGTCGCACCGCTGTCGAGCGCGCTGCGGATCTGCGTGGGCGAATCGTCGGCCAGCCGGATCAGGCACGGCGCATCGGCGGCGCGGAATGCGCCAATGCACAGATCGAGTTCGAGGCGTCCGAACGGATGGTGCTCGACGTCGATGCAGAAAGCGTCGAGGCCGGAATACGTCAGTACTTCGGCGACAATCGGCGACGGCGTTTTCAGAAACGTGCCAATCAGCGGCTCAAGGCCTGTGAGGCGATCGCGAAAGCGGGATATGCTGGACTTCACCGTTCAACCCCAGAGGCGTACCGAAGCGAGAGTCGCGCCCTCGGAAAGGCTTCGGAGCTTCGCGTAAACGATGTCCGGGTCGACGGCGCCGAATCCGGCGAACGTGGAGAAGCCGCAGTCGGTGCCGGCGATGACTCGCTCACGGCCCACGATGTCGGCGAATCGGCAGAGCCGTTCGGCCACGAGTTTCGGGTGCTCGATGAAATTCGTGGTCGAGTCGATGACGCCCGGTATGAGGAGCAGGTCCTCGGGAAGGTAGGCATTCGCAAACACCTCCCATTCATGCGCATGCCGTGGGTTCGCGGATTCGAAAAGCAGTGCGCCAACGTTGGCCTCGAGCGCGATGGGGAGCACTGCGTCCATTGGCGCGTCATGATGATGCGGGCCTTCGTAATTGCCCCAGCAGACGTGCAGCCGCACGCGGTGTTTCGGTATCCCGTCGAGCGCGTGGTTCAGCGCGCTGACGTGCAGAGTCGCGAGCTCCCGATATTCCTTGTCGGACTTGTCTTTGAACAGCATGTGCCGGCCGAGACCCAGATCGGGCGAGTCGATCTGCAGCACTAGGCCCGCGTCGACGATGGCGCGATACTCGTGGGCCATCGCGCCGGCGAGGGCTTCAAGGTACGACTCGTGCGACGGGTAGTGCTTGTTTGGCTGAAACAGGGCGATGACGCCGGGCGATGCGGCGTTCATGAAGCCCTCGGTTGGGGCGTGACGCGCAAGGGCAGCCTTGAAATTGTCGATGTCCACGGTGACGGGGCCCATATCCTTGACCTGTATGTCGCCGACGCAGCAGGGCCGCCGGTAGCTCGGCGTCCCGCCAGATTGTGCCAGGCGCTTCAAGAAGCCCGGAAATTCCTCGAGGTCGCTCGGCGGATCACGTTCGCTGTCGCCGTCAAATCCCGTGATGCGATCCTTGATATAGGTCGCGTAGCTGATCTTGCTCATCTCGCCGTCGCTGACGACATCGATGCCGGCCGCGACCTGCCGGGCGACGACTTCGTCTACGGCCGAGCGAATGATGACGTCCGCGTCCTCGACCGTGTCGCCGCGCTCGAGTGCAAAGACCGTGTCCGTGACGGCTTTGGAGCGCGGCAGGCTGCCGACGTGGGTGGTGAGGATCTTATCCCGGCTGGTAAGCATATGTGTTCCAGGCCATCACGGCCTCAGTAGCGCAGGACGACGGCGGGCGTATTCCGGCACGGCGATGATTCAGCGGTTCTGGCAGGCGAGACGTGCCGAGCTTCCCGGAACGCGTTCGCCGGAGAACACCCGTTTCTCCGGTGACAGGTCCGGGTTTTCGATGCGATCAATCAGCATCGACACCGCAGCCTCGCTCATGCGTCCGACGGGCTGCCTGACGGTCGACAGCTTATACGCTGCGTAGCGCGCAGGGCCGACCCCGTCGAAGCCGACGATCGACACATCGCCGGGTACTGCGAGTTTGAACGTTTCCCGGGCCTCGTCGATGCAGCCGATCGCCATCACGTCATTCGCGGCAATCACCGCGTCGGGCGCGCCGCCGCGGGATTCGACGATTTTCGCAAACGCATCGCGGCCGCTGTCGTAGCCGTAATCGCCGGTCACGATTGTGACATCGTCGATACCGAGATCGTGTAGCTTTTGAAGCGCGCCCTGCGTGCGCTCGGTGCTGACAGGAGAATCTTCCGGCCCCGATACGATCGAAAACGATCGGTGTCCGGCCTCGTAGAGTTCGCCGACGAGCCATCGTTCGCCTTCCTCCTGGTCGCAGCGAACCGAGTTGACGAGCACGTCAGGCAGCGTTCGATTGTAGAAAATGATGGGAATATGCGCGCTCTCGATCGTTTCAAGCTGTGCCCGCGTCAACATGGCCGCGGTCACGATTCCGTCGACACGATATTGCAGCGTCTTGTCGAGCATCGAGTCGATATCGCGCTCGTGCTCGAGCGTGAACAGCAGCACGCGAATGCCCCGTTCCGAGAATCGCTGGGTCAGCTCGACGAGGACTTCGGGATAGTAGAGATTCGTCTGCTTCGAGATGATCACGGCAACCATGTTCGAGCGCTGCGTGATGAGGCCGCGCGCTATCGCGTTGGGGCGATAGCCGAGCTTGTCCGCGGCGGCCATGACGCGTGCGCGCATTTCCTTGGAGGCGCTCGCGCCGTCCTGAAACACGCGTGAGACCGCCGACTGCGACACGCCGGCGAGCTCTGCAACGTCGTAGGACGTTGCGCGTTTGCGCTCGGGCTTGTCGTTCGACGAACTCGTCTTCGCGGCATTATCCATGAGCAGGTCTTTCATCCGGCTTTCAATCGGATTTGATGCTAGGCAATATTGCATGCGCATGCAATGCGGAGGCCAACATGGCGGAGTCTCTCGGAGGACAGGTGGCGCTGGTCACGGGCGCGGGCCGCGGCATCGGTCGCGGCTGCGCTGAGGCGCTGGCCGATGCGGGCGCCCGCGTGATCGCCGTGGCGCGGACGCAGAGTGAACTGGACGAAGTCGCGGCGCACGCGACCGGGCGTATCGAATCCTTATGCGGTGACGTAACCAGCGATGCGGTCCTCGGCCGCATCGAAAACACTGTGGGGCTCAGCATCCTCGTGAACAACGCCGGCGCGAATCGCCCGCAGCCGTTCATCGATGTCGATCGCGAATCGCTGGACTTTCTGCTCAATCTCAACGTGCGCGCTGCGTTTCTCGTCGCACAGGCGGCAGCGCGCGCAATGACGACGCAAAACATACGCGGCCGAATCATCAATATGTCGTCGCAGATGGGCCACGTCGGCGCGCCGAAGCGCTCTGTGTACTGCATGACGAAACACGCGATCGAGGGGTTGACCAAGGCGATGGCCGTCGAGCTTGCCCCGTACGGAATTTGCGTCAACTCGGTGGCGCCGACGTTTATCGAGACGCCAATGACAAAGCCGATGCTGGACGATCCAGTGTTTCGCGACTTCGTGCTGGACATGATTCCGCTGCGCGAAGTCGGTCGGATCGAAGACGTCGTGCATGCGGTCATGTATCTCGCGTCGGCTGGCGCGAGGCTCGTGACCGGTCATAGTCTCCGCGTGGACGGCGGCTGGACGGCCCGCTAGCGGCTGGCGCTCGGTTCCGATACGGCCGCGCGGCCCAGGATCAGGTCGGCGGCGCGCTCCGCGATCATGATTGTTGGCGCATTCGTGTTGCCCGCCACTATCTCCGGCATCACCGACGCATCGACAACGCGCATGTTCTCGAAGCCTACGACCCTGAGCTCCGGGTCGACGACGCTGGCCGGATCGTCACTTGTACCCATCCGGCAGGTCCCGACGGGGTGATAGGCCGTGCCGAGCAGGCGTCGGCAGTAGTCGAGAATGGCCTCGTGCGATCGAACGGCCGGTCCTGGCGATTCCTCCACCGCTTTGAGTTCTCGAAACGGCGCGCTGTCCAGGATGCGCCGCAGCAGCCGGAACGCGGCGACGATGCGTTCCCTGTCCTCGGCATGCCCGAGCGCGGCGAAGTCGATCGCCGGCGTAAGCCCAGCATTCGACCGCTCGAGCGTCAGCCGGCCCCGGCTGCGCGGCTTCAACAGGCAGACGTCCGCGTAATACCCGCGGCCCCAGGTGATGCCTTTCGAGCCCATTGCGACGCGGGCCGGAATAACGTGGAACTGCACGTCCGGTTCGTCGAGTGCCTCATCGGTCCGCGCGAAGCCGCCGGCTTCGACGTGATTCGTCGTCATCGGGCCGGTATGCCTGACAAGGTATTCGAAGGGCGCCAGGGCGATGCCGGGCAGCGTCGCCAGCGACAGGCCCCGACCTGCATTGCTTATTGCTGAAACCCCTATGGAAACGTGCTCCTGGAGATTTCGGCCCACGCCGTCGACGATTCGAACCGCGGGCGTCCCTGTGGCATCGAGCGCGTCCTGCGGCCCGACCCCCGATGCGAGAAGCAGGGCAGGCGAGCCGATTGCGCCCCCGCAGAGCAGCAGCTCCTTTCGTACGCCGAGTATGCGCAGTTGCCCGTCGCTGCGTACCCATAGCTTACTGGCGCTATTACCGTCGAACTCGATACGCACGGCCTCGGCCTTCGTGAGTATCGTCAGGTTGTCCGAGTCTCTGGCGCCGAGAAAAGCGTGCGCGGAACTCACGCGCCGCCCGTTCTGCATCGTTACCTGATAGACGCCGAGCCCCTCCTGCGAAACGCCGTTGAAGTCGTCGTTGTGCGTCAGGCCAATTGTTTCACCGGCGGCGATCCAGCGACGACACAGCGGATGCGGCGAAGGCAAATCGCTGACGATCAGCGGGCCGGAATCACCGTGCAGTTCATTCTTGATGCGCAGATTATTCTCGGAGCGTTTGAAATAGGCCAGCGCTGAATCCCAACCCCAGCCGCTGCAGCCCAGGGCCACCCAGCGATCGTAGTCCGTCGGCCGGCCGCGTATGTAGACCATGCTGTTGATCGCGCTCGAGCCGCCGAGCGTTTTGCCTCGCGGCACCGCGAGTTCACGGTCGCCGAGCTCTGGTTGCGGCACGGTGGAGTACAACCAGTTGTGCCGCGGGTCCCGCATTAACTTGACCAGGGCCGCGGGCGTCCTGATTCGCCAGCTGCGGTCGTCCGGACCGGCCTCGATCAAACAGATGCGATCGGCGCCGGCGGCGGCCAGGCGCCCCGCGAGGCAGCAGCCCGCAGAGCCGGCGCCCACGATCACGTAATCGAATTCGTCGCGCATCGCTCCTCGGGCAGGTGAAATTGCCGCAGCTCGACCGGTATCGGTGACCGCGCTTCCAATTCGCTGCGATGCTAGGCAGTATTGCATTCGAATGCAATCCAGGTGCGACATGCCGAACCAGGAAAACAAGAAGCTCGTCTGGTCGTACTGGGACGCGATCGATCGCTATCCGGCCGGCGAACTGCCGGCTGGGCTCGGCCGCTACCTCGAGTCGGATGCCGTATGGCACGGGCCGGATCCGATCAATGATCTCGTCGGCAGTGACGCGCTCGCCGGGGGATTCTGGCAGCCGCTGCGCAGGTCCTTCCCGGACCTGGCGCGACAACTCCATCTGTTCTTCGGCGGCCTTTCGACCGACCGCATGGACGGCAATAACGATGGCCGCATGTGGGTGTGTGGCACCGGCCTGCTTCGTGGCACCTTCGCCGTTGACTACATCGGGATTCCGGCAACCGGCGAGCCCGCCGCCGTTCGCTGGGGCGAATTCTGTCGCGTCGACAACGGGCGCATCGTCGAGACTTTCTTCCTGCTCGATTTCATCGACCTGATGCGGCAGGCTGGGATTCACGTGCTCCCTCCGAGTCGGGGCAAGGATGGCGTGTATCCGCCGTCGCGCGCGAATGACGGCGTGTTGCGCGACGCGCAGGACGCCCGCGAATCCGACTACAGCCTCGACCACATCCGCCGCTTCATTTTCGACGGGTTGAATGCCGACGACCAGAGCCGACTCGCGAGCATGGGCATGGCCGACTACTTTCACCCGAAGGTCCGGTGGTACGGGCCGGGCGGCATCGGCGCCTGCCTCGGTTTTGCCGACCTCGAAGACCTGCACCAGCGGCGCTGGCCGCATGCATTTCCGGACCGCCGCGTGCGGGATCTCGATGCGCTGATCGCAGAGGGCAGCTTCAGCGGTGCGGCCGGATGGTCAGGCGTCAGGGCGACCCACAAGGGTGAATACCTCGGCGGCCCGGCGACGAGCAGGGGCATCGCGGTCAACGGTCTCGACTTTTGGAAGCGTGTCGGCGAGCAGTATGTTGAAAATTGGGTGTTCGTGGACATGATCCACCTGTTCCGTCAGCTCGGCGTCGACCTGCTCGAACGCATGCGCCATTGACATGGGAGAACCGATGCAGGCATTCGGCACACTCAACTGGGCGATCCTGATTGGCTACGTGCTGGTAAACCTGCTGCTCGGCTACGTGCTGTCGAAGCGCGTGTCGACGGCCGAGGACTTTTATCTGGGCCGCAGAACCACGCCGTGGTGGGCAATAGGCGTATCCGTCATCGCGACCTACGTCAGCGCGCTGTCGTTTCTCGGCGGGCCCGCATGGTCGTACACGAACAGCCTCGCGGTCATCGCGATCCACCTCAACTACCCGATCGTCGTCTTCCTCGTCGTGACGCTGTTCCTGCCGTTCTTCTTCAACAGCGGCGTCGCCTCGATCTACGACTACATGGAGCGGCGCTTTGGCGCGACCTCACGTGCCGTCATATCCAGCGTGTTCCTGGTGTCCCAGGCGCTGACCTCCGCCGCAATCCTGTACGCGACCTCGCTGGTCATACAGTTCATCACCGGCATCG
>JBFJOC010000028.1:0-30155 GCA_041617855.1 Woeseiaceae bacterium | reverse complement strand
GATACTGATCGAAGTTATCTCGAGTTCGGCGATCGTTTCGAGCGGGAGCTGGTCAACCAGGACGGTCCGCGTTCCCTCGAAGAGAGCATGGCCGTGGGCTGGCAAATATTGCGCGCCTTACCCAGAACCGAGCTGACCCGGCTGAGCAACGAGCAGATCGAGCGCTACATCGGGGGACGGACGCTTCATGTCTAGGCCTGAACAGAGGGAGTCGGTGTCGCGCAGCGCCTGGCTTGCGCTCAAGGAGGAGCAGCAGCTCGTCAGGGACGGGTACGAATTCCTCGATGAGAAGCGCATCCTGCTCGCGGCGGAGATGCTCGGGCAGCGCGACGCCTTTGCCGAAGTTCGGGTTCGTTTCGACGCGCTGAGCGCGGCAGCGAGAGACACGCTCGTTGCCGCGGTTGCCGAGGTCGGCCTGGACGGGCTGCAGGTCTACCCGACAGCGAAGCTCGAAAACTTCAAGCTTGTCATGCAGCAACGGCCGAGCGTCGGCCAGGTGATGCTCGCTGCGCGCATCGACGCGGGCGTACGACAGGCTACGCGCACACCGGTACGGGCGGCCAAATCCGTCACTGCCTGCGGAGACAGCTACGGGCAGCTCCTGGTCGCTGCCGCAGAGTTGGCCGCAATCGCAGCCAATATTCGCCGCCTGACCAGGGAGTATCGCCGCACCGAGCGCCGCGTGCGCGCGCTCGAAAACGTCGTCCTTCCGGAGATTCGCGAGGATCTCGCAATGATGGAGGAGCATCTCGACACGGCCGAACAGGAAGAGGTGATTCGCGTGCGCAGCGTGCCCGAAACGAAGACCCCGGCCAGGCACGAAAGGCCGGGCCGGAGTCTGTAAGTTACGGGTCAACGAGGCGTGGCGCTTACTTCCTGCCCTTGCCGCCGCCTTTCGTCGTCGTCTCCTCCGTCGTGCTCGGCGAAGATGGCTCGCTCGGCTCCGAGGATGTGCTCTCCGGCGCAGTCTGCTCCTCGACCCAGGCGTTTATCGACATCGTCTCGGTGAGCGAGTTGCTCCAGAGGTAGCCGTTAGACCAGAGGTAGGCGTTCGACCAGAGGTAACCCGTGCTGTTGACGGTGCTGTTGCCCGAGCTGTCGGTAAAGTTGTAGCCATTGCTCCACAGGTAGGCGTCGGCCCACAGGTAACCGTCGCGCCACAGATAGGCGTTCGTCCAGAGATAGCCGTTCGACCAGAGGTACCCGTCTCTCCAGAGGTAGCCTTCGAGGCCCATCAGGTAGTAGTCGCCGTTGGCGTCCTGATTTGCCCGGCCGCCGAAGTGCGTGCCGAGGAATTCCGCTGAGACGTCCAGGCCGCGATTCGCGCAGTCGTAGGTCGTGCCGAAAACGGCGGCGTATGCATTGACGAGGCCAGCACCTTGCTGGAACAGGCTGTAGGCCAGCGACCCGTCAGCGGCGACCGCGGGCCGTGCCGACGACATGACCTTGCATTTGACCTGATCCGGCGTCAGATACGGCTCCGCCTCGAGGAGCAGGGCGATGACACCGCTGACGACCGCCGCGGACTGCGACGTGCCGGACATTTCGAACGTGTTGTTGCCCTGATAGTACTCGGGATGCTGCTGCGCAATGAGGTCCTCGGACTCCATGATGCCGCGAACATGCCCGCCGGGTGCGACGACCTCGGGCTTGACGAAGCCTTCGACCGTGGGGCCCGCCGCCGAAAACGAGGCGAGAATGTCGTCAGAGCCATCGGTGGGCGTGCCGCTGTCGGTCATCGCGCCGACCGTGATGACGTACGGCACATTGCCGGGCACGCCGATCGTCATCGGATCCGGGCCTACATTGCCCGCTGACGCAACGACGACGATGCCTGCCTCCCACGCCCGCATCACGGCCTGATTCAGCGGATCGTCCCAGTAGTGGGAGCGTGCCGGCGCGCTGAACGACATGTTGATGATGCGGATGTTATGCACGTCGCGGTTTGCGACGACCCAGTCGATGCCGCGAATGACGTCGGCATAAGAGCCGGCACCGTTGTCGTCGAATGCCTTGACCGCGACAAGACGCGCGTTCGGCGCGAGACCGTTGTATTTGCGGTTTTGCTTCGTGCTGCCGCTCGACAGAATTACCGAGCTTACGTGCGTGCCGTGACCGTTGTTGTCGGTCGAGCCGTAAGGATCGAAAATGCCCGTCGTGGCGTCATAATGGACGAGGATGCGCCAGCTGCTGCTGGTGTCGCGCGCCAGCCAGCCGCCCTCCCAGACGCCGGTATCGATTACGGCGACCGTGACGCCCGCGCCGGTTATGCCGATGTCGTGCAACTGATCGGCACCGACGAGGGCAGGATAAAATGTATCGGGTTGCGGCGTGCCGGCGACGGTGAGCGAACCGTCCGCCATCAGCCGCACGTCGTCGCTCTCGCGAAGCGCCTTGACCTGTGCCTCGGTCAGCGTCGCGGCGGCGGCATCGATGATGCCCAGCCGATGCGTGACCGTGCCGTCGACTGCGCGAATCGCATTCAAGGCAGTGTCGAGATTCTCCGCCTGGACGAGATAGCTGCTCGTCGAGGGTGAGGTATCCGTCAGCGCACTTGTCGCGGCCATTGTGCAGGCGGCAATCAGGGGAAGTAACAGTTTCGCTTTCATCATCGGTTTTGCCGGTCCTAGTGTGTAATCGAGGCGTCTCGCGCCTGCCAAATTACGTTGTCAATTACACAGGAAAGGCGTTCAATGCAGGAGTTCGCCGTCGATCCGCCACACGCGGCGCAACGTGACGCGTTTCTCATAATGCGACTGTAAAAACGAGTCTCGATCCGCAATGAACCGGCGCCAACCCGCGCCGGGACGTCGACATCGTCGACGCCTGTCTGGGACCTCACATAACGCCACGGACCCGAAATCGAACGCCGATTCGGCACTCGACGGCGCCGCGTTCAGCTTGCCGTGTCGGAATGCTCGACGTAGATGAGCTCGTCGGTCGGAAACCCGAGACTTCGCGCCGTGTCGATGAGCCGCTTCAGCGTCGCGGGCTCGGGTTCCGGGTGGCGGGATAGGATCCAGAGATAGGAACGATCCGGACCGGCGACGAGCGCATGCTGATAGCGGTCCCTGTCGAGAGCGATGATGTTGTAACCGCCATAGAAGGGACCGAAAAACGAGACCTTGAGCCGACCGACGTCGGGCCGGTCGACGAAGTAGGCTTTGCCAACGGCTTCCTCCCATGCGCCGGTTTGCACATTGCGACCGCGGTTCACGACGTGCACGCCGCCGTCGTCGCGAAGGCTGTACGTTGCGGTGACGTCGGAGAGTCCGCGCTCGAAGCGATGGTCGAGCCTGGCGATCTCGTACCAGGTACCGAGATAACGGTCGAGTTCGAAGCCGGTTACGGCATCGACCCCATTCGGGATACCGGTGCAGCCGCTATGCACAGCGGCAATAATTACCAGAGAGAAGGCCCGAACCGTCCGGCGAGGACGATTCGTCAGCAACCTGGCGGCTGAGTGCTTTTCTTGCGGCATGCCGGCATGATAACCGGTATCCAAATGTCATTTTACGCAGGCTTGTAACAAACGTTTTCGGTTTGGCAGGCTGGAGTTACGGCATGCGTGCGAGTCGTTCGCGAAGCAGCGTTCGCCGGCGTCCGAGGAGGCGCGGGCGACGCGTCAGGAAGACGTGGCGCCGAGTGCTGCGCCGGGTGGGCCGGCTCGTCGTTGTCGGCATCCTGGCGCTCATCGCGTTGAGCATTGTCGCGGTCGTGCCTCTCCGCTGGCTGAATCCGCCGACGACGGCGTTCATCGTCGCGGATCCGCGTAGCCAGGGGTCTCTGCGGGCTTCCTGGACGCCCTGGGCCGAGCTCGGCGAATCGCTGCCGCTCGCCGTGGTTGCATCCGAGGATCAGAGATTCCTCGAGCATTTCGGCTTCGACGTGACGTCGATCCGCGATTCGGTCATCGACTATGCGCAGGGTGATTCGCTGCGCGGCGCCTCGACGATCACTCAGCAGGTCGCCAAGAACCTGTATCTGTGGCGGGGCCGGAGCTTCGTGCGCAAGGGTATCGAGGCCTGGCTGGCGCTACTGCTCGAGACAGCATTGCCGAAGCGCCGCATCCTCGAAATCTATCTCAACGTCGCGGAGTTCGGGCAGGGCATCTACGGTGCCCGCGCCGCCAGCCGGATGTTCTTCGGACGGGAACCGCGCGCGCTGAGCGACGGCGAGGCTGCGCTTCTTGCCGCCGTGTTGCCGAACCCGAACGGTCTGAATGTCAGCCCGCCATCGGACTATGTGCGCGAGCGACAGCGGTGGATACTCGGGCAAATCGAGCGCCTGCGGCGCGAGCGCTGGCTGCTGTCACTTGAGAAATGACGCCTGGGGGACCGGATCCGTACGAGCTCGCTGCGCGCGGGAGCTTTGGCGGGGCGTGTCGTAAAATGAAGCGCTGGATTCAGTCGATGAATGAACGTCCATCCAGATTCGCGGCAATCGCGGGCGGAATGTCGACGCCGAGGTGTGCGGCAATCGAGGGCATGATGTCGACGATGCCCGGCATCGCGTAGAAGCGCTCGTTCAGTCGGCCGCTGTTGGTGGCGATCCAGATCGTCCGCTCCCGCTCGGACTGCTCACCGTGCTCCCTGCCCGTTTCGGCATCGCGGCCGTGATCCGTGGTAACGATGACCAGCCAGTCTTCATTCAGGCGCCGCCGACGCTCCCGAATCGAGCCCCAGATCAGGCCGACGTGCCGGTCCATGATGCGCACCGCCTCCGCAAACTGCGGACCGTCCCCGTGCAGATGGCCGGCATCGTCGGTGTATTGCAGGTAAACCCAGGAGAGGTCCGGCCCCTGCTCCCCGATGTGACTGGCAGCCTCCGCGGCGACGAGCGTGTCGATCTGTCGGATGTTGTCGCCGTGCTCGTCTTCGGGGAAGCGGTCCGTATCGAGTTCGAGGCCATCGAAATGGTAGTCGAGCTTGTGCCCGCCGGCCGCCTCCAGGCCGTCCCCCAATAGCTTCGTGCGGTTGTCCGTCCAGGTTGAAAAAAGTGCGGTGCGCAGCTTCGGATCGTGGGTCTTCGCGAGCCTGAATATATCCCAGTACCTGTAATCCGGATCGGCTACATCGTTGTCGAAGACGTTGTGCTTGTTTGCCCAGGTTCCGGTGAGCAGGCTGTGATAGCCCACTGCGGAGACGGTCGGGCTCTCGGAGGCTCCGCCGACGATGCCGCCGACGAAGGCCCTGGCGTAGCCGCCCTCGGCCCCGATGTCGTCGACGTTCGGCGTTGCGACGGCTTCGACCGTGTCCGCAGGGATGCCGTCGACGATGATGAATACGGCCTTGGGGATCGGCGGACTGTATCCGGCACAGGCGGCCAAAAAAACAGAGCAGATGCCGAGCAGTCGAACGAAGATGACGCGATCTCCGGAGTCAATGGGTGGAGCCGGCGCCGGCAGCGAACGCGTGCCGGGGGCCTCGTATTATAGGCGAGTCGTTGTGAATGCCGAAAAGATCCTGATAGCGGGTTTTACGACCGTTCGAACGCAAGTCCTGTAACCCGTCAATCCTGCTTGACCGCAATCACGCGTCGCCCGATCAGCCGAATTTTGCCGGTCTTCCCGAGGCGCGATTCTTCGCTGAATAGCTTCATGAGCACGTTCGCAGCCCTCCGCGTTTCCGGCATCTCACGGATCAGATACCGGTACAGGTACGGGACGTGTTCGACCGACACGGTTCGTAAATGCTTGTCAATTGCAGCGCGCATGGTCGCGAATGAATGCAGTTCGGGTTCGTGATGGTGTTCTTCCCGCCATACAGCCACTCTGTCGGCCGCGTCCGGCAAACGTGCGAGGAGGGGATCCGGGTCTGGCCGACAGAGGACCCGAACTTCATCGGATTGCAGAACTCCGACAAGCCAGCCCAACGTCTCGTCGTCCAATGCATCGATCGCAAAATCCTCGAGCGCCAGGCGACCGCCCGGCCGGAGATTGCGCTCTGCGACCTCGAGAGCGACATCCAGCGGATGCATGTGATGCAAAGATCGCGTGAATGCGATCGCGTCCACGGGCGGGCCGTCGAAGTCAGGCCATTCCGCGTGCGCGGCATAGACGCCAAGCGCCCGGGCTTGTTGGACGCAAGCGTCGTCGGCGTCGATGCCGGTCACGGAATATCCATACGATGCCAGCGCCAGCGCGACGCGTCCGCTCCCGCATCCGACCTCGAGAATTTCCGCCGGAAGCCGGATATTCATCGCAATGAATGCGACGGTGTCGCGCGTCGCTACGTCGATGGGTCGGTACATGTCTGGGCTGACCGTCGAAATCAGTGTTACGGCGATTGTATAGGACGAAGGGGGCAGAGCCCGTCATCCCTCCGGGGATAGTCCCTGCGGGACAGTCCGCTTTGCTCCTCTGGGACAGTCCCCTCCTTGAGATATAAAAAGACGCTCCTCAATTCGGTGGCGGTGACTTGATTTCGGACCCGTCGGCGCTTTCATAGGTGCGGCCGAACCCGGTCAGCGCTGCCATCAGCATCACCGCCGCCAGGAACCAGCCGTGCAGCACGAAGGGCCAGACCTCGGTCGGGGCAACGACCTCTATGAAGTCGTATTGCGACTGTAGCGTGCGAATCGTCTGGTAGCCGATTAAAACGCCACCACCCCAGGGGAAGATGTAGCCGATCGCGGACGTGACCGCGTCGAGCATGTTTGCGCGGCGATATGGATGCAATTTGAAGCGCTTGCCCAGCTGCGAGACGACCGGACCGGCCGCGATCTCGGCTGCCGTGTTGATCGTGATAAAAGCATTGAGCGAAAACACCAGGCTCCAGATCGCGGTCTCGGCGCGTGCAACCGACTCGCGCGCAAACGCTTTCAATCCGTCGATCAGGGCATCGAGCGCACCGCCGAGCCGCATTATGTGCGCGCCCGCGACAATCAGCAGTATCAGGATCGAGAGCCCGAGATAGCCGGCAACGCCGTCGACGAGCGCCCCGCCGACGACATCTGCGTCGGGATCGAAATACAGGATCGCCTCCGGCGGCGCCAGCCCGAGCAGCAGCTCAAGCGCGACGGCCGTAAGAATTCCCCACGTCAGGGCAACGAGGATGTGATGCCCGCCCAGCGCTAAAAATATGACGAGCGCGAACGGGATGAGCAGCACGAGGCCCTCCGGTGAGACGGTGCCGGCGAGGAGCTCGGCCGCACGATTTCGATCGGCGTCCAGTCCGGCGCCGCCGAACAGCGTGAACAGCACGACTGCAGGGATGGCGGCGAGCAGCGCATACTTGACGCGCGAGCGCACGACCCCCGGAATATCCGTCTCCTGCGTCGTCGCCGACACGACCGTCGTATCTGAAACCGGCGCGAGATTGTCGCCGAACGCCGCGCCCGACAGGATCGCGGCAAACAGCCACACCGGATCCGCGCCGAGCATCAGGCCGGCGGGGTACATCAGCGTACAGAACGCCACCGCCGTGCCGTAGCCGGTGCCGACCGCGGTGCCGAACGTAGCTGCAAGTACGAACGTTGCCCCAACGAACAGACCGCCGGTCGCATTGGACTGTCCGCCGAGCCAGACGAGTCCGTCGACGAGGCCGCCGACCCGCAGCACCTGGGCGAACATCCCCGCCCAGAACCACGCGACGATCGTCACCGTCGCGACGGGATTTGCCATGCCGGCGAATACCGCGTTCGCATATTCGCCCCAGCGGCTGCGGCACAGCAGCATGCCGAGCGTGAGACCCGCGACCATTCCGATGATCAGCCCGTGTTCGCTGGGCGCACCGGCAACCGAGATCGAGATGGCCCAGGCAACGAAGAAAAGCAGCGGCACAGCGGCGCCGATTCGGCCGCCAAAAAAAACGAGGGATGACTTCATATTCACACCGGGACGCATCGGAAGTCCCCGCAATGTATCAGATAGCTAATGCCAAGCGTGGGGCAAGCGGCCCCTGCGTCTGCCTGTGCAAGGGCAAGGCAGGGCGGGTCAGGCGAACGGAATCGTGGCCTGTCGTACCTGGCGGCGGCTTGCGCCGCGTGTAAGAACGCGCGAGAGTACCGCGACGCAAAATATTCGGGCGACTGGCGAAGCGAAAGACAGGGCGCTGTCCGAACGCGCCAGCAGGAGTTACGAATGTCCGGCCGAAAAAAAATCATTGCTGTTATCGGTGCGACGGGTGCCCAGGGTGGCGGGCTTGTGCACGCCATCCTGACGGACCCGGAACGTCGCTTTCACGCGCGCGCCATTACCAGAAAGCCGCGCTCCGAGAGTGCGAGAATCCTGCAACGGCTGGGAGTGGAAATCGTACAGGCCGACAGCGACGATGTTGCAGGCATCAAGGCAGCGTTTCGCGGCGCAACTGCGGCCTACTGCATGACGAATTTCTGGGAGCATTATTCACCGGAGCGGGAAGTACACCAGGCGCGCAACATGGCAGAAGCAGCGCGCGATGCGGGGCTCGAGCAGGTAATCTGGTCGACACTCGAGGACACGCGGATCTTTATTCCGCTGAGTGACCCGCGCATGCCAACACTCATGGATCGCTACAAGGTGCCGCACTTCGACGGCAAGGGGGAAGGGAATCGAGAGTTCACTGACCGAGATGTGCCGACGACATTCATGCTGACGTCGTATTATTGGGACAACCTGTTGTACGCGGGCGCCGGGCCTCAGCGTGGTGCCGATGGTGTGCTGAGATTCATGCTGCCAATGGGCGACAAGCGTCTACCCGGCATAGCATCGTCGGACATCGGAAAGTGCGCCTTCGGAATCTTTGTCAACGGCGAGGACTGCATCGGCAAGACGATCGGTATCGCCGCGGAGCACCTCACCGGCGAGCAGATGGCGGCGGCGATGAGCAAAGCATTCGGCGAGCCGGTTATCTACGATGCGGTGGAGCCGTCGGAGTACGCCGGATTCGGGTTTCCCGGAGCGGCCGACCTCGCGAACATGTATCAGTTCAAACGAGACTTCAACGATCGCTTTTGCGCCGTACGTGATGCCCGAAGGTCGAGGCGCCTGAATCCCGATCTGCTCACGTTCGAGGCTTGGCTTCAAGAGAATAAGATCCGGATACCGTTATAAGGTCTCGCAGCGGGTCACCTGCCGGAGCTAGCCGGTGGAAAAAAACCTAATGAAAAGTGCTCAATCGTCCGGAATCATCCTCGAACAAATCGAGGTCGGGCCGATGCAGAATTTCGTCTACATTATCGGCTCTGAAGAAACCCGGGAGGTAGCTCTCGTCGATCCGGCCTGGGCCATCGATGCGCTGATCAGCCACATTACGGAACGGGACTGGAAGCTCGTCGCAGCACTGGTCACGCATTATCATCCGGACCATATTGGGGGCTCGTTCGCGAATCAGCGTATCGAAGGTCTGGCCGATCTGCAGGCGAAAAAGCCGGTCAAAGCGTACGCCCACAAGAAGGAAGTTCAGGGTATCAAGCAGGTGACCGGACTGTCCGAATCGGATATCGGTGCCGTCGAATCCGGCGACCGACTGGCGGTCGGCACAATCGAAGTCGAATTTCTGCACACGCCGGGACACACGCCGGGATCCCAGTGCTTTCGCATCAGAGACACGCTGGTTTCGGGCGATACGCTGTTCATCAACGGCTGCGGCCGCGTCGATCTGCCCGGTTCCGATCCCGACGAGATGTACCACAGCCTGCAGCGCCTGAAGTCACTGCCGGACGAGACAATGCTGTTACCGGGACACAATTACTCTCACGTACCGCAAGCTACGCTCGGCGAGGTCAAGGCCGAGAATGCGTATCTCAAGGTCCGGGATCTGCCGACCTGGCAGCGGATGATGGGGCGGTAGCGTAAGGTAAAAAGAAACAGTCCCTGCGGGACAGCCCCCCGCTCAGCGTACAACATTGCGGCGAAGTAAAGCGGCGCTCGCTCGATGACTCGCTGGGTGGGAATTCACGCCACGCAAATTGAGATGCAGAAAACGACTGCCGGACGCGCCTGATCTTGCGGTCAGCGCGTTGCGGGCGCAATCCGATAATCCGCGATCTGCACCTCTTCGCCATAGTCCGCATAGTCGCCATCCGCGCGGCGGGTGCGGAATTCGCCCCAGTTGATGGCTCCGTAGCGCGCGGGATTCGCCGCAGAAATCATTGACGGCAGCGGCGCATAATTCATGCGGTATGCGGGATTCAGGAAGTATGGGGCGCTGTAGCGCGACTTATTCGCGCTTGCAATGGCACGGTGCAGGGCCGCCGCATATTCGTCGTTCGACCAGACCTGTACGACGTCGCCGATGTTGACGACAAGGGCATCCTGTCGCGGCTCGACGGTATGCCAGGCTCCGTTCCTGGAAACCTGGAGCCCCGCCTCTGCGTCCTGCAGCAGCACCGTCAGCGCGCCCGCGTCCGTGTGCTGATTGACGCCGAGGGTGCTGCCTGACGGCCTTTCGTTCCCGCTTACGACCGGATAGTGGTTCAGGCGCAAGAAACTCGTGTGATCGTCACCAAAGGAACGACTAACCGTGTCGTCCAAGACGCCGAGGTTAGTCAGAATGGCAGCGAGCAGCCGCAGTGCTACGCGCTCGCAGTGGCGACTGTAGCGCTCGACCGCGTTACGAAAGTCGGGCAGTGCATCGGGGAACTGCGCTTTCAGCACGGCGCCGTCGCCGGGCCCGAAATCGAAGACCTCCTTGAGATCGCGGATCCGCTTGGTCAATTCCTGGTCGTAGTAGCCCCAGGGATTCTCCCTGCTGCGAGATATTGATCGCTTCGTGCTTGCAGGCAGTGCGAAGAACTCGCGCGCCTGTGCAAAAAGCTGATCGATGACGTCCTGCGGAATGCCGTGATTGGTCACCTGGAAAAAGCCCCATTCGCGACACGCGGCATCGATCGCCGCCAGCGTGTCGGCGTTGCGCAGATCAGCGATGTCGATGATGGGAATTGAAGTCATGACGGGACTCATTATAGGAGGACGGGCGGAGACATTCTGGTAACGGAATGTCCTTGCCGGTTTTCATCGCCCGCATGGCGGGCTCCCACGAGGGTTTCGTGGGAGCGGCATTTTGGACAGGAGGTCCTTATGTCGCAAAGCACAGGGATGTGCGAGAGTGACCTTGCCGCGATCGATCGCCAGGCGTTGCTCTAGTCTGCTGATTGCTCGAGCCAGTGCGTCACGACTTTCTCGAGCATGGGGAGGGTCACGCCGCCGTTCTCGAGCACCCGGTCATGAAAATCACGGACGTCGAACGCGTCGCCGAGTTGTATTTCGGCAAGCATGCGCAGACGCCGTATTTCCAGCATTCCCAGCATGTACGCGTTGGCCTGACCCGGCCAGGATATGTACCGGTTGATGTCATTCTGGATGTCGATCGGTGCCCATCCCGTGTTGCTCATCATGTATTCGACGGCTTGCTGCCGGGTCCAGCCTTTCGTATGTAGGCCGGTGTCGATCACGAGCCGCGCCGCGCGGGCCGCCTGATCGGAATAAAGGCCCATCAAATCGAGCGGCCCGCTGTAGAGGCCGAGCTCGTCGGCAACGCGTTCCGCATACAGGGCCCAGCCTTCGCCGTAGCCGGAATTGCCAAGGTAGCGGGCGAGCGGGTGCACGCGCTGGCCGAGCTCCATGGCGATTGCGCCCTGCAGGTGATGCCCGGGATAGGTTTCGTGATACAGCGTCGATTGCTGAGTCGCCCGAGAGCGATTTTCCGGATCCCTGACCGCGATGTAGAAAATCCCGGGCTTCGTGCCGTCCTCTGATGAGGAGTGATATTCACCCACCCCGCTCGCCGCGAAATCCGGGTAGGGCTTGATAACGACGTCCGCCTTCGGCAACAGGCGGAACGCACGCGGCATTGCCGCTTTCGCTCTGTCGAGAGAGGCGACGGAATACTGCAGGACGTCCTCCTCGCTGCGAAACGTGAATCGAGGATCGGTGTTGATGCGGCGAACGAAGCTCTCGATCGGTTCGCCATTGAAATGCTCCGCGAGGACGGTGTTCATTTCGTCGCGGATTTTCTCGATCTGAGCCAGCCCCAGCTCGTGTATCGCGGCAGGAGAAGGATTTATTGTTGTAAACGAGCGTATCAGCGCGCGGTAGCATTCCGCACCGTTCGGATTGTATGTGATTGCAATTTCCTCGCGTGCGCGCGGCAGATACTCCTTTTCAATGAATGTCGCGAATCGATCGATGGCGGGAACGACCTCCGCGGCAACGATGCTGCGAACTTCAGCAGCAAACGCCTCGTTGCCCGCACGCTCACCCATGTTGATGAACGGGGAATCTTCTCGACGTAGCGCCCGCACTTCCGCGGGAACTGCTTCGACCGTCAGCTTCGGCGAACTGTAGCCGAGCTCCAGCCCGGAGCGCAGATTTTCGATTTCGAGCTCGACGAACCGGTCGACGTCCCTGAGCCGTGCCAATGCCTGGCGTCTGAGCTCAACCGTATCGAGCGGCTGCTTGTCGAATACGAACGGCATGCCGTTATACCAGGCGGTCGTTGTGCTGGTCTCCCAAAGGTCTTTACGGCAGATGCGCGTCGCGACGGACGCAGCCAGCTGCTCGCGCAGGACTCCATATGTAACCCAGTCGCGCGATCCGATGACTGCGGGCTCGCCCAGATCTTCGAGCTCCGCGAACCAGGCGTCTTCGCGCGCCTGCCAGGCATTGAGCGCGGCCGGGGAATTGTCGAACAAGCGGTCGTGCGGCATATCGGGCAGGCCCAGCATTGTGGGGACGGTCGGAAAGCGTTGCAGCATTGCGGACAGGTACTCGTCGGCCACGGCTTCGACGCTGCGGCTGTGGTCGGCGACGCGGGTGGCCGCAGCCGGGTCGACGCTGACGTTACCGTCCTGCTGCGAAGATCCGCACGCTTCGAGCAGCGTCAACGTGAGCAGGACAGTAAAACGCGGAACTCTCGACACTAATATGAGCATCAGGGGACTCTGATTTCGGCGGCGGATATTCTGGCACGAATTCACGCCGGCAGTCGCTTACTCAGAGTGAATCTCGACAATGCCGAAGCCTCGCCATCGGGGCACGTCGATATTGCGTACATAGCGTGCATCGGCCAGAAGCACGCTTTTACCGTCATCTCGGTCGCGCGCCACGACGTAAGGAAATCTTGCCCAACGCAAAAACCAACCGCCCTGCGGCGTGCGTGCTGCTTGTTCGAGTAACTCCGCATGCCCCTTGAGTACGTTTTGGGGACCAGGTCGGAACGCGGCGGAGGGCGTGAATTCGACACGCGCAAATCGATATTCCGACGGGTATTCCATGACGATGTCACGTGCAAATGGCGTCAGCTGCACCGGGGAAGCCATGATCTGCAATGGCGGATCGTCAGCGACCTTGTCCAAAGTCACTCGCTCCGCCGTGCTCGTAATACCGAGGTTGATCCCGACATAAGCAAGCAGCGCGATCAGGGTCGCGCGGGCTGCGGTGCGTGATCGTACTTGGTTCGTCCGCGACAAATAGCTCGCGGCGCCGAAGCCGATGACGAGCATCGTCCAGACGACGAGGTCGATGATGAACAGCGTGTCTCCATACGACCACGTATCGTTGAACGGGCTCAGCCAACGCATCCCGTAATTGTTGAGCCAGTCAAGGGCCGGATGGGACGCGACGCCAATGGCCGACAGAGTGAGCAAGGAGCGAAACGACGGCGGCGTCGATTGCGCTGTTCGAATCCGACTCATTGCCAGGATCAGCAGTGCGAGCAGGATCGGCAAAACGATCATTGCAGGAAGTCCATGCGTAAGGCCACGGCGAAACGCATACGGAAACACGGGTCCCCAAAGGTAAGACAGCACGTCTACATCCGGAAGATTCGCTGCAACGATGAGCGTGGCGGTGCCGTGGGGTGTCATTCTCTCGAGGCCGCTTCGTGCGAGCGTCGCACCGACGAGCGTGTGGCAGATCGGGTCCATGCGGCCTTACGCAGCTGCGGGAATGCTACGGACGGCCACTAGCGTCTGTCCCTACCGTTTGAACTATCATCAAGTAATAACACCATTGGAGTGACGCGCCATGGATCTGCATGACTTCAGCTTCGATTCCTTCATTCGCATCTGGGTCAGAATTTCGCTCCTATTAATCATCGTCGAGGCATACCTGACGGTCAACAAGATCTGGATACGCAAGCATGAGGCCGTCGTTTCGGAGAGCGTTTCGGTGTCCGCGCAGCTGCTTGCGCTTGCCACCGGTTTACCGTTCGTTGCTCTGTACGTGATCGAGGGTGCCTACGAGGGCGCAGTCGGTGATGGCGTCTTCCTGCTCGTCAATCTCGTCATGATCATGATCGGCATCGGATTCTGGGTTGAGAATCGTCGCGGGCTTGGCTTCTGGCAAAATCTAAAGAAATCGCTGCATCTTGAAAGAACGGAAGCGGGCGTCCTTGCAAAAGATTTTTTTCGACCAGTCGGTGCGCGGCAGGTCATCCGCATCCTGCAGGAGCTCGCAATGATCGACAACGAGTTAGATGCTAGAGAGAAGGAGTTCATCGAGGCGTTTGCGCGGAAATGGGGTATCGATCTCGCCGAAATCGGCGGTCTTGCAGCGTCGGATGGCGGCCGCATGCCGCGCAATTTTTCGCATTTGCGGGAGCTTGTACAGGATTACATCAGCCTCAGTCCGCCGGTCGAACAGGCGAAGCAGCTGCGCGATGTGCTGACGTCGCTCGCAGGCATCGATCAGAATGTCAGCGAAGACGAGGAGCTCATACTTGCGGAGCTTCTCGGGCTCATCGACGACTACGCTAGCGGCACGACGAGCGCAAAGTTCAGCGTCTACATTGCCCCGCAGACGCCGGCGCAGGAAACCGCGATCGTGGAAACGATGCCGGGCCTGGCCAAAGAGCGACGGCTGGGCGGCGAAGTGTTCGAGGTCGGGCACTATTACTCGCGCCCGTACGCGGATATGGTCTGCGACTGGTATCGGCAAACGGGCTATCTCACGATTACGGAAGGTGCCGGGGAGTAAAGATATAATCGCCCGCATGGATGTCACCGACCTCATTGCCCGAATACCAAAAGCCGAGCTGCACCTGCACATCGAGGGCACGCTCGAGCCTGAACTAATGATGCAGCTCGCAACCCGAAACGGAATCGTGCTGCCGTACGCCGACGTCGACGAGATTCGTCGAGCTTACGAGTTTACGGATTTGCAGTCGTTCCTCGATATTTACTACGCGGGCGCACAGGTGCTGATCGAGGAGCGGGACTTCTTTGACCTGACGCACGCATATCTCGAACGTGCCGCGGACGACAATGTCCGGCACGTCGAAATTTTCTTCGATCCGCAAACGCATACGGATCGAGGCATCCAGTTCGATACGGTCATCGATGGCATTTATTCAGCCCTCCAGGCCGGCGAGACCGAATTCGGCATCTCGTTTCGGCTGATCCTGTGTTTCCTGCGACATCTCAGCGCCGAGGCTGCAATGGTAACGCTCGATTCCGCCATGCCGCACCGCGAGCGGATTGCCGCGGTCGGGCTCGATTCGTCGGAGCGCGGTCATCCGCCATCGAAGTTCAAGACCGTTTTCGATCGCGCACGCGGCGAAGGTTTTCTGACCGTGGCGCACGCGGGCGAGGAGGGTCCGCCCGAGTATATCCGGGAGGCACTCGATCTCCTGCACGTCAGGCGAATCGACCACGGCGTGCGTTGCCTCGAAGACCCTGCACTCGTGAATCGCCTGGTCGAAGAGCAGATTCCCTTGACCGTATGTCCGCTGTCCAACATCAAGCTGCGCGTGTTCGACAAGCTCGCCGATCACAATCTGAAAAAACTGCTCGACGCCGGGATCCGCGCCACCGTCAATTCCGACGATCCGGCCTATTTCGGTGGCTATGTCGGAGAAAATTTTGTCCAGTGTGCCAAGGCGCTCGAGCTTACCGCCGCCGACGTCGGCACGCTCTGCAAGAATGCATTCAGCGCGAGCTTCCTGAACGATGCTGACAAGGCGCGCCACATCGCCGAAATCGCTCAGCTGGTCGATTGAGTATGCATTCGCGGCGGAGCGGGCCGGGGAATCGGCGACTCCGTCACAGTAATCACGACGCGCAGTTGCTTGAATGCAATGTGTACGACCGGCAAGGGATGGTAGGGATGGTTATGTCAAACACGCAGGAGAACACGCTCGACACTACCGAAATCGATGACAGCGACTTCGATTACGATCTCGGAGACACCGCCCCCGTCCCGATACTTGCAGTGCCGGCACGGGATCTCGAGGCCGCTAATGATGATGATACTGGGACGACGACCCCGATCGCCGCGCAGCTCGAGCGCCTGGTTGAGGCGACGGAGACAATCAATGCCAATCTCGAGCGCATTGCGGAAGTGCTCGCGAGCAAGGGGACAACCACCCGTAAACGTGCCCGGAAGACCAAAAAGACAATCCGCAAGAAGGCCTGACTCGACAGGCGCGTTCACACCGACTTAGCGCTGTGCCGCGATTCGTATCGCGGGCTCGAACATCCCTGCCTGACCGGCGCGCTGCCGGAACATGAGAATCTCGTATGGCTAGATTCGCATGCCGCGCCTGTTATAGTGGCCGCCGGCGTTTCCATCCCTGGGACAAAACAACTAAGAACAACGCATGGGCTACCGACTGGAACTCGACGAGCGGCCGGGGGATGCGATCAAGAGAATTGCCGCGGAGCAGACGGAGCTGGCGCTCGCGGAAATTTGTGATCGCGACAAGCCCGTTGCATCGCGCGTCCACGAGCTGCGCAAGTGCTGCAAGAGGGTCAGGGCGGTCGTCAGGCTGGCGCGGCCGGTGCTGCCGGAATTCGCTGCTATCAATACTGCCTACAGGGATATTGCAAGACTCGTTTCCAGTCACCGGGATGCCCGCGTGATGGCCGATCTCGTGTCGACGATTGCCACGTCGGCGCGATTCGGCGAGAGGATCGGCAGCAGCGCTGTGGTTCGATGGTTCGAGTTTTGCGCCGAGATTGCCGAGCAGTCGGCGGCGCCCGCCCTTTTCGATGTGCAAAACGGGCTTGCGGCGGCAGGGGCGGAAATCAATGACTGGCCGCTTGACGACCTGCAGCCGGACACCGTGATCGAGCGTTTCGCGGCGACGTTGTCGAGGGTTCACACGGGGACAGAAGCGGTTCGTGCCGAGCGTACGGTGGCTGCACTGCACGAATGGCGAAAGCGCAGCAAGGACCACTGGTATCACCTGCAGGTGCTGAGCGAGCTGCTGCCAGTCCATGCTAAAAAGCGAATCAACGAGTTTGACGCGCTGTGCGAACTGGTCGGCACGGCGCACGATCGCTCCATACTGCTCAATCACGTGCAAGACTTGCCCGAGTTCCTGCGCGATACCACAGGCGCAACGCGGCTATCGGCAATTGCTCTGCGGCAGCACCGTGCGATGCGAAACAAGGCGCTCGCGCTTGCCGACGCAGCGCTCGACAGACCGCCGGAAAAATTCGCTGCTGCGGTGGCGCGGCGCTGGGCGCGGCTTATCGATTAAGGGCGAAAATCCGTGGCTCAGGCTACTGTGCTTTCCGCAGGGATCCGAAGCGAGCGCCGGGCGCGCTTTATCGAGGCGACGGCCAGCGGCACGTATATCAGGGTTCCCACATACAGCGGCACGTTCAGTTTCAGCGTATCGCGGGGGTCTGGCGGCGCGTTGTGACCGAGAAAGCCGATGAAAGCAAGCGCGGCCAGGCCGAGCATTACGACGGATAGCGCGATCCAGCCAAGCGCTGCACCCAGCTTTCTGGCACCAGGTCTCTTGCCATGGAACGGCCGGACCAGTATGTACCCCAGCGACACGAGGCCGGCCACGCCATTCACGACAACGCAGAGGACCAGCGCACCGAACAGCGTCCGCGACTGCACGTCGCTGGACTTCACGTGCACGATCAACGGAACGTCACTTCCCCAGGAAACGAGTACACGTTCGATCCCGTTTATGACAGCATAATCGGACGTCGTCCATGCCGCGCGAATCAGGGCGGTCGCCGTTGCTTCGGGCAACGATCTCTCTCGTTCGGCGCTGCGTTCCAGCTGCTGCAGGGCATAGAGCCTGAGTGTTCTCGGAATGTTCGGCTCGGCGACGTAGCGTGTAACGAGCGCATGCACGCCGGCACGGCCATAAAGCGCGACGATCGTCTCGGCAATCTCGCCGTCGTGCTCATGCTGCCGCAGCCCCGACAGTAGCATCGCCTCGCGGTCCGCAAACGACATCTCCCCGCCGGCAATCAGCTGCGCCGCGACACCACGCAGTTTCGCATCCTTTGCTTCGCGCATTACCCGTATGGCGACGGCGGCTAACGGGACCGGGACCGACCTGTTCGCGAAGTGGTGCTTCACGGAATACGCGGCAAAAAGCCGATCGCTGGGATTCCTCGCGTGCTCAAAGGCATCGACCATTTCCGACAGTGTGTCCAAATCGAGCGGGCGCACGGCGAGCGCGTAGATAGCGTCGCGTCGGTCGGCCCTGTGTTCGCGCGCACCGGTAATGCTGAGGTGTCTGAGCTGTCGCTCGCTGAACCTCTGTGTGACGCGAACGCCCCGCAACAGTTTCAGTGCGTCATCACCGGCGAAGGAACGAAGGCTCTCTATCCAGGTATCTATCACATGATCGGGATACGGCGCCTCGTACAATTCGGCGAGCAGGTTGACGACCTCGATTTGAACTTTAGCGGCAGACAGCGGATGCAGACTGCGGCTCCAGACCTCGCCATCGGGGTTTGTCAGCCCGCTCGACCACGCCTTGCCGAGTTTGTCTAGGAGATCGGCATCGGTCGTTGTCGCGATTAACAGGCGAGTCGCTTCGAAGCGCACGGAAATGTAGGCATCCGACTGCGCCGTTTCGAGTAACGTAGCGATTGCCGTGGCGGGGAGCGGCGTATGACTGCTGCGCTTGGCAAGTTTTTCGATAGCCGCACTGCGGGCGGTCGCGAATTCGGCGTGCCGCAGCGCTTCGAGCGTTGCCGAGAGTCCGTCGTTTGTAGGCTCATTCGATACGGCGACTGCAAGCAGCGCAAGTACGACGGCGGAAACGGATAGGGTCATGATGCGTTGTGCGTCTGGATTCGACTGGCAGCTTCGTCTCGATTATGCCCCGCGTCGTAACGCAGCGCTGCTCGCGACCCGCAATTGCGCGGTCTGCGCCCGATGACCTGTGACAATTGTTCACAGTTGCGCCATTGAGACACATCTGTATGCCGCTAGACTGAAGGTCGCCGCATAAGCAACAAGAACATTTGCGCAGCCGCACGTTGCGCGAAGCCTACAGAGAGCATGACCACTATGTCATCCGATTCCGACTCGACAGCAAGCGTGACGAGGGTTCAGCGCAGGCGACGCTACTGGCGGCGCAGGACCGCGCCAGCTGCGTGGTGGCCCTGGGGTATCGCGCCGCTCGCAGGCCTTGTACTGTTGTTCCTCGTCGGCGCCCTCTTCACGGCGCCACGCATCGAGGCGGACGTGCGGGAGCAGGTCGCCGCCCGCTTCGACGACGCGGGCGTATCGGCTTCGCGGGTGATCACGGATGGGCAGCGTGTCATGGTCGACGTTGCGGCACCAGCGGAGAGGGAGGCCTACGTCAACGCGCTCGCCCGCGCGACTGAATGCGATACCTGGGCCGGCAAGCTCGTCTGTCCGACGACGGTCAGCGTCCGGCTGATGCCAGTCGAGGCTGAAAAGGCGGGCACCGGAGCGGTCGCGCCAGCCAGTCAACCGCCTCTCGCGCCGACACTTCCTGCGAACGCCGAGGACATGGTCGGACCGGGCGAGTCGGGAGCATCGGCGCTCGTCGAATTCGAAGCATGCAACGCGCGTTTCAGTGACTTGCTTGCACGCTCTTCCATTCGCTTCCGCACGGGAAGCGCCGAAATAGAGCGCGGTAACGAGGAGCTGCTTTCGCGACTCGCCGACACGGCGACGAGCTGTCCCGGAAAAATCGCCATCGAAGGGCACACGGACAGCCAGGGTGACGCGCAATCGAATGCGGCGCTTAGCCTGCAGCGGGCACAGTCCGTATCGGATGCGCTGACCGCTCGCGGCGTCGCGCCCGATCGCATAGTCGCGATGGGATACGGCGAGACGCGGCCGATAGCGGACAACGAGACGCGGGAAGGGCGTGCGCGCAATCGGCGAATCGAAATCAGCGTTTCGGGCACGAACTGAGAGGAGGGCCGGGCGAAAGCCGAGCCTGCAAGAACGAGGAAACACGATGACCTATCTGCTTGCGAAGTTCGCACTATTATTCCTGATTACGGCGATTCTCGGCTTCGTGCTGGGGTATTGGTGGTCGCGCCGGAATTTCGAGGACGTGAGCGAAAGCTATGAGGATTTGCGCAAGGCAAATGCCCGTTCGGACGAAATGCACTGGGACCGTCTTTGGAAACACCTGTATGCAATTCCCGAGCCGAAGGAAACCGATCTGAGCGGCGTCTATGATCGGCTCGACATTGTCGAAAAGGCTGTAAAAAGCCTGCCGAAACCGGAACCGATCAGCCTTTCAGGGCTCGAAAGCCGTCTGGATACGCTCGACGCGGACATTCGCAGCATTCCGGTCCCTGAAAAGCCTGACGATGTCGATTTCAAGCCCTTGATCGACCGATTGGACGTGCTGAGCGACGACGTTCGTAATCTGCCGAAGCCCGCGACGCCGGAGCAAGTCGACCTGAGACCGCTCGTACAGCGACTTGATCAGGTGGATCGCGATATCAAGGCAATTCCGGTGCCGCAGAAACCGCTGCCGGTCGACTTCGGCCCCATTCGGGACAAGCTGGACCGAATTGAATCGTCGCTACGCAAAATTCCGCAGCCCGAGCCGCAGCAAAGCGTCGACCTCAATCCCGTCAAGCGAGAACTGAGCGAACTCAGGCAGCAGGTGGCAAAGCTGCCGGGCGTGAAGACGCACGCGCCCGTCGATCTGGCGCCTCTCGCGGCAAAAGTGGATGGTCTGAGTCAGCGCGTCGAGCGGCTATCCGGCTCGCAGTCGGTCGATCTCGAGCCGCTGGACAAGCGGCTGGTGGCGATCGAGTCCGAGCTTGGCAGCCTCGGTCGGCGCCTGGCGCGGCCCGCGAGGACCGAACGCGCGCCCCGGACAGCGCCCAGAAAAGAGCCGCGAATTCTGAAGTCGGCGCTGTACGGCACAAAGGACAATCTCCAGCAGATCTCGGGTGTAGGTCCGAAACTCGAGAAACTTCTGAACAGCAACGGCGTGTACTACTTCTGGCAGGTGGCGTCCTGGAACGAGCGCGATATCGAGATCATCGACGACCGCCTCGAAGCGTTCAGGGGGCGAATCGGTCGCGATGACTGGGTGTCCCAGGCGAAGCGGCTCAGCGAGGCACCGGACGCCGCAAAGATGCCTGGGAGCTGATTAAGGGGGCTGCGCACAAAATCTGCTGGCCGTGGGCGGCCGAAGGCTCGAACGTCCCGGAACTTACAGCGCCGTCAGCGCCGATACGCCAAAGACGTATTCGTGCAGGAACAGCACGACGACGAACAGCAGCGCGCTGCCGGCGGCCGTCATCGCATCTTTGGACGCCGCGACCGGGGCAGGCCGCTGCCACGCCCCGTCGCGGCGGTTGATCGCAACCATCTCGACCAGCGCCCAGATTCCGATACCGCCGAACAGGACGATCGACCTGCTGTCGCCGTTTGCAAGCAGGTGCGTGAGGCTCCACACTGCTGCGCCGGTCAGCATCGGGTGTCGTATGAATCGCTTTATGTTGCCCGGCGCGTCCGCGGCGGCGAACAGCAGAAACGATAGGTACATCAGCACGAGGACGATAACGCTGCCGTAAAGCGGCGGTGCGTAAACAGGCCGAAATGCGGCGCTCCGCCAGCCGAAGATCATGAGCACCAATGCGCCGACGATGACGAGCGCAAACAGGCCCCGATAGCGGTTGTTGCCGAGGTGATCGATCAGCTGCCGGCGAGCCGTCGGCAGAAACGCAGGGAACAGATGAGCGGCGCTCCAGAGCAGCACGCCGGCGACGAGCCAGGTCATGGCGACGATCTCCGCTGGTTGGGGAGCAGCGAGTATAGCGAGCCTGCGGCAACGCGTTCATGCTCGGCGTGGAAACCAGAATCGAATGACGTCGGACGGCCGGACACAGTGCCGTGTCCGGCCGCCAGTCGTTGTCTTGCGCTGCCGCGTGATAAAGAAGCCGCGTTACGGTGTCTGGTCGAATTCGGGTGTATAGATGCCTCCGTCCTCCAGCGTACCCGCAAACTGTCCGCCCCAGACGATTGCCTGCGACCCGGTCCAGACGAGCGTGTGGCTCCGGCGTGGCGAGGGCGCACGACTGAGCTCGACGCCTCGCCAAAGGTCAGCCACAGGGTCGTAGCGGGCGCCGACACCGTCGAACCAGGTGATCATTTGGGCGCCTGTCCAAACTGCCTTCGGCCCGGAGAATCCGGATGCAACCGGTGCGACGCTGCGCGTGCTCCAGCTGTCCGTAACCGGATCGTAGGCCGTTAGGGTGTTCGTCGTCGAACCGTCACAGCCGAGATTCGTGTCGGTCTGACCGCCGAATACCAGCATTTCGGTCCCCGTCCAGATCGCGCTGTGGCAGCGCGTGGGCGGCGGCGCATCCAGGAGGTTCGTGGCCGTCCAGCTGTCAGTCGCGGGATCGTAGACGCCGCCGGAGTTGAGCAGCGTTAACTGGCCGATACCTGCGTCCGTCTCACCGCCCCAGACGATCATTTGCGAGCCGGTCCACACCGCGGTGTGATTGCCGCGTGGCACGGGCGCTCCGACGATCGTGACCGGGGACCAGCGGTCCAGCGCCGGATCGTAGCGACCGCCCGAGCCCAGTTCCGCATTCGCGCACGCTAGGCAGGAAAACCCGCCCCAGACGACGAGCTCGGAGCCCGTCCATACGCTGGAATGGCCGGTGCGCGGGGACGGTGCGTCCACGTCCGCGATCACCGACCAGGAATTCGAAGCTGGAGCGTAGCCTGCGCCGGTGCCCAGCGTGATGAAGTCGAAGGCGCCGCTGAAACCGCCCCAGACGAGCATTTCCTCCCCGGTCCAGACTGCCGTGTGACCGTAGCGCGATCGAGGCGCATTCGCCGAGTCTGTATCGATCCAGCTGTCACCGGTTACGTCATACATGGCACCGCTCTGCTTCGCGATCGCGTTGCCGTCGTTGCCACCCCATATGATCATGTCCGAACCGGTCCAAACGGCCGAGTGTTCCGTGCGCATGTCGGGGGCGCCGTCGATCGCCGTCGAAGTCCATACAAACGGCCGGAACGACGTCGACAGCGTATAGGCGCCCGTGACGGCCGTGACCGTCGCCGAATTCGCGATGATCACGTACGAGCCGGCATCCAGCTCGATCACGATCAACGCGTCGAGTCCGCCGCCGCCATCATCGTCCTCCGCAATAGGAGGGGGCGTCACCTCGTCGTCGAACAGTGCGAGGAACGCGTCGAACGCCGCGGACTCCATACGAATCGTCAGCTCGCCGTCGGCCGGCAGCGTCACGATGTACTGGTCCAATAGCGAATTATCGCCCGTTTCTGAGGGAAACAGACGGGCCACGCTGCAGTCCGTGTTGGCCAGCGAACCCTGCACGACGGCATCCGCATCGATCGGCGTCGGGGCCGGGCACGGGGCGGAATTGTTGCCGTCATTGCCGTTGCCACCGCTGTCGCCGCCGCCGCCACAGGCGGCCAGAGCGACCAACAGGGTCGCCTGCATGCCGCAACATATCCTTGTAAGCATGTGTATTTCTCCCGTTTCGGCTGATCGGCGCCGCGGCACGCCGTCTCCGCCCGGGAGACCTTCGGGTTCAGGGAAAGTCGGTAGCGGGGAGGACGCGCTCAGCGCGGACCGTGCCGATGTCAGGCTATTGTTGGTCGTGCACCAAGTCGTGCTCCCGGCGCGTCGCCAGGGTCGCCTGACACTGGCGCGCGCGGCGATACTTATACGCCTTTCGTGTGCGGACGCAAGGGAAATGTTTTTAGGTATTAGAGCGAATTACGAACAGGATCCGGGTCACGCACGGCACCCGGTCGACGGCTTTTGCGGCATGCATCTAGGGCTCCCGATCGCCTCGGGACCCGGCGAGATCGCCGGGTCCCGGGTTGCGGGAACCTTGTAAGCCGTGCGGGGCCTTGCCTCAGTTATTCGGCGCGGCGTTCGTAATCTATTGCCGGATCATGTCGATCGTCGCCTGATCGAGGAACGACTCACCCTGCTGCATGCGCGTGCCGACGGCGGCCGTGCCCTCGAGCTTCTGAATCAGGTAGCTGTTGTCCGGGTTATTCAGCTCCACCCGGTCGATCTCCGGCACCTGGATGCTGGCTACGTTGACCAGGGCGGCATGACTGTCCGCCGCGGACGGCAGATTCATTCCTGACGGCAGGTTGTTGCTCGTCGGGTCCGCGTGGCAGCCGGAGCAGGTCGGTCGGCGTAAACACCTCGTTCTGTATTTGCGTCAGCGTCATGGCCTGAGCGTTCTAGATCGTCGTGACCACGCCGGCGGACGTGCCGACGTTGCCGGCCGCGTCTCCGGCCTCGATGGTCGGCGTGTCGCCGGCCCGTGCTGGCGCCAGCGAACCGAGGCTGTCGACCGCGGCCGTCACACAAACGCTGCCGCTGCGACGCTCTGCGACGATCAGCGCGGTGCGGTCGCACAGCCCCATCACGAGTCCGCCGAAAACGGTGTATTTCGAGTTTAGATCGCTCGGAAGCACTTTTTATACGTTCTGATCGACGGCCGAATCCGTCGGCGGCTTGCCTGTGTGTGTCATGTTTGCGTTCGCCTTATGGCGTGTTGCAGCAATCGCCGCAACAGGTATTGTTTGAGCGTTGTCGGCGCCTCGAGTTGCATGTGGGCACACAGGTCCCGGAATTCATCACCGCTGCCGCGGCCGAGGGCACGCAGCAGCGTCCGCAACTTCGTTATCGGGGTGGCGCTCTGCGCGCCGAGCCACGTCAAAGCGGCGCCGAGCTTGCGCTCCGCCGCCGTCAAGTCGGTGCCGAGCGGGTACGGGGGAAAATGCGCGGCCAGATCTTCGCGGTCGAAAATCCTCTCCAGCCTGTCAGGCGAATTGCTGCGTGCGTCGACGGGCAATCTGTAGTCGCGATCGAGCTTGCCGGCCATCGCGGCTTGACGAACAAGGCGGTTTTGAAATGCGGCGTCCGCAATGGCAAGCATTGCTTCGATGACCTGTCGGTCGCTACGGCCTCGCGTCGCGGCGATACCGTATTCGGACACGACGATGTCGCGATGGTGCCTGGGCACAGTTGCGTTCGCGTAAGACCAGCGAATATTCGACTGTGGGGCGCCATCGTGAATGCGGCGTGCGCGGCACATGAGAATAGAGTGGGCATCGTCCAGGGCGTGGGCCATGGACACGAAGTCGAACTGCCCACCTACGCCGCTTACGATGCGACCGTCGTCCAGAGCGTCGGATATTGCGGCGCCGAGCAGCGTCACCATCATCGTCTCATTGATGAATCGAGCACTGCGTCGCTGGCGACGTTTGCGCTGTTCATCGCCGAACAGCGTATTGACCCAGGAGATCCGGGTCATGTTGATTCGCCGCCGTTGCTCTTCAGTCAATGAACGCAGCCGCTCGTAGAGTCTCGTTGATCCGATGAAAAAGCCCGCGTGAATCAGCGCATCGTCGTAATCGTCAGCGGGACGTCGGATTAGCCCGGCCTCGAAGAGTGAAAACAGCGCATCGCTCAGCAGCTCGGTCGACGCAAACAATCCTTGCTCAAACGGCTGCCGTTCGATCGGCAGTATGCTGCGCCGTGGCGACCGCACGCCGCCAGGCAGGAGGTCCAGAACCTCGGAGAATACCTGCGGCGATTCATGACGCAGCCTGAGACAGTGGGCGACCGCGTCGCTGAGCGAGCCGATGCCGATCTGGATCGTCCCGCCATCCGGAACCAGGCTCGCCACGTGCATCCCTACGGCGTAATCGGCAGAGCGAACCGGCCTGTTCGGCAGCGCAAACGGGGGATATTCGCACGCGTCCGAATCGAGCACGAAGTCGAGACAGTCTTCGGAGATTTCGGCATCGCCGGCCATGTACGGCATTTGGTGATTGACCTGGCCTATCATGGCAACGGCTTTGCCTTGACGACGGCATTCCGCGAATCTCGGGAGCAAATCGAGCGTCACGTCGGGATTCGAGCCGAGACTGTATCTGGCCGGACTTCCAGGGCGCACCGCAACGAGCTGCGCGACGACGTTGACGCCCAGATCCGTCAGGTCACGAACGACGTGGCTGTAGTTGATGCTCGTGTAGCACTGCTGCACGAGCGGATTTCCGAGGTACGCGCCCGGCCTGAGGTAGAACTCCCGGACCCGCACGTTTGGCGGCAGCGCATTGCGGCGCATCGCCACTGCATACGCCGGTGTCGGCCAGTTTCCGTACAGGCGCTTGCCGAGCGGCCCGAGGAATCGTCGCTCCAGATCGCTGCCGCCGGTCGGGGGCTCTAGCGTCAGCCCCGTGAATATCGTGAGCCGAATCGATCGGTCGGCTGCCGCCCGCGAATAGATGGCGTTGGCAACGTGCAGGGCTTTCCCGATGCCGACCGGCAGGCCGAGCACGATGTCGGTGCCGACCTCATCGACAAGCGCAGCGACGAGCTCGTCGGGGGAATCGAAGAAGCGGCTCACGCTGAGCGTTGCGGGGCGATCATAACCCGGCTTTATACAGCATTACGGCCGGCTCCCTCGCCGGGAGCCGGCCGCATGCAGCCGATGCGACCGCTGTCAGTACTGATTCTTGCTGAGTGCTGGCGTCAGAATTTCGCCGCCGGGCGCGTGTTCGTAATCCGGTGAGGCAGCCGCATCCAGCTTGCGCATGCGCCAGCGGTCGAGCCACGCAATAACCGGATCCATGAGATCCATGTCCTTCCCCGTGCGGTACGCAGGCATGTCGTATATCCCGAGCCCGTTGGCCGCGGCGAACACGTAATTCTGGCTGTCCCGAAGCTCTGCGATGAGCGGGATTCGCAGACTGGTCAAAAACCGCATCAGCATCTTGTAGCTCTTCGTGTTCTTTCGCGTCCGATTCGCGACGATGCCGAGGTTGCGGTCCCGCCTGTCGAGCTGCGCCACCAGCAAGAGGTCCGCAATGAACCGCGCGGCGGAGTAGATATCGATTTCGGATGGCATCACCGGGATCAGGATGCTGTTTGCGTCGACCGTTTGTTCGTAGAGCTGATTCTCCGACAGGCCCGCTGGGAGATCGACGATAAGCTGTGCGGAGTCGGGCCAGGCGCGCTGTTCGAGGCTGGATGAAGGCTGGGTGCAGTGATCGAATGCTTCGATTCCGTAGATCTTCGGCAGCTTCTCCGACCGCCTGGAGAGCCAGCGGCTGCTGTAGCCTAAGGGATCACAGTCTACGAGGGTCGGGGGAGGGCCGCGTCTGGCGAAATAGCTGGCGAGGTTGGTGGCCAGGGTGGTCTTACCGCAACCACCCTTGGGGTTCAGAATGACAATCTTGTGCAGATTGTCGCGGATCGGTGTGCTGTCCATCGTACTGGCCGGGTGCCCCTCCCTTTCAGTAGTGACTGATCGGCGCGACAGCCCGCCTGTGCGGTATTCGAGTCCCTTCCACGCCCAAGCGGAATAACGCGAACTGCGCGTATGGTACAGAAACCGCGCGGATGTGTCGACATTAAGGAATTGACTCCCATAAAGTGTCGCAAAATGGCGTCACTATGGGCAACGTAACGGAAATGAAGACACTATGACGCGGGCGATCGACATGCCGCTCCGAAGATGATCGGGACACATCGAATTCGCGTTGAGTCGTAAGGCGTATTGCTCGTTGCGTCAGGCGAGGTTGTAGACGAAAACGGCGGCAACGGCGAGCGGCGCCACGACGCGAACCAGCAGCAGCCAGAGTCTGTAAATCGCTCCTTCTCCGACGCCGAGCTCCTCGACGGCGATTTCCCGGGACAGCCACCAGCCTGCAAAGAGCGCGTACAGCATGCCGCCGAGCGGCATCAGGATATTCGACACGAGATAGTCGATCAGATCGAACGGCGTCTTTTCGGCGAATACGGGAATCGCTCCGAGCAGGTGAATGTCCTGCCAGTGATTGAACGAAAAAACCGTGATTAGGCCGGTCAGGAAAGTCGCCAATCCTAAGAGCGTCGCGGAGCCGGTTCGACCCAGCCCGCCGAACTCGACCACTCTCGATGTCATCGTCTCGAGCATCGCGATTGACGAAGTAAGGCCCGCGAACAGCAGCATGGCAAAAAACGCGGTGCCGATAATCGTGCCGCCAGGCATCTGTGCGAACGCGGTGGAGAGCGTTACGAAAATGAGCCCGGGCCCTTCACCCGGATCTAGCCCGTTCGCAAACACGATCGGGAAAATGGCCAGTCCGGCAAGCAATGCGACGAGCGTATCGCCGGCGGACACGATGATCGCCGAGCGAAACAGGTTGACGTCTTTCGGTAAGTACGCCGCGTAGATCAGCACCGAGCCGACACCGACATTGACCGAGAAGAATGCCTGCCCGACGGCAGCCAGGACGACGTCAGGCGTAATCTTGGATAGATCGGGCGTAAACAGGAAGTCGAGAGCGGTACGAAAGTCGCCGACGAATGCGGAATTGATGACGAGCGCGATGAGCGTGATGAACAGTGCCGGCATCAGCACCCGAACGAGACGCTCGAGACCGATGCGCACGCCGCGCGACACGACGAAAACGGTGACCGCGGTAAACAGGAAATGCCAGAAAATCATCGGGCCGGGCGCCAGCAGGAACGCGCCGAAGTCCCGGCCGACTTCTTGAGGGGAAAGCCCGGACATCGAGCCTGAGATCGATTTGAACAGATAAGCTGCGGTCCAGCCTGCGATCACGCTGTAGAAGCTGAGCACCAGGAATACCGCGAGCTGGCCCAGCCAGCCGACAATAGACCACCGCGGACTGCTGCCGCGGGCCACGGCCAGCTTGCGCATCGCCGACGGCGGGCTCTGGCGCGCGTGTCGCCCGATGATCATCTCGGCCAGCATGATCGGCGTGGCGACGAACAGTATCGCAAGCACGTAGATCAGCACGAACGCGCTGCCGCCGCTGCTGCCCAGCGTGTACGGGAATTTCCATATGTTGCCGAGGCCTACGGCGGCGCCGATCGCGGCGAGTATGAAGGCGAGGCGGCCGGACCACCCTTCCGACGTAGCTGGAGCTGTGGCCATCGTCACGGACTCGTGTTCGTATGCCCGAACGATAGTCGTCTACGGGCCCCGAGTGCAAATAAATACTGACCGCAAATAGAAAAACACTTGGGCGTCAGGACCAAGTTCGAACGTCAGTACCGTAGCGTGTACGATGCCTTCAGCAGCACGTCGGATGTTACGGAGCGCCACTGTCGATGCCGATCGAGCAGCGACCGATCCTCAATCCAGCCGTGATTGACAACCAGAATTACCTCGCGCCCCGCCTTCGGAATCCAGCGGAGACGACTGTTCACCGACAGTTCATTACTGTCGTTATCGTACTGGGCGAGCGTATTCCACGCCAGCGCGCTCGAAAATGCCACATCGGTCCGCATCGTGATCAGGCGAGTGATGAAACTGCCGCTCGATAGATCGATGCGGTTGTAATCGATGCCGGCATGCAGGGAAAAATATTTGGACGGCTGCCATTTGGCATCTGCGATAAGCTGGCGCCGTCGTCCATCGTAAAAATCGCCATATGCGACCGTCGCATCGACGACAGCCGTTCGCTGAGCGCCCGTGGCAACATTCAGCTCGGCCTTGTTCCAGGCGTAGCGTCCCGGCGCGATGACTACGTTTTCCGAGATTTGGAATGGAACAGTCAGCACCTCGGTTTGGCGAACGAACCGTGCTGTCAGGCCGTCGCCTTTCTTGCCGAGCAGATTCACTGGCTCGAGAATCAATTCCCGGGACTCCGTATTACCTTCGAGGTCGGTGACTTCTGCTGCGCTGGCGAGGATCTGATAGGTCTGCAACCTCACGCTGTCGCGGATACCGAGATAGCCGAATTCGATTGCATGATCGCGAATGCCCGCACGATTCACGAAGCCGAGAGCCGGTGCATAGTTCGAACCAATCCGGTGGGACCGCAGCTCACCGAACAGTCCGCGGGCACGAAACGTCTTTACGGCGAAGCCGTATGCTTCCTCGCTCGCTTCGATGCCCTGGGATGCGCTGCGGAGGTACCAGATATTTGCCTGCGCGCCTTTGTTCTGCAGGAAGGATCGGTTGATGTAGTTAAAATCCGCGCCCGCTACCGAGTTTGACTC
>JBFJOC010000027.1:0-30884 GCA_041617855.1 Woeseiaceae bacterium | reverse complement strand
GCCTCGTGGCGACGGCCGAGCTGCTCGGCGATTACCTGGGCGGGCTCGTGCACGAGAACCTGGTTTTTTCTAAGACGCTGTTCAACCAGGATCGCGCGGCGGCCAACAACTCGCAGGAATTCTTCGAACGCCGCGGCAACTCGATGAGCCTCTCCAAGCTCGTCGTCATCGCGACGCGCAGTACGGCGTCGGCAAGCGAGCTTGTCGCGAACAGCATGGACCCCTACGTCGTCGGCGGCATCGGCATCGTCGGCGACGACACGTTAGGCAAGCCGGTCGGCCAGAGCGGTTTCGATTTCTGCGAGAAGAGGCTGCGTCTGACGACGTTTCAGACCGTCAACGCGAACGACTTCGGCGACTATTTCGACGGCCTGCCCGCTGACTGCGCGGCGCCGGACGATGTCAGCGTCCCTGTCGGCGATGCCGCAGATCCGAACTTGATAACCGCGCTCGAGTATCTCGACACTGGCGCTTGTCCGCCAACCGCGCTCCTTCCCGGCGCGGCGAAGCCTTCGCCCGCTCTGGCGCCGAGAAAGGCCGACCGGCGCGGGCCGCCGTGGCGCGAATTCGCTGACGCGTACTGACGCCGCAAACGGGGACATTCCTCATTTCCCCGAAAACGAGGGTGCAAATGGGGATATTCCTCATTTCCAGGGATATGCGGAATGTCCCCCAAATTCCATTTCCAGGAAAATTGGGAATGTCCCCCTTCTACCAGCCGATCGAGCGGCCCCCATCCACGGCGACGATCTGGCCCGTCACGTAGCCTGCATCGCGCACGAGGTACAGGACGCAGCCGGCAATATCGGACGGGTCGCCCGCCCGCGCCAGCGGAATCTGCTGCAGCACGGACTGCTTGACTGCGTCGCTCATGCCGTCTTCCGGCCACAGGATGGCCCCCGGGGCAACACCGTTGACGCGCACGTCGGGAGCGAGGTCTCGGGCAAGTGACCGGGTCAGCATCGCAAGTCCGGCTTTCGCGGGTCCGTATACGGTGTGGTTCCTGAGCGGACGTTGGGCGTGAATGTCAATCATGTTGATGATGACGCCGCGGCTCTTGCGCAGGCGCGGTAGTGCGGCCTGAGACAGGAACAGCGGCGCTTTGAGATTGCTGCCGACCAAATCGTCCCAGTCCGACTCCGTTATCTCACCGGGCGGCGTCGGGTAGAAGCTCGACGCATTGTTCACGAGTACGTCGAGGCGGCCGTGCCAGGCGGCAACGGCATCGACGAGATCGCCGAGTTTATTCGTCGCATTCAGGTCGGCCTTGAACGTCGCGGCGGACGCATCGCGGTCCGAATTGAGCCGGGCGGCGAGATCGAGAGCCGCTGTATCGGAACTGCGGTAGTGAATCGCCACGTTGGCCCCGTTTGCATGCAGGGTCGCAGCAATCGCAGCACCGATTCTGCGCGCGGCGCCGGTTATCAGGGCGACTTTTCCCTCGAGCGATGTGCTTGTCGTCATCACGGTTCCTCGACTGATCGGATGCGCCGCCCCTCAGTGTACGGAATAATCCACGGTTCGATGCCGTGCCCGCACGTTGGGGCAGGGCTATTTCTAAAGACACGGCCACGTATATGCAAATCGAGCACGGCCTGACGTTGCCGACGCCGGATCCTGCGAGTGCCCGGCACAGCGCGCGCGTGACCCGTACCGTCGCAGAGCGCATCGATGCGGCCGGCGGTGCAATTAGTTTCGGCGAGTTCATGCACCTCGCGCTATATGCTCCGGGGCTCGGTTATTACAGTTCCGGGACGGAAAAATTTGGCGCGGCCGGCGATTTTGTTACAGCGCCGGAAGTGTCTGCGATTTTCGGTCGTGTCCTCGCGCGTCAGTGTGTGGAGGTACTGTCGGCTGTGGAGGCGCCGGCGATTCTGGAGTACGGCGCGGGCAGCGGCAAACTCGCGGCAGACGTACTTCGGGCGCTGGCGGAACGAAATGCATTACCGGATACGTATTTGATCCTGGAAGTCTCGGCCGATCTCAGCGCGCGTCAGCGAGCGTATCTCGCGCGCGAGAACCCCGACTGGCTGCGCCGTATCGCGTGGCTGGACCGACCTCCGGATAGCCTCTCGGGCGTCGTTATCGCCAACGAGGTGATTGATGCGCTGCCCGTGGAACGATTCGTGATGCGCGGCGATGATGTCAGGCAGCTATACGTCACGTTTGGCGGGCGGCGCTTCGAGTTTGTCGAGAGAGCAGCGAGTGAGCGGCTCAGGATCGCCGTGCGGGAAATCGAGCGCGATATCGGTACGCCGCTGCCCGACGGTTACACGTCGGAAGTGTCGCTCGCAATGCCCGCCTGGACCGCAGATCTGCGGCGCGTACTAGCACACGGCATGGCCTTCGTCTTCGATTACGGGCTGCCGCGGCGCGAGTTTTATGCCGCCGATCGAACGAGTGGCTGGCTACGCTGCCATTTTCGGCACCGCGCGCACGGCGATCCGCTGATCCTGCCCTGCATTCAGGACCTGACAACGTGGGTGGATTTTTCGGCCTTGGCAGGAGCGGCTGTGGACTACGGGTTCACTGTCGCCGGCTTCGTGTCGCAGGGGGACTTCCTGGTCAACGGCGGTATCGATTCGGAACTCGCCGGGATCGCCGGAATGCGGGCCGAGGACCGCGCACGTTTGTCCTCGGAGGTCAAATTACTTACGCTGCCGACCGAGATGGGCGAGCGCTTCAAGTGCCTGGGCCTGGCGCGCGGCGCCGTTCCACAACCCACGGCCTTCCGCCGGGCCGACCGGACAGCGACGTTATGAGATCAGAGACCGCAGCTCGAGGCTCTGCGTGACGGGCCTGCAGATTGTCGTGCTTGCCGTCGTTCAGGGACTGACGGAATTTCTGCCCATCTCCAGTTCCGGCCACCTCGTGCTCGTGCCTGTGGTGTTCGGCTGGTCCGACCAGGGCCTTGCATTCGATGTCGCGGTGCATTTCGGATCGCTGGGCGCCGTCTGCCTGTTTTTCCGCCGCGAGCTCGCCGCCCTGCTGCGGGGCACGGCCCAGCTGGCGGCCCGGGCAACGCCCACGCTCGAATCGCGAATGGCGCTCGGCATAGGGCTCGGCACCGTACCGGCGGCGCTTGCCGGACTCGCATTCGGCGCCTGGATCGAAGCCAACCTGCGCGACCCGGCAGTCATCGTGGTGACGCTATCGGGCTATGGGGTGCTGATGTTGCTCGCCGATCGGCTGGGGCGAAAATCGCGCACGGTTGCCGATCTCACGATTACCGACGCGCTGCTCATCGGGTGCGCGCAGGCGCTTGCGCTGGTCCCCGGCACGTCGCGCTCCGGCGTGACGATGACCGCGGCGATGACGCTCGGTTTCACGCGCCAGGACGCGGCCCGTTTTTCATTCGTTCTGGCCGTGCCGGTCATATTGCTCGCGACTGGCTACGAGCTGGTTGGCCTAGTCGCCGCGGACGCACCGGTACCGTGGTCCGATTTCGGTCTCGCGGCCGTGATTTCAGGTATCGTTGCCTACCTGAGCATCGAATTTTTTATGCGTTTTGTGAGCTACATCGGGTTGCTGCCCTTTGCAATTTATAGGCTCCTCCTTGCAGCGATCATTGTGTATGTTCTGGTCTAGAAAAACGCTCCATCGCGCCGCAGCGCTGACGCTCATACTTGCGTCGCCGACCGCGAACTCTGCGGAAAGCGGCGGATTCATGATCGGCGCCGGCATCGAGGGTGATTCCGCCGGTGGCGTTTCGGCAAGTGCGCTCGGCGGAATCGGCCTTGCCGACAGCACGTGGCTGTCGGCGGGCGTGGCGTCGAGCTCGGTCGATCTGCCGCAGGGCGGTTCGCTCGATACGCTGCAGGCGAACATCGAGATCGACCATTCGTTCGACCCTGTGGGTGTCCGCATCGGCGCGGCGTACTGGGGTGATTCCGATGTGCTCGATTCGAACGACTGGCATGCGGCGCTGTACTGGCGCGGCGATGCGGCCATGCTCGCGCTGGAATACGAGTTCCGCGATTTCGACTTCATCATACCGCGCACGGAATTATTCCCCGGACGCACCATTCGCTTCGACGCCGACGGCATCGGGGCCACGGCGCAATTCGATATGACGGAGGAATTCGGCCTGCGATTGTCGGGGATGCAATACAGTTACAGCATTGACTTTCGCCCTGCGCGGGATCGCGACATCATCGATCTCGTGTCGGTGTCGCGCCTCAGTCTCATCAACAGCCTCGTCGACCATCGTGCGAGTCTCGAACTCGGCGTCGATCACGGACTCAAGCGCTTCGAGCTTCAGCTCGCGACCTGGCAGGGCGCCGTGGATAGGTCGCGCACGCGCTCGGCGACGCTTCGCTACCTGACTCCCATGACGACGAAGACCGATGTCGAATTCGGGCTCGGGATCGACGATTCCGACGTCTATGGCGACGTTACGTATTTTTCGATCTACGTCTATTTTTACGGCGATTGAGCAGGCCGCCGAAACTCCGCGACCGCGCTGAGCCGGGCGCGGCGCACTGCCTCGGCAATGTCCTCGCCGGAGTGCTTCTCGGCGATGGCGCCGGCATCGACACGGGTCGCTGCCGCATACGCGCCGCGGAGCAGGTCCGCCTGCGGATACTCGCGGTCCTCCAGCCCCGTGCGGCCGCGCGCATCGGCTTCGCAGACCAGGAGAAACTTTTCGAATCGCTCCGGGCGCCGAAACGCATCCGTGCCCTCGAGCAATGCGACGACGGTCGAGTCACGCAGCTCGAGCGCGCGGTGACAGCGGGTATGAAACTCCGCCGCCAGGATGCCGAGGTCGCGACACGCGCGCGGCACGGGCAGGCGCCGGGCCAGTTCCCGAACGATCCTCGCACCGCGCTGCTCGTGGCCGGGATGACTGGGCAGCAGCTCACTTGCGGTGCCTGCCTTGCCGAGATCGTGAACCAGCGCAGCGAAGCGCACGTCGAGGTCGGCCGAGAGTGCTTCCGCCTGGTCGAGCGCAAGAAGTGTGTGCAGGCCCGTGTCGATCTCGGGATGCCATTTTTCCGGCTGCGGGACGCCGAACAGAGCATCGATTTCCGGAAAAACGACGCGCAGCGCCTCCGCATCGCGCAGCGACTCGAAAAACCTCCGGGGATTCGCGCCGGCGAGAGCGGCTTCGGTTTCCTTCCAAACGCGATCTGGAACGAGCGAGTCCGCTTCGCCGTTGGCGACCATGGCCCGCATGAGCCTGAGCGTTGCCGGGGCGATCCGAAAGCCGAAATGCGCAAATCGAGCCGCAAACTTCGCGACCCGCAGGATACGCACCGGATCCTCGACAAACGCATCGGATACGTGACGAAGCCAGCGATCCTCGAGATCGGCCTGGCCGCCGAACGGATCGATCAGCTTGCCGCTCTGATCTTTGGCGATAGCATTGATCGTTAGATCGCGACGAGCAAGATCATCTTCGATCGTGACATTCGGTGAAGCGTCGACCGCGAAGCCGCGGTATCCGGCAGCGGTCTTGCGCTCGGTGCGCGCGAGCGCGTATTCCTCTGCGGTTTCCGGATGCAGGAATACCGGAAAATCCCGACCCACGGGCTTGTAGCCCAGATCAGTGAGATCGCGAGGCGTGGCACCAACGACACACCAGTCGCGCTCCGTGACCGGGAGATCCAGCAGTTCGTCTCGAACCGCGCCACCGACGAGGTAGACTTGCATTGGCCGATTCTAACAAACGAGGTCTTTCGTAATTTGATGCGTCAGTCGCGCGGCATTCGCTGCTTTATTGCCATAGGCATTCTCACTTCGTTGAGCGGATGCTATTACATGCAGGCGGCGCGCGGGCATCTCGATGTCATGCGCAAGCGCGAGCCAATTGACGAACTCCTCCGCTCGCCGGAGACGCCGGACAAGCTCGGCGAAAGATTGCAGCTGATCGAGGCCGCGCGCAAATTCTCAGTCGCGGAACTCGGCCTGCCGAACAATTCCAGTTATCGAAGTTATGCGGACATCGAGCGGGACTATGTTGTCTGGAACGTCTTCGCGGCACCCGAGTTCTCCCTGCGACCCAAACGCTGGTGCTATCCGATCGTGGGCTGCGTCAGCTATCGGGGCTACTTCGCGGAACGCGCCGCACGGCGTCAGGCGGAGCGGCTCCGCGCGCGCGGATTCGACGTTTATGTCGGCGGCGTTGCCGCCTATTCGACGCTAGGCAGGTTCAGCGATCCCGTGTTGAGCACGATGCTGCGGTGGGACGACGCCGAGCTCGTTGCGGTCCTGTTTCACGAGCTGGCGCATCAGGTCGTTTATGTGAAGGGTGACAGCGGCTTCAATGAGTCGTTCGCAAGCGCCGTCGAGGAATTCGGTCTCGAACGCTGGCTCAAACATCGCGGCGAGCATGACGTTTTGCGCGGCTATCGCGAGCGCAGGGCGCTGCGACGGCAAATCATGCGGGTCGTTGCTGCCGCTCGTCGAGATCTCGAAACGTTTTTCTCGGAGACGATCGACCCCGACGAAAAGCGTCTGCTGAAGGAAGACAGGTTAGACAGGCTGGCCGAAGAAATCCGTGCGGTATACGCAGCGGCAGGCCGCGAAGTGCCGCGTTGGCCATCGCAGCTGAACAACGCGCGCATCGTGTCGCTGACGCTGTATGAGGGACACCTGCCTGCGTTTCGTGCACTGCTCGACGGGTGTGACGGAGACCTGAGCTGCTTTTACACAGCGGCCAGGGACCTCGCAGCCGCCGGGCCGGAGCAGCGCCGCCGGCGCCTGGCCGAGCTCACAAAATTAGCCGCGTAAGCGTCGGCTTGTTCGGCAACCGAAGCCGGCGCCGTGCCGGCTACCGGGACCGCTGCGCCAGCTGCATTGCTCCCGGCGCTTCGACATACGGCAGCACGTCCATGAGGCGGCGGGCTTTGCCCGTCAGACGCCAGTGGAAGATCGTCTCCGCTGCAAGCACGCGGCGCACGTACTTGCGAGTCTCGTTAAACGGAATATTTTCGATCCAGATTCGGGCGTCGATGGCGCCGGATTCCGGCAACCAGCGGTCGACCCGATGTGGGCCCGCGTTGTAGGCCGCGGTCGCGAGCACGCGGTTCCCGGCGTAGCGTTCCGTCATTTCGCCGAGATAGCCCGTGCCGAGCCGGATGTTGCTGGCCGGGTTAGTCAGCGTGTCCAGCCCTCCATACGGGACCCGCAGGCGCTGCGCAACGGACCGGCCGGTCGTCGGCATCAGCTGCATCAGACCAATGGCGCCCGCGCTGGAGCGAACATCGGTCATGAACAGGCTCTCGCTGCGCGCGACTCCGTAGGCCCAGGTGGGCGGAATGCGGGCAGCCTTTGCATGCTGCCGAAACGCGTCGGCATAGGGCAAGGGATATCTGAGAGCAAGGTCGTCGTAATGGCCGATGCTCGCGGCCGCCGCAATCGCGCGAGAGTGCCAGCCCCAGCGATGCGCCAGGACAGCAGCCTGCCGCTTGGCCTCGGGGGCCAGCGTGCGCAGCGCATCGTCCCATTCGGATCGCCCGTTACTCTCGAGCCCGACGCTGAACAGCTCGCGGGAGCGGATGAACGCAGGATTCTGCGCGAGTTGACCGATGAGCGCTTCGTCCGCGCTAAGTTCGGAATGGTCGAATTGGTACTCCCGCCCCGTCTCGTCCGCAGACAGGAATCCGTAGTAGCTGCGTTCGCTGGCAAGGTCCTCGAAAGCCGCTTTGGCAGCAAGCGTCTGGCCGCTGCGTGCAAATGCGACGGCGCGCCAGTAGCGCCACTGCTCGGAAGCCCGCTCGCTTTGCGACATTCGCCCGATGTCGGCGAGCAGTGCCGCCCAGTCCTGTGCGCGCAAGCTGACCCGCGCGCGCCAGCGCAGGACCTCGGCGTCCTGCGCCTCGGCCGGCAGCGCCGCAAGCGCAGCATCAGCACCCGGCAAACCGTCACGTGCGAGCCATAGCGCAATGTGTCGGGCCGTCGAATCCCGTTGTGATTTCGTGAACGCGTGTGCCGCGGCGACCTCGGCCCAGAGCGTCGCCGCCCGCTCCGGGTCGCGATACGTCAGGCGCTCGACGGCATACGCGAGCTGCGCCCGGCTGGTGTCATCGTCCGGAAGGCGCGCATGGCCGCGCAGCAACGCTTCCGGCTTTTGTTGCGCCCGCAACCAGCGAGCCGCCTTGGCTTGATGCTCCGAGTCGATCGATTTCGCGAGCCAGCGCGCGCGCGTCAGCTCGCGATCTTCGATCGCGAGCGCGTAGCGCTGTCGATAATGCGCTTTGCCTAATATCTGTTCTTGTTCGAGACGCGCGAACACCGGGTCGCATTCCGCGGCCTGGCTACTGCTGACGTGCCAGAGATGGAGCGCCCGATTGACGATTGCCTGCACACGGCCTTGGGCGAGTTCGGCCTGCAGCGCGAGGCAGTCGAGTTTCGGGAGGCCCAAGCCATCGTAATGTCGTCGATAGATGTCGTAATAGGCATCCAGATTGCCGCTCTGGGCGAGGTGCAGGGCATAGCGATAGCGCAGGCTTCGCGCCGGCCGAAGGTCGCCGTAACGGTCGAGGAAAGCGCTGATCTCCGCCGGATCGGCAGCCGCGACGCGCTTGCGAAGAAAAGCGCCGCGCAAGTCCGGCCACAGTACGTAACTCTCAAGCTGCTTCTTTTCGTCAGCGGCGAGCGCCTCGAATTCGCGCCAGCTGCCGCGCTCGGCGTCGGCGTAAACCTGCTTGAAGAGCTCGCGCGTCGCGGCGATGTCGCTGTCGGCCGAGGCGGGCACAGAGCAGGCGAGAAGCAGCAGGAGCTGGGTTAGCCAGGCGGCGTTTGTTCTTGTCATCGTTGCGCGTGCCGGCATGCGTCGAAACTACGTCATGTATGCATTCGACCTTACTGATGCTCCGACGTTTCCGCAAGGAAACATCTTGCGGGAGACCGGCACAAAACGGTCAGGGCGGCCGGCGATGGCCAGGCAGTCTTTCCGGATTATGTAAAAAAGCTGCCGTCGTGGCTCAGCGGATCTGCAGCATCAGGGCACGATCGCCCCGCTGGACGAGCAGGAAGAGAATCCGGTTATTGGCCGCGATCTCGGTGAGCTGCTGCAGCGTGCGCACGGGCCTGCGGTTGACCGCCGTGATTACGTCACCGGCGCGGAGGCCGCGCTGTGCTGCCGGGCTGCCGGCCTCCACCGAGACGACTTCGACACCGCTGTCCGACGTCGTCGACGCGGACGCGAACTGCGCGCCCTCCAGCCCGGGATGAATCTCGGAGCCGAGGCTGCGCACCGTACGCTGCTGGCCGAGCGTTGCGGTCGTCGTTTCGATCTTGCCGTCGCGCAGATATTTGATGCGCACACGTTCACCGGAGCCCATCAGCCCGATCGTATTACGCAGTTCCGCGGCACCCGTGATCTTCTTGCCGTCTACCTCGACGATGATGTCATCCACCTTGAGGCCGGCTTGTTCCGCAGCAGATCCGGGCTCAACGAGCGCGACCAGCGCACCACTGTCGACGGATGCATCGAGCGCCTTTGCGACCTCGGCGTCAATGGTCTGAATGGATACGCCAAGAAGGCCACGCCGCACCTCGCCGAAATCGAGCAGCTGGCGCATGATCGAACTCGCAATTTCCGTCGGCACCGCGAAGCCGATGCCGATATTGCCGCCTGAGCGGCTGATGATGGCGGAATTGATGCCGACGAGCTCGCCGCGCATGTTAACGAGCGCACCGCCCGAGTTGCCCGGATTGATCGATGCATCCGTCTGGATGAAGTCCTCATACCCATTGTCGCTTATTCCGGTGCGCCCTAGGGCGCTGACGATGCCCGACGTTACCGTGTGGCCGAGTCCGAACGGATTGCCGATCGCAAGCACGAAATCGCCGACGCGGACGGATTCGGAATCACCGATCGGCATGTCGACGAGCTTGTCGGATGCGACCTTCAGGACGGCGATGTCCGTCGCGGCGTCGGAGCCGACCACTTCGGCGTCCAGGATGCGCCCGTCGATCAGGGATACCTGAATCTCATCGGCGCTCGCGACGACATGATGATTCGTCAGGATGTATCCGCGGTCCCCATCGACGATGACGCCGGATCCGGCGCTGGCGACTTCACGGGAGCCACCGGGGATGTCGGGCAGCCCGAAAAACCGCCGAAATGCGTCGTCGCCGAACGGGGAGCGCGCGGTAACGGTCTGCTTGACGCGAATATTTACGACCGCCGGCGTGACGCGTTCCACCAGGGGCGCAAGGCTGGGAAGCGGCTCGTCGGCCACGGCCCGCGGCAAAGCGGCGAGCGCAGCACCGGCGATGAAGACCATCAGCGTGACTGACGGTACGAAGAACGCGCGACGCACCAGCGGGTTTTCGGGCTCCGTGGTATGTGCCGCCAGTCGGATTGCTGATGCTGTACTGCGTTTGCCAAGCCTGTTCATTCCATTCTCGCCTTTCGTCGGTGGCAGAAGCTCCTGCCGAGCTTACCTTGATGAGCTGAATCGCCGGTTAACGCCGAATTATATGGCCACCCGGTCCCCCGGCGCTGCGGCGCGATCATGCGGCGCCAGTGTCGTCGACATGGCGCCGCAGCCAAAAGTTCCTGCGCGCGCGATGCTGCGCGACCGTGCCGACCACCTCATGCTCGACGGTGCGCTTAAATCGCGCGTTCAGCAGCGCCGCATCGGTCGTGGAGATAGGGGCACAAGCGGCCAAATCAAGGCCCGTCGCGGCCGGCATCAGGCCGCAACAAGGCCGCAAAAAAGGCCACAAAAAAGGCTGTTTCCGGGTCGCGCGTCGGCGTGTTTCAGGCCCTCCTGATACCACTAGATCTAGTGCCTGGTTATTTTCACAAGGGTGCCATTTTTTTTTCCAGGTTATTAATGCACTTACTACGATAAAATTTATAAGTATATGAAAAACATAAAAATATAGCCTCACAAAAAAAACGCCGAAAATCTTGACAGTGGCGCCCGGCGGGCATAATCTTGCTCTGGTCCGAACACAATATCTTGTGTTCGCTCAACAGAGGAAAAGCGCCAATTTTGGGCACTCGTCGTGCGGTTGGGCACACGGCGAGCGGGTAGCTGTTCCTCTTTTACAGTCTGGGCACAATAACGAATTGGGGTCACCCTCACAGGGAATCAGGGGAGTAGGCAAGGCAATGAAGTCTGCTGTTCATCTGGACACACATTCCGTCGCCGCCATCGAATTTCAGCCCGCGTCGATCGATATCTGGGACGCAAAATACCGGCTGAAGGCCAAAGACGGCCGCACGCTCGACGCAACGATCGACGATACCTACAAACGGGTCGCCACGGCACTCGTCAGTGTCGAGCTCGAGTCGAAGCGCGACCGTTACTTCGAGGAGTTTTTATGGGCGTTGCGGCACGGCGCGATACCGGCCGGCCGCATCATGTCGAACGCGGGCGCGCAGGAGCACAAGCCCGCAACGTCCACGATCAACTGCACGGTGTCGGGCACGGTCGGCGACTCGATGGACAACATCCTCAACAAAGTGCACGAGGCGGGTCTGACATTAAAGGCCGGATGCGGCATAGGCTACGAGTTCTCGACGCTGAGACCGAAAGGCGCCTACGTGACCGGCGCCGGCGCCTACACGTCCGGCCCGCTGTCCTTCATGGATATCTACGACAAGATGTGTTTCACGGTGTCGTCGGCGGGCGGGCGGCGCGGCGCGCAGATGGGCACCTTCGACGTCGGTCATCCCGACGTGCTGGAATTCATTCGCGCAAAGCGCGAGGACGGGCGCCTGCGCCAGTTCAATCTGTCGCTTCTCATCACCGACGAGTTCATGCAGGCCGTCATCAATGGGCAGGACTGGCCACTGGCGTTTCCGGTCACGCCGAAAGAGGTCCGGGAAGACGATCTCGACGTTACGGACAGCGCTCAGTTCGTGTGGCGCGAGTGGCCTGACACAGGCAACTATGTGGCCGACGAGCGTGGTCGGGTCGCATGCAAGATCTACAAAACCTTGCCTGCGAAGCGCGTTTGGGACCTGATCATGGCGTCGACGTATGATTTCGCGGAGCCCGGTTTCGTGTTGATCGATAAGGTCAACGAGATGAACAACAACTGGTTCGAGGAGAACATTCGGGCAACAAATCCCTGCGGCGAGCAGCCGCTGCCGCCGTACGGCTCGTGTCTGTTGGGATCGGTCAACCTGACGCGCTTCGTCACCGATCCGTTCACCGACGAGGCGCGCTTCGACTGGGAAACGTTTCGCAAGGTCGTCAAGATTTTCACGCGCATGCTAGACAACGTTGTGGAGATCAATGGCTTGCCCCTCCCACAGCAGCGCAACGAGATTCAGCGTAAGCGCCGACACGGCATGGGCTTTCTTGGACTGGGGTCGACGATCACGATGCTGCGCATGCGTTACGGCGATACCGATTCGGTGGCGTTTACGGAGAAAGTAGCTCGGGAGCTCGCCCTTGCGGGCTGGGAGGAGGCGCTGGAGCTTGCCCGCGAAAAAGGTCCGGCGCCGATCATGAACGAGAAGTTCGAGGTCACTGAGGAGATGCTCGCGAAGCGGCCGGAAATGTTGGCTGCCGGCTACCGCGCCGGCGACAAGGTGCCGGGCCGAATCCTGCACGCGCGTTACAGCCGCTACATGCAGCGTATCGCTGCCGAGGCGCCTCAGCTCGTCGACGACCTGGCCGAGGTCGGCGCCCGTTTCACCCATCACAGCTCGATCGCACCGACCGGCACGATTTCGCTGTCGCTGGCCAATAACGCCTCGAACGGGATCGAGCCAAGCTTCGCGCACCACTATTTTCGAAACGTGATACGGCAGGGCAAGAAATCGAAGGAAAAGGTGGATGTTTTCTCCTTCGAACTGCTCGCGTATCGTGGCTTTGTCGACGAGGACGCAATGCCGCCCGGATCGGACGAGACGCCGAGCACGCTGCCCGACTATTTCATAACCGCCGACGATGTGTCGCCGACGGCTCATGTCGACATACAGGCGGCAGCTCAGAAGTGGATAGACTCGTCGATTTCGAAGACGGCGAACGTGCCGACGGACTACCCGTACGACGACTTCAAGGGCATCTACCTTTACGCATATGAACAAGGCCTGAAAGGCTGCACGACGTTCCGGTTCAATCCCGAGGCGTTCCAGGGCGTGCTCGTCAAGGAAAAGGACCTCAGGAATACGGTGTATTCGTTCACGCTGGCCGACGGTACGACTGTCGAGGCCAAGGGCGACGAAGAAATCGAATACGACGGCGAGGTGCACAGCGCAGCAAACCTATTCGACGCGCTGAAAGAGGGTTATTACGGCAAGTTCTGAGCGCGCAGAGTGTTGCTTCGGAAGCCATACTGAGGACAGCCAGGATGATCAAAATCGATAAGAAAATAGTCGGCTATGCGGTAAACAAGCCTACCGCCGAGGTGGCTGCGGCGAAGCGTGAGTACAAGCGCGAAAGCGGCGGTGGAGATCGCGCCGAAGTGATTCGCATGCATGAAAAGCTGGAGCGTCCGGAGGTGCTCGTCGGATCGACATACAAGGTGAAGACGCCGATTTCCGATCATGCCATGTACGTGACGATCAATGACATCGTCCTGAATCAGGGCACCGAATTCGAGAAGCGTAGGCCGTTCGAAATATTCATCAACTCCAAGAATCTCGATCACTATCAGTGGATCGTTGCGTTGACGCGCATTATCTCGGCCGTCTTTCGTAAAGGCGGCGACGTGGCATTCCTGGTGGATGAGCTGAAGGCGGTGTTCGATCCGCGGGGCGGATACTGGCAGCCGGGTGGCAAATTCATGCCGTCGATCATCGCCGAGCTCGGCTATATCGTCGAAAAGCACCTCATCGCGATTGGCATGCTCTCCCAACAGGAGCTGGACGAGGGTCAGAAGCAACTAATTGCCCAGAAAAGGGCCGAATTCGAAGAGTCCCGTAGGCAGCAGGACGCTTTTTCGGACAGTGAATTTCCCAAGGGAGCGCAGCTGTGCCCGAAGTGCAACAACGTCGCTGTCATCATGATGGACGGCTGCATGACCTGCCTGTCGTGCGGTGATTCGAAATGCGGGTAACCGCGCGCGGCGTGATCGTCACTGATGGCAGGTGCGCCGTGCCGAAGGTTATCTGAAAACACGTCCGGCGCCAGCGGCCGTCCGGTTCCGTCGTGCGCATTGCTTACAATCTGCTGGCCTACCTCGTACAGCTCCCGCTGTTTGCGTTCTGGCTGGTTCGTGGGCTCGTCAATCGGAGTTACCGGGATCGCCTGCTGCAGCGCTTCGGCGTTGGTTATCCCCGGCTCGATAGCTGTATCTGGATCCATGCAGTGTCTGTCGGCGAGGTCCAGGCGTCGATCCCGCTGGTCCGCGCGCTGGTGAGACGATTCCCACGGCACCGCCTGCTCTTGACGACCGTGACGCCTACCGGGGCGCGGCGCGTTGCGGCCGCTTTCGGCGACGAGGTGGAGCACTGCTACATCCCGTTCGAAATGCCGATTGCCGTCGATCGTTTTTTCACGGCAGTCCGGCCGGAGCTGGCGCTGATCATGGAAACGGAAATCTGGCCGAACCTGTACCGCGGCTGCGGCGTGCGCAACATTCCGCTGATACTGGTCAGCGCGCGCATCTCGCCGCGTTCTCTGGGCAGCTATCGACGCTTTCTGCCGTTGTTTCGAGAGACGCTTTCCCACGGCATCATCATCGCCGCCCAAAGCAAAGTCGATGCCGACCGGTTTCGCTCACTCGGAGCAAGTCCTGAGCGCACTCGCGTGACCGGCAACATCAAATTCGACTTCGAGATTCCGCCGGATCTGCCGGTCCGCGGTAAAAAGCTGCGCGTCGAAACTTTCGGGGAACGACGGGTCTGGATTGCCGCGAGTACCCACGACCAGGAGGAATTGCTGGTCCTCGCAGCGCACCGGATCCTCATAGAGACGTATCCGGCGCTGCTGCTGGTGATCGTGCCGCGCCACCCCGAACGCTTTGCGCCCGTCGCCGACCTCGTAAGGAAGCAGGAATTCAGCCTGGTGACGCGAACTAGCGGCGCGCGATGTCTCGCGACCACGCAGGTATATCTTGGCGACACGATGGGCGAGCTGCCGATGCTGTATGCGGCCAGCGATATCGCATTTGTCGGGGGCAGCCTGGTCCCGGTTGGCGGTCACAACCTGCTCGAGCCGGCGGCGGTCGGCGTGCCGGTGATCAGCGGGCCGTACGTCTTCAATGCCCAGGAGATAGCCGACCTGTTCGTCGAGCATGGCGCCTGCCGCATCGTGCATGACCCCGCGGAGCTTGCCGGCGCGGTCCGCGAATTGCTCGAGGATCCGGCGCTGGCGGCTGAGCGAGGCTCGAGGGCCCGGGGTATCGTCCAGGACAATCGCGGTGCCCTGGATCGCTTGCTTGCGCTGCTCGATCCCCTGATCGAAGGCGTAAGCGGCGCGAATTAGTTGCCTTTACTGTCGCCCGCACCGACGCTCGAGGACGGCTATCCATCGTCTGCCTCGGTCGCCTCGTCGGCAATGGCCTGCTCGGGCGTCTTCCGCTCGCTCAGATAACGGTCGATGTCCTCGAGATCCTGGATTTGCAGCGTCCCTGCTGCCTGTTTGAGCGTCAGTACGTTCAGAATGTAGTTGTAGCGGCTCTGGTAGTAATTCGTGATTGCGAAATACAGCGCGAACTGGGAATTCAGCACGTCGACGATCGTGCGCGTGCCGACCTCGAAACCGGCCTGCGTTGCCTCGAGGGCGGTCCGGCTGGACTTGACTGCCTGCTGTAATGCTTTGACTCGGCTGATCTCCGATAGCACGCCAAGGTATGCGTCCCTGGCTTGGCGCTCCGTCTCGCGCGTGACTCGCTGCAGCTGTTCCCGACTCGCACGGTGCAGATAGACGGCCTCCCGCACCCGCGACGACGTGCCGCCGCCGGCGAACAGCGGCATCGTGAACTGAATGGCGATGCTGTCGCCCCGCCCATCGCTGTCGGCCGGAAAAAATGGGCTCTGATTGACGCTGCGCTCGGCGTCGGTGTCGGACTCGCCGCTTGTGGCAACCAGCTCGATCGACGGGTAGTGGCCGTTGCGTCGAAACGAGATTTCGTCACGTGCAAGCCGCTCGTCGAGCCGGCTTGCGATGAGATTGAGATTCTGATTCAGCGCGAGATCAACCCACTGCGCCTCGTTGGCAGGACTCGGTGTCGCCAGCGGAAAATCATCGCCCGGAGCGGACAGGTTTGACACGTAAGCGCCGGTAATCTCGCGCAGGAATTCCCGTGCCGTCGCCAGCTGGCGTTTTGCCGCGATCTCGTTCGCCACCGCCTGGTCGTAGGCCGCCTGCGATTCCTGCACGGCGGTAATCGCGATCAGCCCGACTTCGAAGCGCTGCTTGGCCTGTTCCAGCTGTCGCGCGATGGCCTGACGGTCGGCGTGGATCGACGTGAGCTGATCCTCGGCGCCCAACACGTCGAAATACCGTTGCGCGACGCGCACGATCAGATCCTGCTGTGCAGCTTCGCGCACCGCCTCGGCCTTTGCGACGAGCTTATCGGCGCGTCGCAGGCCCACAATCTTGTCCCAGCGAAACAGCGTCTGCCGCAGTCTGAACTGCCAGCGCGTCACCTCGGATTCGGTTTCGGAAACGAAGGTGCCGAAATTGCCGGCGGCATCTTCGCCTACACTCGTGCCCGAGAAGTCGCTCTTCGTCCAGTCACTCTCGAAACTGACCTGAGGCAGAAGGTCCCCGCGGGCCTGTGGCTCCGCCTCGAGTGCCGCGAGTCTCAAGGCCTCTGCCTCGTGAATGCGAGGATCGCTCTGCAGGGCCTGCTGGTAGATTTCGAGGAGGGAGGCCGCGTGGCTGCCCGCGGGCGCGGCGAACGCTACGGAGAGTGCCAGGGCGCTGAGAATCCGATTTGCCTTTCTCATTATTCAGGTTCCATAAGCAGGCGGCGATCGGTTGCCGCGGTAAGTGTTATACTAAACTATATCACTATATCAGTCCGAGGCAGCGTCCTCGTCGTCAGTAACGGGGCAGCGATCGATCGACATCGACTGCCCAGGCATCGATGCCGCCCTCGATGTTCGCGACCGGCTCGAAGCCCTCGAAAGCGAGCCAGTTTGCGACGGTCGCGCTGCGAACGCCAGTGTGGCACAGGACCGCTATCCCATGGTGTCGATCGAGCTCCCCCACGCGTGCCGGCACATCGGCCATCGGTATCGCCAGCGCCTGATCGACACTCGCAATGCCGCGCTCCCACGATTCCCGGACGTCGACGAGCTGCCAAAGTTCACCGGCGCCGCGCCTTGCGATAAATTCGGCGGGACTGAGCGTAAGGACCTTCGGGTTCACACCGCTGCCACGCACCCTGACTCTGATGCGCAGGGAGTTTCTGAGCTTGCGCGTCCGGCCGTGCTCACGAAATCAGAAAGCGAATTGTGGGCGCAAAGCGGCGTTCACCAGCGGGGCCAGGTGCGTTTCGAACAAACTCTCGGTACGCCAGTCGCTGTCGCCCGTTCGGATAACCAGCCGGGCTTCCATGATGGGGTCCTCGCCAATGACGACGAACAGCCGTCCGCCCGGCCGCAACGCCATTACGTAGCGCGGATCGAAGACTGGTATAGACGCGGTGACCGCGATCGCATCGAACTGGCCGGCCGGCAGCTCGCCGGTGGCATCGAGCGTGACAAGCTCGACGTTGTCGAAGCCGCCTTCGGCGAGTCGCTCGCCTGCGGCGGAAATGAATTCCGCGTAGATGTCGACGCTTGTAACCGCGGCGGCCAATCGGGAAAGGCAGGCGGTCAAAAAGCCGCTGCCGGTACCAATTTCGAGGACGGAATCGTTACCATTGAGGTCGAGCGATTGGAGCAGCCGGCCTTCGACCGTCGGCGTCATCATGTATTGGCCGTGGCCAAGCGGAATTTCCGTGTCCGCAAACGCTAATGCGCGGAATCTCTCGGGCACGAAATGCTCGCGGGGGACCTTGGCCAGCACCTCGAGAATGGCATCGTCAAAGACTTCCCAGGCGCGGACCTGCTGTTCCACCATCTGCTGCCGCGCAAAATCGATATTCATAACTGATTAATTAAGTAAACAGTTGAAAAAAAAGATCAATGTCAAATCCCGGCGGCCGCATTGCGATGTCCTCTCCGTCGCTATGCGGCCGGGAATTGCAAATTATGGTGAAACGGCGCAGCCAGCTCGGGCCGCTGGGATATGCTTATCTGAGCCAAGATTTGGCGCTCTGTTTGTACCTCATGACTCCGGCTCTGGAGATGCATATCGAGCGGCCAATAATAACAAAACATCACGGTGCGGTTGCATTCGTGGGATGGCCGGAAAATGAGCAAAGGATCGTCGCAATCCATATCGTCAGGGTCGTCAGGTTGGACGCCACCCCGCGATCGGACGCTGGCCCCCGAACCCGCGCTGCAGGACTTCGGGGCTTAGATGGTATCCACTGTCCTCGTCTTCGTCATGTCCCTGCTCGTGCTGGCTGCCGCCGGCGTAATCGCGCTGCTGTGGCGAGCGCGCCTGCGAGTCACGGAGCGGCTGCAGCGCCTGAATGAAGAGCTAATCGAGGCTTCCCGTGACGCCTCGGTAGGCCACAGGCTGTCCGTTCCGGAAGACGATGAGACGGGGCCGCTCGCGCTGACCGTCAATCGCCTGTTCGATGCGCTGGCTGAGCGCGACGAGCAAATTCAGGACCGCGACAAGCTGTTCGCCGATTTTGCGCGAACGCTGCCCGAGATCGTGATCATTCACGATGAAAAAATACGGCTCGCTAACGAATCGGCAGCGAGCCTGGTGGGCCTGGAGCCGGCACAGCTCGTCGGCCGCGAAGCGGCCGACCTCGTCAAGCCGGCGTATCGGGCACTCTTTCGTAAGACCATGGCGAAACACATGGCACAGGAAGCCGCGCCGCGGCGCCTCGAGATTCAGGTGATCAACGGCAACGAATCCGGCCTGTGGGTTGAAGCAGAGAGTTCGAATATCGAGTTCAACGGCCGACCAGCGATATTGACGATCGCGCGCGACATCAGCCACCGGAAGAGCTTGGAAGTATCGCTCGGTCGCGGCAAGCGGCAGGCGCAATATACGCTCGAATCGATCGCTGAGGGCGTGATCACGACGGACAACGAGGGGCGGGTCGACTATCTGAACCGCGCTGCCGAGTCGCTGATCGGAATGAATCGGGACGCTGCCGCCGGACACCGCGCTGCGGAACTGTTTACGCTGGTCGACGATGCGGACCGACGGCCACTCGGCGACCCTGTTGAGCGCTGCCTTGCAGTACGTCGGCGCGTGAATATGGGGCGCCGCGCAGTCATGCTCAGCGCGGACGGCGAACATGAGCACTCCGTCGAAGTGACCGCGTCGCCGATCCGCGGTCCCGGCGGCGGCGTGTCGGGCACCGTCGTCGTCATTCATGATGTCAGCGAGCTGCGGGGCCTGACTCGGCAAATGAGCTACCAGGCAACCCACGATGCGCTGACCGGCCTCATTAATCGACGCGAGTTCGAGCGCAGACTCGATGAGGCCCTGGATACCGCACTCATGGAAGAAGCCGTGCACATGCTGTTTTACATGGATCTCGATCGCTTCAAGGCTGTAAATGATAGCTGCGGACATCTTGCCGGTGACAACATGCTGCGCGAGGTCGCCAAACTCATCAAGGATGAAGTTCGCGAGTCGGATTTTGTCGGCCGTCTCGGCGGCGATGAATTCGGGGCGCTGCTTATCGGCTGCCCGATCGACAAGGCTCGCCAGATAGCGACCGACATCTGCAACGCAATTGCGGATTATCGCTTCGTCTGGCAGGACAAAATCTTCAATATCGGTATTTCGATCGGTCTGGTGGAGATCAGCCACGCGAGTGGGGCCCCGCAAGACATGATGGGTGCCGCCGATTCTGCCTGCTACGTGGCAAAACAGCAGGGCAGGGGACGCGTGCACGTATATTCGGCGCGGGATGAAGCAGTCGCGCGTGAGCGTGGCGACATTCAGTGGCTTCGCGAGCTTCAGGAGGCTCTGCACGAGAACCGGTTCGAGCTTGCGGTCCAACCGATCATCGCGATGCGTGGGGGAGGCGATTTCGGCCCGAGCGCCGAGGTGCTGATACGGCTTCAGGACGGGCGCGGACGCGAGGCAAGCACGGCCGAATTCCTGCGTCCGGCCGAGCGTTACCAGCTGATGCCGCAGATCGACCGCTGGGTATTCAACGCGGCGCTGGGCGCGATCGCAAGTGGCGAAATCAAGTTGACGGCGCACCGCAGCTGCGCCATCAATTTGTCCGGTCAAACGCTGGGCGACGACGCTTTCCTGAGCTTCGTGGTTGACGCGCTGGACCACTCCGGGGTCGCTCCGTCGTCTATCTGCTTCGAGGCTACCGAGAAAGCAATACTCTCGAATGTGCAGCACGCGCAGCGCTTTATCGAGGTGCTGCACGGGATCGGCTGCAAGTTTGCACTCGACGATTTCGGCACGGGTCTCGGCTCGTTCGCGAGCCTGAAGCACTTGCCAATCGACTTTCTGAAAATCGACGGTAGCTACACGCGAAACCTGACTAGCGATGAAGTCAATCAGGAAATGGTCACAGCGATAATCAAGCTTGCCCGGACGCTGGACTTCCGTATCGTCGCCGAGCAGGTCGAGCTGCAGGAAGACTTCGACTGGCTACGCGACGCTGGCGTCGACTTCGTGCAGGGGCGTTTCGTCGAGCCGCCGGCAACTCTGGGCACCGCCCGTTAGTTGGGGACAGTCACGCGGTAACTGCCCCCAACGCAGTCAGTGCGATTTGCCGCGCGCAGCTACAGCAGCGGCACCATCAACAGCGCGACGATGTTGATGATCTTGATGAGCGGATTGATCGCGGGCCCGGCGGTATCTTTATATGGATCACCCACGGTGTCGCCCGTCACCGCGGCCTTGTGGGCATCCGAGCCTTTGCCGCCGCAGTTGCCGTCTTCGATGAATTTCTTCGCATTATCCCAAGCGCCGCCGCCCGTCGTCATCGAGATAGCCACGAACAGCCCCGTAACGATCGTGCCCAGCAGCAGCCCTCCAAGCGCGACGGGCCCTATTAGCAGGCCTACCGCAATTGGCACCAGAATTGGGAGCAACGACGGAACGATCATTTCCTTGATGGCCGCTCGCGTCAACAGGTCGACGGCGCGGCTGTAGTCGGGTTTGCCGGTGCCCTCCATGATGCCGTCGATCTCCTTGAACTGTCGCCGGACTTCTGTGACAACGGAGCCCGCCGCGCGTCCGACCGCTTCCATTGCCATCGCACCGAACAAATACGGGACCAGCCCGCCAATGAAGAGGCCGATGATGACACGATAGTCGTCGAGTTCGAATATCGCCGCGATGTTGGTCTTGTCGAGCGCATTCGTGTAGTCGGCGAACAGCACGAGTGCCGCGAGACCCGCGGAGCCGATGGCATACCCTTTCGTAACCGCCTTCGTCGTGTTGCCCACTGCATCGAGCTGGTCGGTGATGTTGCGAACATCGGACGGTAGCTCCGACATTTCCGCGATTCCGCCCGCGTTGTCGGTGATCGGACCGAATGCATCCAGCGCCACGATGACGCCGGTCATGGACAGCATCGCCGTCGCCGCAATTGCGATGTTGTAGAGGCCCGCGAGCGCGTTGCCCTCGGGCGCCAATTCGAACGCACCCCAGATGCTGAGACAGACCGCCAGCACAGGCAGCGCGGTGGCCTTCATCGAGATACCGAGACCGGCGATGATGTTCGTCGCGTCGCCGGTTAATGACGCATAGGCGATGGTTTTCACGGGTTTGAACTCGGTACCGGTGTAATACTCGGTAATGATCACCATTGCCGCCGTGAGCCCGAGCCCGATCAGGGCAGAACCGAAGATACCCGACGCTTGACCTCCCGAACCCAGCATCGCATTCGTAACGAAGTAGAATGCGATGGCCGCCAGCACACCGGCAGCGATGACGCCTTTGTACAGCGCACCCATGATCTTGCCGCCGTCCGAAGTCCTGACGAAGAACGTGCCGATGATGGATGCAACGATTGAAACCGCACCCAGGGCCAGCGGATAGATGACCGCGGCATCGCCGTACTGCCCGCTGACGAGCGTGCCGAGCAGCATCGTGGCAATGATGGTGACGGCATAAGTCTCGAACAGGTCAGCGGCCATCCCTGCACAATCACCGACGTTGTCGCCTACGTTATCAGCAATCACACCCGGATTGCGGGGATCGTCCTCCGGGATACCCGCTTCGACCTTGCCGACCAGATCCGCACCCACATCAGCGCCCTTCGTAAAGATGCCGCCGCCGAGCCGCGCGAAAATCGAGATCAGGGATCCGCCGAAGGCGAGACCGACCAGCGCGTGGATTGCATCGTCCGCGGTAGCCCCGCCCGCGGTGAGTATCTGGTAGTACCCTGCTACGCCGAGTAGCCCGAGACCGACAACCAGCATCCCCGTAATTGCTCCGCCGCGGAACGCGACGTTGAGTGCCGGATTGACGCCCTGCGTTGCGGCTTCGGCCGTGCGCACGTTTGCGCGCACGGAGACAAACATGCCAATGTAGCCCGCCAGGCCGGAAAACACCGCGCCGATAACGAAGCCGATTGCGGTTGCCCAGCCGATCGGGGAGAACCCGAGTACGAGTGCGACGACGATCCCCACGATCGCGATCGTCGAATACTGCCGGTTCATGTAGGCGCCGGCACCTTCCTGGATTGCCTTCGCGATATTTTGCATGCGCTCGTTCCCGGCCGGACGCTTGAGGACCCATTGCGTCGATACGACACCGAACAGGATTGCAAGCGCCCCGGCCGCTATGGCCAGCCACAGCGCTGATTCATTACTCATTGATCTGTCTCCTGACTTTTCGTTTATTCCGAACCGAACGCGTCCGGCCACGCACCCGGCAAGCGGCCGCCGGGGCTACGTTCGATTGTAAAGTCGAACCGTCGCGCACGAGCTGCCGGTGCAACCCGTGCGATTGAAGCGCTGCACCTCTGCTTCACCGATTCATCGGATAATCGCGACGCTTATCGTTAATTTCTGTACAGCGCTCGCTCATGCGCTCCCTGACACGAAGCCGGGGCCCCAGGCCGCACGAGCGGCGCGCATCATATCACAAAATTCGTTTTCAGCCGGCGCTCGACGGGCACGTTTTTCAGGGTCACGTATTTCGGTAACCCATTGATATATGGTGGATAATCTTCCCGCCGTATCAGCGGCGCCAGGTAACGGCGCGCGGCCTCGGTGATCCCGAAGCCGTCCTTGCTGATGAACCGACGCGGCAGCATCTTTTCCTTGTTCGCGACGCGGGACAGAGGTGCGGATTCGATGCGCCAGCGATACGGTTTGTCCGAGACGCGCTTGATGACGGGCATGATCGCCGTTTTGCCATCGAGGGCGAGGCGGACCGCGGCCCGACCGACGGCATACGCCTGCTCAACGTCGACGCCGGATGCAATGTGGCGCGCCGACCGCTGGAGGTAATCGGCAACGGCGTAATGATACTTGTAGCCGAGGTTGTCACGGACGATGGTCGCCACGACGGACGCGACGCCGCCGAGCTGTGCATGACCAAACGCGTCCGTCGTACCGGCTTCCGCAAGAAAGCGCCCGTCCGCATACCGAGCACCCTCACTCACCACGACGACACAGTATTCGTGCTTCCCGACGCAGTGCCTGACCCGCTTCAGAAACGCACGCTGGTCGAACGGGATCTCGGGAAACAGGATGATGTGCGGAGCGTCGCCCGGCTTGCGGCCGGCAAGCCCGGCGGCGGCGGCGATCCACCCCGCGTGTCTGCCCATGACCTCCAGAATGAACACCTTCGTCGACGTCTTTGCCATCGAGACGACGTCGAGAGCGGCCTCCATGGTCGATACGGCCACGTATTTGGCGACAGAGCCGAAGCCGGGGCAGTTGTCGGTGACCGGCAGATCGTTGTCGACCGTCTTGGGAATCCCCAGGCAGGTCACCGGAAAGCCGAGCTGTTTACTGATCAGCGACACCTTGTGCGCCGTGTCCATCGAATCGTTGCCCCCGTTGTAGAAGAAGTACCCAATATTGTGGGCACGAAAAACCTCGATGAGCCGCTCGTATTCGGCGCGGTTGTCTTCGATGCTCCTGAGCTTGTAGCGAGCGGACCCGAATGCGCCACCCGGCGTGTGTTTGAGCGCTCTAATGGCTGCCGCAGAATCCCTGTTCGTATCGATCATGTCCTCGGTTAATGCACCGATTATGCCGTTGCGGCCCGCGTAGACGTTGGCAATCCTGGAGCGGTGTTTACGAGCGGTCTCGATGACCGCGGCCGCGGTGGCGTTGATCACGGCGGTCACGCCGCCCGACTGTGCGTAAAAGGCGTTCATTGCAGGCATGACAATCGTTCCTTGGGAGTGGACGCCTCAGAGAATAACGGAAACCCGGACATGGATCATCGCCAGACCGAAACCCGGCCGCGGAGGTGATGACCACGCTGCCAGCACGATTGCCGATTCGCCGCTCGGTCTACGATTGACGCGGCTTGGCCTTGTCGGTAGCGTACAGACCTTTCTTCACGACACGGTCAGTCGTCCATCGGCCAAGCTCAGGCGGGTATCTCTATGCGAATCGTGTTGCTCGGCGCGCCGGGGTCCGGGAAGGGCACTCAGGCCAGGCTACTGATGGCGGACAGAAATATCCCGCAAATCTCGACGGGCGACATGCTGCGGGAGGCCGTGGCCAGCGGCTCCAGATTTGGCCGCAAGGCGCGGGCGATCATGGAAGCCGGCGAACTCGTACCCGACGACGTCATGCTTGGCATCATCAGCGAGCGCCTCAATGAGCCGGACGCCGCCGATGGCTTTATTCTCGACGGTTTTCCCCGGACGGTGCAACAGGCTCTCGATCTGGATGAGCTGCTTGATCAAATGGGCACGCCGCTCGACGCGGCCATCCTCATGGACGTCGAGTTCGACATCCTGATGAAGCGGTTGACCGGCCGGCGCACCTGCTCTTTGACGGGCAAGCTGCTGAATGTTTATTTTTCCCCGCAGTCGGAGCTCGATGAGTGCCTGAACACCGGAGGCGAGCTTTTGCAGCGTGAGGACGACAACGAGGAGACCATCAGCAGTCGTCTCGGCGTGTATCGGGAGCAGACCGAGCCGGTGGTGGAGTTTTACGAGAAGCGTCGGCTTCTGAAGACGATAGACGCCGACGGCTCCATCGAAGACGTATACGCACGCTTGTCAGCCGCTCTCGAGCAGGCCGCGTAACTCGTCACCGACCACGTCGCAGCGCCAGCCGCTAAACAGGCGTGCCTCGTAGTTACGGTGCTGAATAGCGCTCGCGATTTCTTTCCTGCCGGCGATGATCTCCGCGGCGATTCCGAGTTCCGCGGCGCGATTCGCCACGCGCTGCTGCAATAACTTCGCAAGCTGCCTTTGGGCTGCCGTCGGCGCTGGCGCGGGCGCCGCAACTTCGGCTTTCGCGGATTCCGCAACCAGGCGCAGCAGCTGCCTGCCATGGCGCCGGATCGTTCCAGCGCCGAGGCCATCGACATCGGCGAGGTCCGCGACGCTTTGTGGTCGCCTCCGCGCCAGTTCGACGATGCTGCGGTCCCTGAGAACCCACTGCCGCGGCAGGTTCTTGCGCGCTGCCCGGCTCTCGCGCCAGGCGGCGATACGAGCCGCCGCGTCCCGCTCGTGCCCGCGGAGATTCCTGGCGCCCTTCAGCCGACTGATCGCGTGCCGTGGCTCTACGCCATACAGTCCAGGGTCGAGCAGCGCTACCGAATCCTCCTCGGCCCAGGCCAGCCGCCCCAGGTCCTCGAGCCGGTTTTCCAGTATGTCGCAGACCGGCAGCAGGTGTTCTACGTCCTCGGCCGCGTACTCGAGCAGCGCGGGGGACAGCGGACGCCGCAGCCAGTTCGCGCGGGTGTGCGACTTGGCAATATCGACGCCAAGCAGCTCGCGGACGAGCGTCGCGTAGCCCAGCTGGGGCGTCATTCCGATGAGGCCGGCTGCGATCTGTGTGTCGAAGAGACGGCTCGGCATGCAGCCGGCAGCCTGATACAGCACCTCGATGTCCTGCCGTGCGGAGTGCACGATCCAGCGATTTGCCATCAGCGCGTGCCAGAAAGGCTCTATATCACTGTCAGTCAGCGGATCGACACAATAGATCATCGTGCCTGTGGCGATCTGCACGAGGCAAAGTTCGGCGAAGTAGGTTTTTTCCCGCATGAACTCGGTGTCGACGCCGATGTGCGGGAGTCCTCTGATATCGGGGATGATGGAACCGGGCTTTTCAACGAGTGCGAATTCGGGCATCGGTGCCCCGGTCAGCGATTTCGGTAGCGAAGGTTAACATGCGATGATTGCAGCCTCCGAGCTCGACATTCCGAATCGTGACCGCGTATCCGTGCTGCCGCTGATCAAGACGCTGTTCCAGATCATCATTCTGCGAAAGGGCCCCGAGGCAATTCCGGCGTCGTGGCTGGTCCTTGCGATGACGGTATGTCTCTGGATGTTCTCGTCACTCGCAGGCCTTGCCCTCATCGATCGCTTCGATGACAGTGACTTCTACCTCGGTATTTTCAGCGCGACCCTGGGCCTGGCCTGCTACGCCGCGCTCGTCATCCTCAGCGGGTGGGCGCCCCGACTTGTCCCAACCCTGTCCGCCATTATCGGCAGCGGGGCGCTTATTTTTCTGCTCTTCGTTGCGGAGTACGTGCTGCTTCGGCCTTTTCTCGGCGAAGCGCCGACGGGCGTGATCGCCATGCTGATCCTGTTCTGGTCGGTGCCCGTTGAAGGACACATCATTGCAAGGGCAATCGAACGGCATTGGTATGTCGGCGTTGCGATTGCAGTAGCGATATTCTGTCTGCAATATGTCGTCAACGTCGCTGTCACCTCGTCGCCGTGAGCAAGTCCGAACATATTCACATTCTTGGAATCTGCGGAGCTTTCATGGCAGGCGTCGCCGAGCTCGCAAAGGCCGCGGGGCATAGGGTAACGGGCTCCGACTGCAACGTGTATCCTCCAATGAGCACGCAGCTTAAAGAGCTCGGTATTGACATTCACGAGGGCGTCGACGCCGCGCAGCTTGACCTACACCCGGATCGAGTCGTGGTGGGCAACGTAATGAGCCGCGGCGTGCCCGTCGTCGAAGAACTTCTCAACCGCGGCATGGCCTATACGTCAGGGCCGCAGTGGCTCGCCGAACACGTCATGTCCGACCGCCATGTCATCGCCGTTGCGGGGACGCACGGCAAGACCACCACGGCCAGCATGCTGGCGTGGATCCTCGAGGATGCCGGACTCAAGCCGGGTTTTCTGATCGGCGGAGTTCCGATGAATTTCGGTGTCTCTGCGCGTTTCGGCAGTTCCCGGTTTTTCGTCGTCGAAGCTGATGAATACGATACGGCGTTCTTCGACAAGCGTGCCAAATTCGTGCACTACCGCCCACGTACGCTGATCATCAACAACCTGGAATACGACCATGCCGATATCTATCGGGACATGGACGCCATACTCTGGCAGTTTCATCAGCTGCTGCGGACCGTGCCAGGCGGCGGGCGCCTCGTCATAAACGGCGCCGATCCTGTGATTCGCCGACTGCTCCAGATGGGCTGCTGGACACCCGTCGAGGACTTCGGCACCGGCGCCGCGGCGGATTGGCGCGGCGAATTTTTGGATGCGTCGGAACGCCGCGTTCGTATTTCGCACGGTGCCGACGAGGTGGGTGAAGCACGCTTCGGATTCAGCGGTGCTCACAATCTCGAGAACGCTCTCGCCGCCGTAGCGGCAGCGCGTTCAGCCGGCATCGATGTTACGCGGGCAGTCGATTCACTGTCCCGCTTCGAGGGTGTCAAGCGCCGGATGGAACGTACCGCCACGATCGGCGATATTGCGATATTCGACGACTTTGCGCACCATCCAACCGCGATCCGGCGGACGATTTCGGCCATGCGAAAACGCGGTGTGGGCAAGCGCGTGCTGGTGGCAATCGAGCCACGCTCCAACTCGATGAAACTCGGCGTACACAACGACGCCCTTGCCGAATCCCTCGACGACGCAGACGGCGTCTGGATGTACGTGCCGGCGGACATGCCGGGGGAGTTCGGCAAATCGTTGGCGCCGCTCGGCGAGCGGCTAAGGATGTTCGCCGACTACGATCGCCTGGTGACGGACCTGTCCGCGAGCGTCGCACCCGGAGATCGAATCGTGTTCATGTCCAATGGCGGATTCGGAAATGCCCGCCAGACGCTGACTGCCGTATTGCAACGGACGCGCAGCCGCTGACCCGTGCAGGCTCGCCTATACTTAAAAAGGCGTCACCTGCGAGGGGCCCGTCTTGGAAGTCCCATTGTTTCCGCTCAATACCGTGCTGTTTCCGGGCGGCCCGCTGCCATTGCGTATTTTTGAGTCGCGCTACCTGGATATGATCAGCCGCTGTCTGAAAAGCGACACGCCATTCGGCGTGCTTTTAATTCGGAACGGTTCCGAGGCCGGCACGGCGACAACGTATGACGTCGGCACGCTTGCGCAGATTACCGACTGGTACCAGGGCAGTGACGGGCTGCTCGGCGTAACGGCGATCGGTCAGCAGCGGTTCCGACTGCTGTCCAGCCGCCGTCAGCCAGACGGTCTCAACATTGGCGACATCGAGCTGTTGCCGGACGAAGGGCCGCTGCCGCTGCCGGACGAATTCCGGTCGATGGCGGAAATATTGTCGGCCGTGCTCGACGACCTCGGGCGGCTCTACGAGACGCTGGAGCGCAGGCTCGAGGATGCGAGCTGGGTCAGCTATCGCTTCGTCGAGGTGCTTCCGATCAGCCTGCAGCAGAAGCAGGCCTGCCTCGAGCAGAGCGATCCGATGCAGCGACTCCGGCTCGTGCACGAGCTCCTGGACAGCGTTCGGGAGCCGACGGGCGAAGCGTAAGGCCAGGCTACGCCGGCCCAAACGGACTCACAGCCCGGCCAAGGTGGCCGCGGCCGCGTCGAGTGTGCGGCTGATCTCGCCAGCGCCGTGGGCTGCCGACACGAATCCGGCCTCGAATGCCGACGGCGCGAGATACACGCCTCGGTCGAGCATCCCGTGAAAGAACGATTTGAACCGATGGACGTCCGCCTCGGCCACCTCGGCGTAACAGGTGACCGGCGACAGATCCGTGAAGACCAGGCCGAACATTCCGCCAGCCGCAGACGTAGCGAGGGGTACTCCGGCATTTTTTGCTGCCTGTGCGAGACCATCGGCCAGCTCGCGCGTCCGCGCAGTCAGGGATTCGTAAAATCCGGGCGTATCGATGGCCTCGAGCGTCGCGAGCCCCGCAGCCATCGCCAGCGGATTTCCGGACAGCGTGCCGGCCTGATACACGGGCCCGTCCGGCGCAATGAGGCGCATCACGTCGGCGCGCCCTCCGAAGGCCGCGGCAGGCATGCCCCCGCCGACGACTTTTCCGAGCGTCGTGAGGTCCGGCGTGATGCCGAACAAAGCCTGGGCGCCACCCTTCGCCACGCGAAAGCCGGTCATGACCTCGTCGAAGATCAACAGGGCACCGGAATCGCTGCACACGTCCCTGAGCGTCTCGAGAAAGCCGCTGACTGGCGGAATGAGATTCATGTTGCCCGGCACCGGCTCTACGATGATGCAGGCGATCGTTTCGCCGAGCTCGACGAAGGCGCGGATCACGGCTTCCCTGTCGTTGAACGGCAGCGTAATCGTGTGCGCCGCGAGCGCGGCGGGTACGCCCGGGGAGCTCGGGACGCCCAGTGTCAATGCCCCCGACCCGGCCTTGATGAGGAGTGAGTCCGAGTGACCGTGATAACAGCCTTCGAACTTGACGATCGAATCGCGGCCGGTGAACGCTCGCGCCAGACGGATCGCACTCATCGTCGCCTCCGTGCCGGAGCTGACCATGCGCAGCCGTTCCATGCTCGGCACGAGCGCGCGGATTTTCTCGGCGAGCCGGGTTTCGAGCACGGTAGGGGCGCCGAAACTCAGCCCCTGTTTCGCCGTGTCGATGACCGCACCGATCACTGCGGGATGCGCGTGGCCCAGGATCATGGGACCCCAGGAACCGACGTAGTCGATATAACGCTTGCCGTCCTCGGCTTCGAGCCAGGCACCCTCGGCGCGTTTGATGAATACAGGTTCGCCGCCGACGCCGGCGAATGCGCGAACCGGTGAGTTGACGCCACCGGCAATGACAGCGCGCGCTTCTTCGAACAGGGTCATGCAGTTCCTCCGGGCGATTTCCTGCGACGCGGGCCGCAGTTCGGGATTCGTCGGTTCGGGGTGGCCGTTAGTTCGTTGGCTGATGCAGCTGGCGAATGCTGATGCCGCGTCTTGCAAGCAGCTCCGGTAGGCCCTCGGTTCCGATCAGGTGCAGGGTACCGACGACGATCAGATAGTCGAACGGATCGTCCAACAAATCCCCGATCGAGTCGACCCAACGTCGGTTTCGGTCGATAACGAGGGCCCTGTGCAGCTCCGGGTACCTTGCCATATCTGTGAGCAGGTTGTCCTCGAGATATTTTAGATCGCCGTGCCGCCACGCCGAGATTATGCTGTCCATGAGGTCGGCGGAATCGGCATTCTCCTCGAGCGTCTGCAAAAGCAGGTCGCGCTGAGTATCGAGCGACAGGCCATCGAGGAAGTCGAGCTGTTCGTCCACGGTTTCGAGGCCATGAATCTCCTTGCCGTCCGCCAGCGCCTTCGATGAGAGGTGCATTTCGATGCCGTACAGCGGATTGAAGCCCAGGCGGTTGAGCGCGAGCTGCTCGACCGTGATCGCAGCAAGCCAGGGCTCGTTCTTTGCCAGCAGCTCCAGCGGAACGTCGATTTCGGCGGCGGCGGCCTGCGCCTGCGCGTAAAGCTCGGCGCCCATCAGGTCTTCGAGCGTCGCGTCGCCCCTCAACACACCCTTCTCGTTGATGAGCGCCTGCATACCGGCCGGGTCGATATCGTCCATATCGAGTTCCATCACCAGCGCGTCGGCGTCGGCGTATGCGGAGTC